>DATBYP010000164.1:0-5023 GCA_036513675.1 Candidatus Acidiferrum sp.
AAATCAGCAGCAGGCTAGCCCCCCAGCGGCTCATGCTTATCTTTTCCCCTCCAAAATGTGCTTCAACACCTTGCTGCGCTGCTGCGCTTGCCAGATCTGGTCCGACGTCTTTCCCTGCTCCAATGTCAAAAACTTGTCATACGCTTCGAGCGCTGGTTTGAACTGACGCAACTTATCGTAGCAGAGCGCACGGATAAACCACGCTCCGGAAGTGGGCGGTTCTGCTTTTGCAATTACGTCCAAAGTGGCGAGAGTTCCGGGGTAGTTCCCCGAAAGGTAGTAGGTCGCGCTGAGATCTTTCCAGTAGACCAGATTGTTGGGGTCGAGTTGCACGGCCGCCTTCAGTCCTCTCTCCGCCGCAGGGAAATCGCGCTTCTGCAAGTAGACGCGGCCGAGGCCGCCGATTAGCTGAGCATCGCGCGGCGCTAACGTAATGGCCTGCTGCAGCGTCACGACGGCATCGGCCAATTTATTTTCTGCAATCTGAATGTCCGCACGAAGCCGCAGCGAGTCCAGCGATGGTGGCTTCCCAGCATCGGCGCGGTCGAGTTCGGTAAGGGCAGCCTCATACTCCTGCGCGTTCACTAACAAATGGATCAGGCAGGCCCGCGCGCCTTCATCTCCAGGCATCACGGACAAATACTTGGTATATGCGTCTGCAGCTTCGGGCTTATTCTGCGCCTCCAGGCTCTGCGCCAGCCCCTGCAGCGATTCGGGCGCATCGGGACGAATTCCGAGCGCGCGGCGAAACCTCGTCTCGGCTTCCGCGGGCTTGCCTCTGCGCAGAGCAAGGTCGCCGAGATAGTGGTTCGCGGTCAGGTCATTCGGATCGAGATGCAAAACACCTTCGAACGATCGCGCCGCACCTTCTTGATCTCCCGAGCGGTCCTGCGCAACAGCCAGAAGGGAGCGCGGTCGGCTTTGCGCTGGAAGCAACTCCACCGCTTTGCTCAGCGGGGTAACGGCAGCGGCATATTCTTGCTTGTCCAAAAGAAGAATTCCCAGATTCAGATAAGCCTCGGGCATTTTGCCGTCGAGCGCGATGGCGCGCTCGTATTCGGCACGCGCGTCGTCGCTGCGCTTCAGCGCTGTGTATGCGTAACCCAGTTGGAAATGCGCAAAGGCAATCTCGGGCTTTTCTGCGATAAATTTCTGGAGTGGCGTTATCGCGGCTTCGAAGTTGTTGCCGTCGATATCTCGTTGCGCTTCATCGAGCAAATCGTTGAGTGGATTCGCTATTTTTTGCGGCCGCGCCTGGGTAGATTGCTTCGCACTGAACTGCGGCAATGGCAACGCCGTGCCTGCAAAACCCAGTCCCAAAGGTCCGTGCAACGCAATCACAAGCGCGATGGAATAGAGCAGGGGCCGAAGAAGTGCGCCTGCCCGCAATTGAAAATGCTTCATGGTTCAATGCCAGGAACGCCGGCTCCATTTGCCATTTCCGCCGGGTGACCTGTTGACTTGGATGCGCCATTCCCGGCGCGTTTTGCCTGACCATTTGCGTGCAGCACGCGAGAAAGAAATCGTCCGGTATGCGACTGCTGATTGCGCGCGACTTGTTCCGGCGTTCCCGTGGCGATCACTTTGCCGCCCATGTCGCCGCCCTCCGGCCCCATGTCGATCAGCCAGTCTGCAGACTTGATCACATCGAGATTGTGCTCGATGACCAGCAGCGACGCTCCTGATTCGAGCAACTTGCGAAAGGCGGCGAGCAACTTCGTGATGTCATCGAAATGCAGACCGGTGGTCGGTTCATCGAGAATGTAAAGAATGCCCTTATTCTCCGTTCGCGTAAGGTGGGACGCGAGCTTCAGCCGCTGCGCTTCGCCGCCGGAGAGAGTCGTCGCCGATTGCCCCAGGCGAAGATAACCCAGGCCAATTTCATTCATCACCTTCAGCTTCGAAACAATTTTGGGGACGTTGCCGAAAAATACCAGCGCTTCGCGCACCGTGAGTCCCAGCACGTCGTGAATGTTCTTTCCGTGATACCGCACGTCCAACACGCTGCTTTTGAAACGCGTGCCGCGGCACTCCTCGCAAATGAGCTCCACATCCGCCAAAAACTGCATCTCTACCGTAACCGTTCCGTCGCCCTGACACGTTTCGCAGCGACCGCCCGGCACATTGAACGAAAAGTGCCCAGCAGTGTAGCCCCGGCGCTTGGCGTCCGGAGTGTCGGCAAACGCCTCGCGGATTGCGTCGAACGCTTTCAAATACGTCGCTGGGTTCGAGCGCGGCGTGCGTCCAATCGGCGACTGATCCACGATCACCACATCGGTGATTTGATTATCGCCCTCCAGACGATCGCAAAACTCCTTCACGCTGCCGCCATTGCGCTTGGCGCCCAACGCGCGGTACAGCACGTCGTGGACCAGCGTGGATTTCCCCGAGCCGCTCACACCGGTCACCACGGTCAGAGTTCCCAGCGGAACCATCAGGTCAACATTCTGCAAATTGTGCAGCGTCGCCCCAAAAAGCCGCAGGAATTTGCTGCTCGGCCGGTGCCGGTTGTTGGGCACGGGGATGCGCAGCTCACCGTTAAGATAGCGCCCAGTCAGCGACTTATGTTCAGCCAGCATGGCATCGTACGAACCCGCGAACAGCAGCTTGCCACCGAGTTCTCCAGCGCCTGGACCGAGATCGATCACGTGATCCGCGGCTTGAATCGTATCGGGATCATGTTCGACGACCAAAACTGTGTTGCCCAGGTCGCGCAGTGATTTCAAAATGTCAATCAGCCGCTGCGTGTCGCGCGGGTGCAGGCCAATCGACGGCTCATCCAAGACATACAGAGCACCCACTAGGTGCGAACCTAGCGAGGTCGCCAGCTGGATGCGCTGCGACTCGCCGCCAGAAAGAGTGGAAGTCAGCCGGTCCAGGGAAAGGTAGTCCAGTCCGACCTCATCGAGAAATTGCAGCCGCGAGCGAATTTCTTCTAGAATTTTGTCCGCGATTTTCGTTTGCGCTTCAGTGAGCTGCAGACCGGCAAAAAAGACGCGCGCCTCTTTAACCGTGAGAGCGCAAATCTCTGTAATCGACCTCCCTGCCACGCGCACAGCGCGCGCTTCGGCACGCAGCCGCGTTCCACCGCACTCGGGGCACATCGCATATCCGCGGTAGCGGCTGAGAAACACGCGAACGTGCAGCTTATATTTCTTGCGCTCTAGCCAATTGAAAAAGCCTTTCACGCCTTCGAAGTCGTTTTCCGGATCGCCCTCGAGGACCAGCTTCCGCTGTTCTGCGGTCAGGTGCCGCCAGGCAATGTTCGTGGGAATATCCTGCGCGCGTGCCCATTTCTTTAGCTCTTGAAACAGCGGCTTATACCGCGGCTTGCTCCAGGGCTCGACGGCACCTTCCTCCAAAGACTTGCTCGCGTCGGGCACAACAAGGTTCAAGTCGAAATCGATCGTGTTGCCAAAACCCTGGCAGCGCGGGCAAGCGCCATAGGGATTGTTGAAGGAAAACAGCCGCGGCTCTGGCTCCTGGTACAGCGTGCCGTCGTTCTTGCATTCGAATCGCTCGTTGAATACGAGGCGCTCTGCCGCATTCCCAGTCGCATCGGCAACGAATTCCAGAATCGCTTCCCCGCCGGCCTCGCGGTAACAAATCTCAATTGAGTCCACCAGGCGCGCCCGCGAGTCCGGGCTGACCGCCAGCCGGTCCACCACTACGTAAACCGGGCGCGTAAAGTCGACATCCAGCAGTGTTTCCGGGGAGGAGAACTCGTGCAAGCGGTCATCCTGATACAGCCGATTGAACCCGCGCTTCTGGATGTCGCTGAGCGCGTTGCGCAACACTTCTTGCGAAGGCAGCGCGGGCTTCTTTTTTCCGCCGCGGCGTGTTCCAGCAGCCGGCCCCTGCGCGATGCGAAGCTCGTAAAGCACATTGAAACGCCGACCCGGCGCAAGCGATAGAATCCTGTTGGCGATTTCCTCCGGATTGTCGCGCCGCACTTCCGTGCCGCACTTGATGCAAAAGGTCTGTCCGCAACGCGCAAACAGCAGCCGCAAATAATCGTAAATCTCCGTTGCCGTAGCCACGGTAGACCGTGGATTGCGCGTGGAATTTTTCTGCCGGATAGCAACTGCCGGCGCAATCCCGGAAATTTCATCAACATCCGGCTTTTCCATGCGCTCCAGAAATTGCCGAGCATAAGCGGACAGCGATTCCACGTAGCGGCGTTGCCCCTCGGCGTAAATGGTGTCAAACGCGAGCGACGATTTGCCGGAGCCGCTAACGCCGGTAACCACGGTAATCGCGTTATGCGGAACTTCCAGGCTGATGTTTTTCAGGTTGTGGACACGAGCGCCGCGAATAGAAATAGTGTCTTGGCTGGTGTTTATCGGGATGAGTTCGTTGGTTGCCACAGGGAAACCCAGACAGCGCGTTCCGCGAGCGCTGCCCAAACTTCAAATTATACGGTGTGCGCGAGGACAGGGCAAACGAGTGTTTACGGCTCTTCGATCAAGCTGATTTGCCCGACGCCGCCCTGGACCTTGAGATGGATCGTCGCGGGAGTCTTGCCGTAGGCCTCGTTCGTGTATTCGTCGTCTTCGTGCCGCAGTCCGCGCGCGTTAACCGCGCCAATGCCACCGGAAGCTCGCACCACCACGCCAACTTTTCTGGGCAGCCGGATCGTGACCTGGCCGACACCGCCCTCCAAATCAGCAATCAGGTCATTTTTACGGTCGCCAGTGAGGTCCAAGTCGGCCTGGCCGGCTCCCATGCTCATATCCAGGCGCGTCACTGGTAAATCACGAAGGCGCAAGTGGCCGCGGCCCGCCCCCATTTGAATTTTCAGCTCAAGCGGCACTTCGTTGCTCAAACGCAAATTCCATTCATTGTGGGAGCCGCCGAAATGCGGTCCCTGGCTTTCCTGGGAAATAGTCAGGTGGCCGACGCCATCAGCGACGTTGTAATCCACGCGAGGCGTCTCGTAAGAGCTGCTGTAGTTGAAATCGGCTTCGACCAGACGGCCGGACCCGCCGCTGATATTGAGTTCTCCGGCGCCCGTTTCGAGAGA
>DATBYP010000165.1:0-8090 GCA_036513675.1 Candidatus Acidiferrum sp.
CTAGCGTCGCTTCCCATTTTCTCAGCAGTCTGCGAAACTCTCGAACATCATGCGCCGCGTACGCAAATGGTGGAGACTCGCGCTGTCGATCATGGCGCTGGTGATCGCAGCGCAAATCGGAGCCTCCGTTCTGGCGCGTGCGAGCGGCATTCACAAATACCTGGAGGCGCGTCTCGAGCGAGCTTTTGGAAGAACCGTCGAGGTTCGTCATTTCAACATTCTTCTACTGCCCAGGCCCGTGCTGGAAGCCGAGCAGGTGAGCATCGGAGAGGATCCCGCCTTCGGAAACGAATATTTTCTGCGCGCTGAGCGTCTGACGGCGAAACTGCGATGGAGTGGTTTAGTTCGAGGTCACTTTGAACTTGGCACGCTTTCGCTGAGCCGTCCAAGCCTTGTCCTGGTGCACAACGACCGAGGGGAGTGGAATCTTGAGCGCTGGTTGCCGCCGGCGAAGTCGACCCTTGGGGCTGGTTCGCGGTTCTACGGCCCACGCGCACAAGAAACACCTTCGAACCGGCTGCAGAAGATCGACATTGACGATGGTCGAATCAATTTCAAAATCGGTGATGAAAAACTGCCGTTCGCGTTTCTGGGAGTTTCCGGCAGCGTAGAGCAGGTCTCCTCGGGTCGATGGCGTTTGCAACTCGAAGCTCAACCGTGGCGCAGCGGCGTGACATTACAATCCACGGGTACGCTGATGGTGCGCGGCGACGTTGCGGGAACCTCCACTCGTCTGCAACCTGCCGAGGTGCACGTACACTGGGGCAAGGTCTCGCTCGCGGATTTACTCCGTTTGTTGCGCGGGCAGGACTATGGAGTGCGCGGCGTTTTCGCGTTGGACGGAACCGCAAAGAGCGGCCCTGCTGGTAGAGCCGCTTCCGTTTACACGCAGCCCGGCGAATGGAGTTTTTCTGTGCAGGCGCGCGCTGCACAAATTCACCGGTGGGATTTGAGTGAACGCTCAGACAATCCGGCCGCCAATGTGAATCTCGAAGGCCGCTGGAACACCGGCATGCGCGCTATTTCCGCGGAGCGCCTTGTTGTGGAGACCTCGAGGTCTAACCTGCGAGGTAGCGCGAGCTTTGCCGCGAATGCCGTGCCAGCTTGGGAAGTTCGGCTTGACTCCGCGGGAATCCAGGCAGCGGACTTGTTGGAGTGGTGTCGCGCGTTCGAACCCAACGTGAACAACGCAATTGTGGCAGAGCAATTTTTCACTGGTGCCGGCGTGCTGCGTGGGTGGCCAATGGAGATTAAGGAAGCGGCTTTCTCCAGCTTCGGTGGCGAAGTGCGGATCCCCGGATTGAATGCACCTTTGCACATTGGCCCTTTTCAGGGCGGCCGCCAGCGAACTACCCTGAACGTAGGGCCAGTGCGTGTCTCCTACGCCGCATCTGAGCGCAGCGAAGCACCGGCGACGCCGACTGCAACGATAACGAAGCGGCGGGGCACCGCCGACAGCAAGAGCATGGTGGCAATCGCTTTTGCGCATGATTTCAGCACGCGGGTGGGAGGCTTGAGCATCGATGGCCGGACAGAAAATGTCGAAGATCTTCTGAGAGTCATGTCCGCCGTTGGACGACCGGTGAGTCGCGGCTGGGAACTGAGCGGTCCTGTTTCGGCCGCCCTGCACTATCAATGGGACAATGTGGCTGAGACAAGAAGTTGGAGCGGCCGCGTCGATGTGAATAAGGCGAGGTTACAGGTTGTGGGGCTCAACCAGCCCCTGCAGTTGAATAAGGCGCGGCTGGATTGGAAGGACGGATTGCGCAATGTCAGCACGACGGATGTGGATGGGTTTGGCGCAACTTGGTCAGGGCAGCTTGCGGAAACCGCAGCCGTAGATGCCAATGGCAGCGCCAGATGGAATTTTCAGCTTCATGCAGATCATTTGGACGCCGCCGATCTTGATCGTTGGATGGGGCCGCGCGCAAGGCCCGGCTGGCTGCAACGTTTGCTCCCGTCCTTGCTCGGAAGCGGGGCGAACCCTGCGGCCAGCGAGCTGTTGCGGCGTGTGAATGCGGAAGGTGATTTGAGTGTCGACGAGTTCACCTTGGAGGAGATCAAGCTACGCCAGGTTCGCGCCAGTGGCGCTTTGCACGATTTGCATTTGGACGTGCGCCAAGCGGAAGCTCGCTGCGCTGGCGGAATTTTGCGCGCCAAATTGCGGGCTGCATTCTTACCCCGGCCATCTTACGATGTGACCGCGGAACTCGAGCGCGTCGATCTGGGGCAGGTTCCTGCTCCCAGCAATCTGCTGGAGCGCTTCACAGGACTTGCTTCGGGAATTGTGCATCTCACCACGCAGGGAGTGGGACGAGACGAACTGTTGCAACACTTGACCGGCAAAGGCGACTTGAGGCTGCGAGACGTCGAATTTCGCGGCTGGGATCTCAACGCTAGTATGGCTGATGGGGCGCCGCACGAAGGGGCGTCGCGCTGGTCGTCAGGAGAAGGCACGTTTGTGGTGCGCGATCAAGGAATCGTCTTTCCCGGGTTGCGGCTGGCTGGCGCTTCGGAGATGACGTTGGTCAAGGGCACGATGAGCTTTGCGCAAGTTTCCGATTTGACTCTGCAGACGCTGTTTGACGATCAGACCGGCACCAGTCTGCCGGAACAAGGTTTTGTGCTGAAGATTTCGGGACCGCTAGATGTGCCGAAAATTTCAATTGAGCGTCTTGTTGCGCGCCGGCCGGCGGATTAGGCGCGTCTGAGAGTCCTTGGTTTCATTCGTAACTTAGCGGTCGGAGATGAAGATGAAAAGATGGATCTCGCTCGTGCTTGCGATGGTGTGCTTCGCGCCTTGCACGATGGCGCAAAAGAGCGTCACTTTGGAAGAACTCATGAGTGCGCCGTTTCCGGAAAATTTGACCGCTGCTAAGACCGTCAATCGCGTCGCCTGGACTCTTAACCAGGAAGGGAAGCGCAACATCTGGGTGGCGGAAGGGCCATCCTTCGCGGCGCGCCGGCTGACTTCTTATCTCGAAGACGATGGGCAGCCGATTTCGGAGCTGAGTTTCTCCGAAGATGGCAACACCATCGTTTACGTCCGCGGCGAGGGCAAGAATGTCTCGGGGCAATTCCCCAATCCCACCAGCAATCCGGCGGGAACGGAGCAAACTGTTTGGAGCGTCTCCTGGAGCGGTGGCGAACCTAAGAGAATCGACGCCGGCGCTTCGCCGCAAATTTCCGCGAAGGGCGCTATCGCCTACGTGCGCGACGGCCAAATCTGGATCGCGCCTTTAGATAACGGCGAGAAGCCCAAACAATTGATCGTGCGCGGGCAGAATCATTCCGAAGAATGGTCGCCCGACGGCTCGCAATTGCTCTTTGTGTCCACGCGCGGCGATCATAGCTTCATCGGTGTGTACAATGCGGCCACAAAGTCCGTGCGATTCCTTGTTCCCAGCGTCGACACGGACAGCGATCCGGTCTGGTCGCTAGACGGCAAGGGCATAGCATTCGTGCGGCGTCCCGCCGAGCCGCGCGACACGCCTGCGGGCTACTTCCTGCAGCCGGATAAGCCGCATCCTTGGGGGATTTGGGTCGCAGACGTGTCGGCGGACAGCGCGCGAGAAATTTGGCACAGCAGCGCCTTGCCGGAAGGCTCCTATCCTTTCATGGCTAAGGACACCGGCGGGGGCGTGATTCGCTGGGTTGCGGAGAATCGCTTGCTCATCGCCTCGGAAGAAGACGGCTGGCAGCATCTCTACTCGCTTTCCGCCGACGGAGGGAACCCGCGCCTGCTCACTCCGGGTAACTGCGAAGTCGAGCAGTGGTCGCTAACTCCGGATCGCAAAACGGTGCTTTTTAACTCTAACTGTGGCGACGTTGACCGGCGTCACCTCTGGACGGTTAATGTCAGCGGCGACCATCCCGGCCAACTCACTCGGGGCGGGGGCAATGAATGGAGCCCGGTGGCGCTGAGTGACGGAAAGAGCTATGTCTACATTGGGTCTGATGCACAGCATCCGGCGAGGCCTTTCCGACGTTCCTTCGAGGCAGACAGAATTGTTCAAGCTTTGGCCGCGGAAACGTGGCCGAAGGATTTTCCAGCGGACCAGCTTGCGACACCGCAGCAAGTGATCTTCCACGCTTCCGATGGCGTCGAAATCCACGGCCAACTCTTCCTTCCGCCGAACGCCGGTGCTAAGGAGAAGAAGCCGGCCCTCGTCTTCATGCATGGCGGCCCGATCCGCCAAATGCTCCTCGGCTGGCACTACATGTATTACTACGCGAACTCCTACGCAATGAACGAGTATCTCGCCAGCCGCGGCTACGTCGTGCTTTCGGTCAACTACCGCAGCGGCATCGGCTACAGCCGCGCTTTCCGCGAAGCTCCCGGCCGCGCAGGCCGCGGCGCCACCGAATACAAAGATATCGTCGCGGCCGGAAAATATCTTCAGAGCCGCGCGGATGTCGATCCCTCACGAATTGGGTTGTGGGGAGGAAGCTACGGCGGGTACCTTACCGCCCTCGGTCTCGCGCGCAACTCCGATATTTTTGCAGCTGGCGTGGATTTCCATGGCGTTCACGATTGGCCTACCGACAATTGGGACGGCAAGAATATTTCTCCGGAGCTGACCAAGCTCGCTCACGAATCCTCTCCGGTCACATCCGTCGAAACCTGGAAGTCTCCTGTGCTGTTCATCCACGGCGACGATGATCGCAACGTCTACTTTGCGCAAACGGTGGATCTCGTCGCCCGTCTGCGCGCCCGCGGCGTAGCTATCGAGCAGCTTGTCTTCCCAGACGACGTGCACGATTTTCTGCTGCACCGCAACTGGCTTGCCGGGTACCGCGCCACCAGCGATTTCTTTGATCGGCGCTTGAAAGCGCGTAGCGCCGCCAGCAGCGAGGCTGCGAAAACCAAATGACCGTCGCCATGCCTGATCCTTCGTTGGGTCGTATTCTCAATTCGGCGAGTCGCGCGAAATACTCATTCGCCGTTTGCGGATTAATCGCTTTGCTCGTGCCGTCTTTTTGTGCTGCAAAGGACCGGCCGGTGCCCGTTAATCTTTTTCCGCGATTGCAAGCCGGACAGACGTTCGCATATCAAATCAGCTATCACAGCGACAAGCACATCAAGACCGAGAGCGCAGTGATCGTTGCCACTCCCGCCGATTCGGCCAAAATTGATGTGAACGCGGTGCTGCGCCTCGAGGTCCTGGATGTTCAGGCGCAGGGCCATCGCGCTGTCATTCACGCGCGCACAAAGTTTGAAGCTCTGAACGCTGATCCCCATTTGAGGGTTGCGCCGATCGAGCCCTCGGAAAAGCCGTTGCAAAAAGAAGATTCCGAGGGAAAGTTCATCGAGTTTACGATCCTTCCCGATGGCCGCCTCGATCAAGTCATTGGGCTCGACGCGCTGTTTCCCGAGCAACAGCAGGCGTGGCAAGAATGGGCCGCTCGCTTTCTGCTCGCCGCCACCTTTCGCACTCCAGGAGTTCGTATAGCGCAAAAATGGAATTCCGTGGAGGCGGAGAAGGCTCCTGCACCGATAGCCGGCCTTCGTTGGATCCGCGAGTCCACCTATGTTCGCGATGAACCTTGCCGCGCTGTGCAATTGACCGTGCAGGGCGTCGCCGCAGCCTCAGATGCTGAGACGGAAACCTGTGCGGTGATTCTCACCACCGCCAACTTAAGCCAGGATTCCAATACCAAAAAAGTCACTCCGGAGGATTTCAAACTCCATGAATTACGTACCGCAGGCATGGCTCGCGGCGCCAACCGCATCATTACGTACATTTCATTGAAAACCGGCCTTGTCATCCGTGCTACGGAAGAAGCGACGCAGCAAATGAACGTCACCGTCGCCAAAGCCGATGGCTCCAACCGTGTCCACTACGACGTAAACGCTAAAAGCCATTCCGAAGTCATTCTCGTTATCCAGACTGCTCTGGATCCAAACAACTCACAGTGATCCCGGTCTGCGGTGCGCGTTTTCTAAAACTTAATTTGCCCCTCCGCCTGACGTAGGCTCGCCGCGGTCGGATACTTGCGGCCAGGGGTATAATGTAGGTTTCGGCTCACCCCAGCGGGCCGCTAGGAGACTCTTCCGTGGAATTTCGATTGCGCAGCAGCTACCAACCTCGCGGCGACCAGCCCGCGGCCATCGACCAACTCGTCCGCGGAGTCGAAGCCGGTGACAAACACCAGGTCCTGCTCGGGGTCACCGGTTCGGGCAAGACCTTCACGATGGCCAAGGTCATCGAAGCTGTGAATCGTCCCGCGCTTGTCCTCGCGCATAACAAGACCCTGGCTGCGCAGCTTTATCACGAATTCAAGAGCTTTTTCCCAGATAATGCCGTCGAATATTTCGTCAGCTATTACGATTTTTACCAGCCCGAAGCTTATGTTCCCTCCGCCGACGTCTACATCGAAAAAGAATCCACCATTAACGACGAGCTCGACAAGCTGCGCATGAGCGCGACACGCTCGCTTTTCGAGCGCCGTGACGTAATCATCATCGCTTCCGTTTCCTGCATCTACGGTCTCGGCTCGCCGGAAGCCTACTACGGCATGCTCGTCATGCTCGAGAAGGGGCAGCACACTTCACGCGAAGCGCTCCTGCGCCGCTTCGTCGATGTGCAGTACGACCGCTCCGAAGATTTGCGCCGCGGCACCTTTCGTGTTCGCGGCGATATGATCGAGATCTATCCCACTTACGAAGACAACGGATACCGCATCGAGATGTGGGGCGAGCAGATTGACGCGCTGCGGCAAATCGATCCTCTCACTGGGGAGGTCCGCGCCGGCCAGGAAGATTTGCCGCGGGTTCCTATCTATCCGAAGACGCACTATGTCATGCCGACCGAGCAGCGTGAGCGTGCGATCGTAACGATTTACGAGGAGCTCGAATGGTGGAAAAAAGAGCTTGAGCGCGCCGGGAAATTTGTCGAAGCGCAACGCCTCACGCAGCGCACCCTTTTTGACATCGAGATGATGCGAACGATTGGCTACTGCCATGGCGTTGAAAATTATTCACGTCACCTTAGCGGCCGCCTGCCAGGAGAAGCTCCACCGACATTGCTTGATTACGTCCCACAGGATTATTTGCTCTTTGTCGACGAATCACACCAGACGATTCCGCAGGTGCGTGGGATGCATGCCGGCGACCGTTCGCGCAAAGAAACGTTGGTGAACTATGGTTTTAGAATGCCTTCGGCACTCGACAATCGCCCACTCACGTTCGAAGAGTTCGAGCACCGCGTGAACCAGGTTCTATATGTGTCTGCGACGCCCGGCCCCTACGAGCTGACGAAATCGGGCGGTGGCTTCGTGGAGCAAGTGATTCGCCCCACGGGGCTGGTCGACCCTGAAGTGGAGATTCGCCCCGTTAAGGGCCAGGTCGACGACTTGCTTGAGGAAATTCGCCTGCGCGCCGAGCGTCGCGAGCGCGTGCTCGTAACCACATTGACCAAGCGCATGGCCGAGGATCTCTCGGAGTATTTCACTGAGATCGGCGTGCGCTGCCGCTATTTGCATTCCGAAATCGAAACCCTTGATCGCATCAAAATTCTTCGTGACCTTCGCCGCGGTGAATTCGACGTGCTAATCGGCATCAATCTCTTGCGCGAAGGCCTGGACCTGCCGGAAGTGTCTCTGGTGGCAATTTTGGATGCTGACAAGGAAGGCTATCTGCGCAGCGCCACTTCTCTCATCCAGACGATGGGCCGCTGCGCGCGCCACATATCCGGCCGGGCGATTCTCTATGCTGACACACGCACTGGTTCCATGAATCAGGCCATCAGCGAAACGAATCGTCGCCGGGACAAGCAGCTCGCTTACAACAAGGAAAACAACATCACGCCTGAATCCATCGTCAAGTCCGTGGACATGGAGCTCGCGCGCATTGTCGAAGCTGATTACGTCACGATACCGATTGATGATGCCGCGCTCGACACGGCCACCGCTAACGTCAAGAGCGAACAACAACTCGCCGAATTGCTAAAGCAGCTTGAAGGTCAAATGCGGGAAGCGGCCAAGAAATTCGAGTTCGAAAAAGCCGCTCAGCTTCGGGATCGCATTCGCAGTCTGAAGCAACGCGATCTGTCGGGCGTGTTTTCCACGGAAAAGGCGTCGGCGGCATC
>DATBYP010000166.1:0-13312 GCA_036513675.1 Candidatus Acidiferrum sp.
CAGATGCAAGCAGCCTGTCACCGCCACGCTAACGACTTCATATCCGTATGGCGCGAGTATGGACGCGAGCTGCCGAATGCCCTCGGCATTCGTGCGGCTGGAAACTCCGGCAAAGAGACGCCGGCCCACACGCAGCACGTCGCCACCCTCGACGGTGCCTGGCAGGTCTACGCAAGCAAGTTTGCGGAATTTGGCAAGGGCTTGCGCGATCGATGACGCCTCCGCTCGACGCGTCTCGGTCCCCAACGGAAGAATAATCGCCACTTCGTCGAGGACGACGGCAGGATCTTCGACGAACATGGAATCGGGAAGCGCGGGCTCGGCCGGAAGAGTGATGACGCGCGCGCCGCATTTTTCGAGGAGCGCCTGATACGCGCGATGCTGCCGTTCGGCTTTAGCAAGGTCGATCGGCTGGCGTGCGACAAAGGTCAGCTCGCAATGAACAATTCCGGGACTGACGGCGCGGGTGATTGCGGTGAGCATGGACGAAAAGTGTACATGAAAAGTTTCGAGTGCAGCGACGTGGCCGCAGCTTGGCCCTTGCGTGATATATTTTCGGTTCGCGACAACGCGATCAATTGCGCAAGGAAAACATTTCACGAAATCGGGAAGGGTTCAGACGATGGCAGCATGGCGACGAGCGTCGAGCGCGATCACAGCTTTTGCCCTTTTGCTGAGCACCGCTGGCACGGCACACCCAGCAACGTCCGACGAAAAGTCCGCTGCAGCCGTCGACGAAGTCTTCAGCGACCTCACGAAACCCGGCTCTCCCGGCTGTGCGCTCGCCGTTTATCGGGACGGCAAAATCCTCTACGCAAAAGGTTATGGCCTGGCCAACATTGAAGAAAACGTCGCCATCGCGCCGCAATCCGTCTTCGACATTGGCTCCACTTCAAAACAATTCAGCGCTGCGAGTATTTTGCTGCTGGAGAAGCAAGGCAAACTGTCGGTCCACGACGACATACGGAAGTACATTCCGGAGCTGCCTTCCTATAGCCAAAAAATCACTATCCTGCACTTGCTGAATCACACCAGCGGACTGCGCGATTATCTGACGCTGATGGAGCTCGCCGGAATCCATATTGACAGCGTGACGACCGATGCCGACGCCCTCGCGCTGATCACGCGCCAGAAGTCCCTCAACTTCGCGCCAGGAAGCGATTGGCTCTACAGCAACACGGGATTTTTCCTGCTCTCTGCAATTGTCCAACGCGCGAGCGGCAAAACGCTGCGCGAATTCGCCGCCGAAAATATCTTCGCGCCGCTGGAAATGACGCATACGCAGTACCGCGATAGCCACACGGCGCTGGTACCCGATCGCGCGATGGCTTACGACGAACAAGAGAACAAGTCCGGCTACAAGCTTAACGTCTCCTACTTCGAGCAAACCGGTGACGGCGCCGTGCACACGTCCGTCGAAGACCTGCTCAAGTGGGACGAAAATTTCTATAGCCCTCAGGTGGGCGGCAAGGAGTTCCTTGCGGAAATACAGGAGCGCGGCAAGTTGAACAACGGCAAGGTTCTTGACTACGCTAAGGGCCTCTTCGTTCAAGATTACCGCGGCTTGCACACTGTGAGCCACGGCGGCTCTTGGGGCGGTTATCGCGCGGAACTACTGCGTTTTCCGGAGCAGCATTTTTCCGTGGCGTGTCTCTGCAACGTGGGGAACGCCGGCCCGACGAGGCGCGCCCGCCAGGTCGCCGACATTTACCTCGGAAATTTGATGAAGCCGAAGGAAAACAAATCCGAGGAGAGCGACAACAAAGAAAAGACCGAGACCACGATAGATGCAGACAAGCTAAAGAATTACTCCGGCGAGTATTGGAGCGAGGAGCTCGGCGTTGCTTACCGGCTCGGCGTGGCCGATGGACGAATCAAAGTGCTCTCTATCGTCGACGCCTCTGGCTCGCCGCGCGTAAACAATTTTTCAGCCGATGTGCTGCGCGCTGTCGGCTCCGATGAATTCGAGGTGGGAAAATCGGGCGTTACATTGCATTTTCGGCATGACGCGAGGCAACTCGCCTCCGCATTCACCATGGACGCGGGGCGCACACTGGGCATCGTTTTTCAGCGCAAGCAGATTGCCGAAGCGGAACTCGAGAAAATTAGAAAATAGAAATTAGAACAGGAAGCCGCCCGGCGCGGGCGCGAAGTGATAAATCCAGAGCTTGGTAATGGCCGCGCCCAGGAGCATGCCTCCCAGTATCAGCCCAATGATGCCCAGCGTGATCCAGAGATCGGTCTTAGCCGAACTCGCGCTTTCCGTGCGCGGTTTGCCGTTGATCGCAGGTGTCTGAGCCACCGGCGTCACCGCCACCGGCACTTCCGCGAACTCCGGGGGCACAATCAGGCAGTAACCCTTGCGCGGAATCGTCTCGATGTACAGGGGCTTTTCTGAAGAATCTCCCAGCGCCTGGCGCAGCTTGTTCACCGTCGTGTTGACGTTGGCGTCGTAATTGACGTGCGTGTCCGCGGGCCATAGGCGCAGCCGCAACTCGTCGCGCGTCACCACTTCACCTTGCTTTTCGATAAGCGCCAGCAAAACTTGATAGACCTTGCCTTGTAGTTTTAGGCGCGCGCCATTCTTGCTTACCTCTTGGCGGTGCTGGTCAACCTGGAAAGGTCCAAAGCGGATATAGCGCGATCTTAATGCGGGAACACGGCTGGGGCCTGCTGCCATTTCAGGCTCCAGTGTTGAGGTTAAATTTGTTTCCATACACCCCATCCTTTACTGCAATAGACGTACGAGCCGCCGAAGTGTTTTTATGGAATACGAGAAAAGGGTGGGCTAAGTTTCCTCTTTTGTGCCAACAAACAGCCTTCTACAAACGAACGAAGGGATATCGTGGAAACTGTAGAAATTTTAGGGCTTTCAGATGGCATTGATGCGCGCAGTTCGCTAAATTTCGGCCTTATCCACGCACGTCTCGGTGCCAAGTATCTGAATAAACAGGCGGTTACGCCTTAATCCCTTCCTAAGTCAGAAGTAATATAGAAATTTTCCTGCGTGGGCCTACGCCTGCCAATTTGGTGCGTACCGTTTTGTGCGGGTTCATACGCCCAGTCCCGTGCGTTTGGGGTGTGGGACAGGCCACCCGGCATTGCGAATCCTTCAAGGAGAACAAATTTATGCGCAGATCGATCCAAGTTGCGCTGCTCGTGGTGTTGTGCGTTCTCACGGCAGCCGTAGCGCAAGCGCAGCGTCTGGATGGCAGTCTCAGAGTCACAGTAACGGATAAAAGTGGTGCAAGTATTCAAGACGCTATGGTCACTGTGACAAACGAGGCCACAAACGTGGCTTTGACGGCCACCGCCTCGAGCGCGGGAACCTATGTATTCCCGAACCTCCTCGTGGGCTCCTATTCCGTCACTGTTCAGAAGGAAGGCTTTAGAAAGGCAGTCAGCAAGGGCATACAGGTGGAGTCGAACCAGGTGGCAGAGGCGAATATCGCAATGGAAATTGGAGAGGTCTCTGCTGTCGTTGAGGTGCAAGCGGGCGCGGACCTGGTTAAGACCGAATCTTCAACACTCGACGCCACGTTCAGCGGGAAAGTTGCGCAAGACATCCCTATAGCGACGCTGGGTGGAGACGTAAAAGAGTATGCCGTTTTTGCGCCGGGCACTACGACACAACAGGGTGGCGTGCTGGGTTCCGGCGGCTCGATCGGCGGGACGCGGCCGCGTTTTAACGGCTTCAACATTGACGGCGTCGAGGACAATAAGCTGGACACGAACGGACCGACGCAGCCGGTCATTCAAGAATCGGTCGCCGAATTTACGCTGCTGACAAACCAATTTAGCGCTGACAACGGTCACTCCGCTGGCGGGCTGTTCAATATCGTGACCAAGTCTGGCACGAACAGTTGGCACGGCGCCGACTGGTGGTTCAACCGCAACCGAAATTACAACGCAATGGATAATCAGCAGAAGAGCCGGGGACTGCAGGATCGATTTGACTATAACCGCGCGGGCGCCAGCGCCGGCGGTCCAATTCTTAGAAACCGGCTGTTTATTTACGGCGCCTACGAATTCCAAAATGAAGGCTTGGCAGCCTCCGGGCCGAGCGTGAAACTCCCAACGGCGAGCGGATTGAGTACGCTTAGCGGCTTGGCGCACGATGACGCCGTGCGGAATATCCTGAAGGAGTTTCCGGTTGCTCCCAGCAATGACGCTGGAACGGTGAACGTAAACGGGACCGCTATTCCGGTGGGCAACTTGACGACCGTAGCTCCGGCTTTTAACAATCAGCACGATTTCATTGTTAACGGCGATCTGACCCTGAGCAAACATCAAATCAGCACGCGCTATTTGTACGATCGCTTCCGGGCGCCGGATTTCAATGCCAGCCTTCCCGCACCGCAGTTTCTGGGCACGTACGCGTCGGGCGGGCAGAAGGCGATCGTGTCCGATACCTGGACGATTTCCAGCCGCGTGATTAACAATTTCCATACTTCGTACTCTCGGTCCATCGGGCCTCAGCTCGTAGCCCCGAGCGGATTCGAGAATTTTCCCAATGTGATTATCGACGATCTTTCTTCCGCGAACATCGGCCCGGAGCAAAATGCTCCGCAGAGCTACACGCAAAATGTGTATCAATGGGCGGATACGATCAACTACATCCGTGGCCCGCATACGTTCAAGATTGGCATAGAAGCCAAGAAGTATATCGCCCCGACCAACGGAGTCCCTCGCTTCCGCGGTGAGTGGGACTACACAACATTGAGCCAGCTCGTGAATGATTTCGTTCCTAATGGCGCGCCCAATAAGGCGCTCCGCGGGGCGGGATCCGGCAACGTAGCGTCGAACTACAACGCTTTTTATTGGTTTGTCGGCGACGACTGGAAAGTCATGTCGCGGCTCACCGTTAACGCCGGCATCCGCTACGAGTACACGGGCGTGCCACGCGCTGAGAACTTGCAGGCTATCAATGCCATTTCTGACGATCCTGCCCTGGGCCTCTTCTTCCGTGCCCCGAAACCGGACGTAAATAACTTCGCCCCTCGCCTAGGCTTTGCCTATGACCCCACTGGCCGCGGCAAGTGGGCCGTGCGGGCCGGTGTCGGCGTAGCTTACGATGTCACGCCGAACAACTTCGCCATCAACAGCTTGCCTCCGCAGCGACAGACCGAGCAGAAGCCGGCCATCACCTGCGCACTCCCCGGCCGCCCAGCCTGGTGCGCAACCTGGAATCCAGGACAAACTGATTCTGGTCAAGGGTTCCTCGCAGGCGGCGGATTGTTGACCGTCAACGTGCCACCCACGACGCAAGCTGCAGCTCGCGCAAAAACAGCGAACCTGATTCGTGACCATGTGGATCCTAAGGTGATCACATGGTCTTTGAGCGTCCAGCATCAAATCCTCAAAGACTCCAGCATCGAGGTCCGTTATCTGGGAACCCGCAGCCTCGAGTTGCCAGTACAAATGCGCCTCAACTCCGCTTCGGCCTTCGACCCGCGGTTCAAGAACCTTGGCGGCGGCCTTACACCTTTGCCCACTTATTTCAGCGCGGCGGGCGTGCCCGCCACGGTCGCAAGCCCGGCAAGTACGCTGCAGAATTTCGACGATTTCAATCCGCAGCCGTACTCGGTCGACGGCTTCCTCGGTAACCTGACCACTTTTCCCGCGATCGGCTCCGGCATCTACCATTCCGTGTCCGCCGATTTCATGCACCGCTTGGCGCGTGGCCTGTTCTTCCGCGCCAATTACACGTTCGGGAAGAACATCGACAACGCTACGAACGAGCTCTTCAGCAGCATCGTGAATCCTCGCCGTGCGCAGGATGGCTACAACTTCGGCAACGAGCGCGGCCTTTCAGCCCTGAACATCCGGCACAAACTGGCTATCACTTGGGTCTACGATCTGCCCAACATTCAAACCGATCACTCTTTCCTCAGAGTCTTGGCGCACGGATGGGAATGGAGCGGATCGTACATCGCGGAGTCCGGTCAGCCGGTTACTCCTCTCTCTGACAACGATTCGAATGCGAATGGCGATGGGGCGGGCGATCGAGCCATCTTGAACCCCAATGGCACTGGCTTGACAGGAACGATCGTCGACCCCGTTTGCAATGACGGAGCAGGTGGAGCTACGCGCGTCATAACGGCGAGTGCCAAAGCGTGTGCCAGCGATTCGCATATCGTCGGTTATGTGGCGGAGGATCCGACTGCCAGGTTCGTCCAAGCTGGAACCGGCGCGCAAGCCAATGCCGGCAGAAACATCATAAATACTCCCGGCTTGAACATCTGGAACATGTCCATGTTCAAGAGCACGAAGCTGACCGAGAGGTTCACGCTACAGTTCCGCGCAGACACCTACGACACCTTTAACCATCGCAACTTCAGCATTGGGTTGCCGTCTAACAATGGCTCGCTCGATCAGACCACGAATCCGAATCCGTTCTCGGCTGCGTACGTCAACGTTGACTCAGGCAGCCAGTTCCTGAACTCACGGCTGTTCAATGGCGGCAGCCGTACCATGCAACTGGGCCTCAAGCTGGTCTGGTAAACCTCAACCGCATGATTGAGAAATATGGCGAGGGAGCTTTTCGGAGTTCCCTCGCCTTTCTTTTTGCATGGCACGCGTCTAAGCACCTAAACCTGCCTTGCGGAGAGAACGGATGAACTACGTTCGATTGACCATGCTCACGATTGCGCTCGTTAGCTCGCCGCTTAGCGGCAGTGCGGGGCGGCAATCAACTTCCAACAGCAATGCACTTGCCGCAGAGGCCGGCGCTGCTTACGGCGCGAAAGACTGGGCCAAAGCAGCAGAGCTCTACGTAGAGCTTTCGCAATCGCCGGAAGCTCCTCCACGCGTATGGCTGCGGCTCGGCGCGTCCCTTCGCGAGTTAGGCAAATATCAAGAGGCCTTGGCAGCGTTTGAAAAAGCGAACGCCGCCGGCGCCGCTCTCTTCGGCGAATACGGCGAAGCCGCGGTGTATTCCGCGATGAAGCAGCCGGAAAAAGCGTTCGAGCACCTTGAGAAAGCCGTGCAGCAAGGCTACGCGCAGCCAGACGTGCTAAGCAGCGACCCCAATCTCGCCGCGCTTCGTAGCGACTCGCGCTTCGCCAAACTCGTCGAGCAAGCCAAGAAAAATCAGCGCCCCTGTGCTTATAGCGCGCAAAGCCGTCAATTCGATTTCTGGGTTGGCGAATGGAGCGTTACCACCACGCAAGGCAGCATCCCCGCCGGCGACAGTAAAATCGAATTGGTCCTCGAAGACTGCGTCGTCCAGGAAAACTGGAAGAGCCGGGATAGTCCGTACTCCGGCAAAAGCTACAATATCTACAACCAGGCGCTCAAGCGCTGGGAGCAATACTGGGTCGACAACGTCGGCGGCAACATCTTTTTCTATGGCGGCCTCAAAGACGGCGTAATGGACTACTTCACCGACGAAATCCCCCAACCTGGCGGCCCGGCCCTCAAGCGCCACCTGCAGTTCATCCCCATGGGCCCCGATAAAGTCCGCCAGTTCAGCCGCGGCTCGACCGACGGCGGCAAGACCTGGAACGTCGAATACGACTTCGCCTACGCTCGCAAGAAATAGTGGGCGCGCAGTCTCTCTCACTACCCGCGATACCGCCTCCGTTTTCCCAAAGCGGCGGTTTGGTGATCATCGGATTCCCTGCCCACAGACTTTCCTCTCTACGGCTCCCTCCTGTGGAAAGAACAAACCTCTAAAGCGTTGCTGGTATCGCTTCCAGCCTCAATCTCGCGTTAACTGGCTTCACTCCAGCGCCTCCCTGCCCACCGAGGTTACCGCATGAATCTACCGGCATCGCCCCTCGCCCTTTGTGGCGTCTGTCTCATAGCTGTTCTCACCTGTAATGCGCAAAACGCCTCCGCGCAATCCGCTCCCGCCACGGCTCATCCCCAAGAAGCCAACTCACTTCCACCCGCCAAAGCCGCCAGCAAAGCCGACGCGGCCAAAGAAACTCCTCCGGCTCAGACTAAACCCGAGCACCCCCTCTCACTCAATGATCGCGCTTGGGAAATCCTCCACGGCGGCCTGACCTTTGACGGTACAGAAAAACGAGTAAAAGCTGTCACCGCGCTGGCCGTGCTGAAGGGCAACACGGAAGCAGAAAAGTTGGCGATCGCAGCTCTGAAGGATCCAAAGGCAGACGTGCGCGTCGCGGCAGCCAATGCTCTCGGCGCAATGCACGCCGTTCGCGCCAGAGATCGTCTGGAAGTCGCCCTGGATGACAACGAGCCTGCGGTCGTGCTGGCTGCTGCAAATTCCCTGATGCTCCTCAAAGAGGCCAATTTTGCGTATGACGTCTACTACAACGTATTAACCGGAACCATGCGCACCAACAATGGCGCGCTCAGGGAACAGATCAAGGAACAACTGAAAGTTTTGCACAACAAAAAGAAGATCGCGGAAATGGGGCTCGAACAGGGCGTCGGCTTCATACCTTACGGCGGCCTCGGTTATGGCATGGTGAAAACTTTCGTCAAATCCGACAACTCTCCCGTTCGCGCCGCTGCTGCAAAAAAACTGGCCCACGATCCCGACCCCGCCACAGCAAAAGCGCTCGTCGCCGCTACCCAAGACAAGAATTCGGTCGTGCGTGCGGCCGCGTTGGAAGCTATTGCGGAACGCGGCGACCGCTCGCTTATCTCTAAAATCGCTCCGTCGCTGGACGACGATAAGGACGAAGTCCGTTTCGCAGGCGCAGCTTGTGTCGCACGTCTCAGTGCCGGGCCCGTCAAACGTCGCGCCCCGGCCACTTCCGTAGCGTCCGCTGCCGTCCCCAACTAGACGCAACCGCGACCACTTCATTTCGCCGCAAGCTGCGCAGCCGCATGCGGCAGCACGGATATCTCCACGCTCGACGGAAATCGCTTCGAACGATAGACCCGCTGCGTCGCCTTCTGAAAGTCGCTCTCTTTCGCCTCAAAAATGTTCGGCACAAACTTCTGCGGGTTTCTGTCGTACAGCGGAAACCACGTGCTCTGCACCTGCACCATAATGCGGTGCCCTTTTTTGAAAACGTGATTCGCCGTGTGCAAATCAATCGTGAACGGCGTCACCGCGTTCGGCGTGATCGGCTCGGGCTTCTCAAACGAATTCCGGAAGCGCCCGCGAAAAATCTCGTCGGCGATCATCAATTCATATCCGGAGAGCTTCCAGTCCTGCGGAAACCTTTGCGGATAAACGTCGATCAGCTTCACTACCCAATCCGCATCGCTGCCAGTAGTCGAAGCAAACAGTTTCGCCGTCACCTGCCCCGCCAATGTAACGTCTTCGCCGAGCTCCTCCGTTTGCCACGTCAGTACATCCGGACGGTCATCCACAAATCGCTGATCCTGCACCAGCCACGTGAACCAACTCCCCGGATGATCCTCCGGGTAGGTCATATCCACCGGACGATGCCGATACGCAACCGGATGCGCCGGGTCGCTCTCGTACGAATCAAATGCCTCCGCCATGCCCGCGTCAGGCGCATCGAACGAAAGCTTGCCGTCTTCGTGAAAATAAAGGTTGCGCGTCTTCGCTTCCCGCGGCGGCCACGAATCAAACGAAGTCCACGTGTCACTGCCCGTCTGAAAGAGCTTCGCTTCCTTCAGCGGCAGCGTCCCTTTGTCCTTCAGCCAATACGCAAACCACGGCGCCTCGATCTTCTGCCGAAAATAAACAGCCGTGTCGATGCCAAACGGAATTTCCCCCAGCGATTTCCCCGGCCCGTGCCCCCAACCGCCATGATTCCATGGCCCCGCCGCCAGATAATTCAGATTCTTCTTATCCGCTTTCTCCAGCCGCTCGTATGTCGCGATAGGCCCGTAGAAGTCCTCTTGGTCCCACCACCCCGCGACATTCAAATTCGGCACCGTTGGCTGTTTCAGTCCGTACGCCACCGCATGCCGCTTCCAAAACTCGTCGTAATTCGGATGCGCCACAAATTCGTTCCAAGTCGGGATCTTCCCGTGGAAATATTTCGCGTTCGCGTTCGAAAGCGGCCCCAGCCGCAAATAAAAATCGTAAACGTCAAAGCGGTCGAACGGAAACCTGTAATTCTCCGTGGAGGTCTCCAGCAGCGGCGCGTATTCGAACGCATAGCTCAGCCGGAACGCCCCATTATGAAAGAAGTCGTCGCCGAGCCACGTGTCCCCCATGCAAGCCTGTTCCGAAGCCGCTTTCAGCGCCGGATGCGGACTGATCATTCCCATGGTCACCAGAAAGCCATCGTACGAAATCCCGTCCAGCCCCACGCGGCCATTGTTGTGCGGAACATTTTTCACGAGCCAGTCGATGGTGTCGTACGTATCAGTGCTCTCGTCCACCCCTTTCGCGTCCTTCGCATCATGAATCGGCCGCAGCATCACGAATTTTCCTTCCGACCCATAGCGTCCGCGAATGTCCTGAAACACAAAAATGTATCCGTCCGGCACCATGTCCGCGTACCGGTGAATCATGTTGCTCACGCCCTTGTCCGGATTCGAAATGCCATAAGGCGTCCGGTTCATCAGAATCGGCAGAGCCTCTGCGGCATTCCTCGGCGCATAGATCTCCGTATGCAGCTTCACCCCATCCCGCATCGGAATCATCATTTCACTCTTTTGGAAGAGTTCCGCGTAATCCACCGGCATCTGCTGCCCCGCGCGAAACGCGGGCACAACCAAAACCCCCGCTCCGACAAGCAGGGTTGACATCCAACCGCATCTCCAACGCAAGCGCATATGTCTCCGTGACCTCGGTTTACCCTGAGCTTCGAAGGGCGCTCCGACCTCTGCACCCTCTGTGCTAATGCCGAATCTTTTCTACATCATATTTTGTAGCGATGCCAACTTTAGCTTGGCTATCCCCAATGGGGATGCTATCGGCTTCCTACCCGGCGAATTCGGTGATACTGCTGCAATAATCCACACCTCTGCTACACTAGTACTTGCTCGACCGCACCTGAGAATCAAGGGAGATTCGTCCGGGCTGCTGGTTGCACCAGCAGCTATTTTTGTCTGCGCCAGGTAGCACGGGCTTTAGCCTGTGCTCTTACGAGCTCGACTGTAAATCAGCGCTCAGCTCGATGCCGGACCAAGCAAGCCGAATACACAAGCACCATGACCCAAAACATTCGCAACATCGCCATCATCGCCCACGTCGACCACGGCAAAACCACCCTCGTCGACGCCATGCTCCAGCAATCCGGCATCTTCCGCGCCAACGAAGCCATCATCGAGCGCGTCATGGATTCCAATGACCTCGAGCGCGAGCGCGGCATCACCATCCTCGCGAAGAACACCGCGCTCTTTTTCCACGACACCAAAATCAATATCGTCGACACGCCCGGCCACAGCGACTTCGGCGGCGAAGTCGAACGCGCCCTCCGCATGGTCGACGGCGTCGTTCTCCTCGTCGACGCCAGCGAAGGCCCGCTTCCGCAAACCCGCTACGTTCTGCAAAAAGCGCTAGCCGCCAAGCTCCCTCCGGTCATCGTTTTGAATAAGATCGACCGCTCCGACGCTCGCCCTAAGGAAGTCCTCGACGAAATCTACGACCTCTTCATCGATCTTGACGCCACGGAAGACCAGCTCGATTTCCCCGTCGTCTATACCAACGCCCGCGACGGCGTAGCCCATCGCAAGATCGGCGACGATTCCAAAGATCTTCTTCCCCTTTTCGAGACGATCGTCAAATCCATCCCCGCGCCTCCCGGCGATCCTGAAGGCGTCCTGCAAATCCAGGTGATGAATCTCGACTACAGCGATTTTCTCGGACGCATCGCCATCGGCCGCGTCTTCAACGGCACGCTCAAGCGCGGCGCTGATGTGGGCATCAGCAAGCTCGACGGCAAGCTCCTGTCCACGCGAATCACCAAGCTTTACACGTTTCGTGGACTCGAACGCGACGAAGCCGAAGCCGTAGTGGCAGGCGACCTCGTGGCCATCGCCGGTGTCGAAGGCATTCAGATCGGCGAGAGCATCACCGATCTCGCCAATCCTCAGCCGCTCGAGCCTCTCCTGATCGACGAGCCTACGCTCGCCATGATTTTCACCGTCAACAGCAGTCCGCTCTCCGGCAAAGAAGGCACCTATCTCACGTCGCGCGATCTCCGCGACCGCCTGCAAAAAGAGCTGCTTACCAACGTATCCATCCGCGTCGAAGATACGGACACGCCGGAATCTTTCCGTGTCCTCGGCCGCGGCGAGCTGCAGCTCGCGATTTTGATCGAAACCATGCGCCGCGAAGGTTTTGAATTGATGGTCGGGAAACCCGAAATCGTCGTGCGCACGGAAAACGGCCGCAAGCTCGAGCCCGTCGAGCGCCTGGTCATCGACGTCCCCGAAAATTTCATCGGCATCATTTTGGAAACCATTGGCAGCCGTCGCGGCGAAATGCTCAAGATGAGCAACCACAATTCCGGTCGCGTGCGCCTCGATTTCAAAATCCCCTCGCGCGGCCTGATCGGCCTGCGCAGCCAATTGCTGACGGACACCCGCGGCACTGCGCTCATTCACTCCATTTTCGATGGCTGGATGGACTACGCCGGCGAAATGGCGCTGCGCCCCACGGGAGCGCTTGTCGCCGACCGCGCCGGCGTCTCCACCGCGTTTGCTTTGTGGAATATTCAGGAACGCGGTGAGCTCTTCATCGGCCCCGCTATCCAGGTCTACGAAGGCATGATCCTCGGCGAAAACTCCCGCGAGCAAGACATGGACGTCAACGTCACCAAAGAAAAAAAGCAAACCAACATGCGCTCGTCCAGCGCCGACGAAGCCATTCGCCTGATTCCCCATAAGGAATTAAGCCTCGAGCAAGCTATCGAATTCATAGCCGACGACGAATTCGTAGAAATCACCCCCAAATCCATCCGCTTGCGCAAAAAAGTCCTGCAAGCCAACCGGCGCCCCCGCCGCTGGCAAGAAATCCGCGCCAGCCAAGAAACCCGCTAGCGAGTGCCTTTGTGGTACAGCCATTTCCAGCTGTACTCCAACGTGCCAAGAATTTGCCTTGACACTATGGCGTGTTACGATATAGCGTGGGGCGACGTAAGAAAAGGACCAACGGCATGCCCCCCAAGAGCCCCGCTCCCGAATCCAATCCGCCGCTCACCCCAGCCATGTTTCACGTATTGCTTGCGCTCGCCGGCGACGATCTCCACGGTTACGCCATCCTCAAAGAAGTCGAGCTCCGCACCAGCGGCGAAGTGAAACTCAGCACCGGCACTCTCTACGGCATCATCAAGCGCCTGCTCAACGACGGCCTGATCATCGAGCGCCGCGAGCGACCCTCCGCACACGACGACCAGCGCCGCCGCTATTACCGGCTAACGTCCCAGGGCCGCGAGGTCGCCGCCGCCGAAGCCGCGCGCCT
>DATBYP010000167.1:0-3667 GCA_036513675.1 Candidatus Acidiferrum sp.
CACTTGGCCAAGCAGCACGAGTGTCGTGATGATCGCAGCCGCCTCGAAATAAACGGGCACAGCCCCGTGCATGTCGCGGAAAGACGCGGGGAAGATTTGCGGGAACACCGTCGCCACGACGCTATCCAGATATGCGGCGCCTGTTCCCAGGCCAATCAGAGTGAACATGTTGGGACTGCGATTTACCAGTGACGCCCAAAATCGCTGAAAGAACGGCCAGCCGCCCCAAAGCACAACTGGAGTCGCCAGAGCCAATTCGATCCAATGAAGAGTGCTGGGCGCCAGGTGCACGCCCAACGACTCCCCGAACATTGCAAGCACCAATAGCGGCACCGAAAGCACTGCGCTGGCCCAGAAGCGCAGCCGCATGGAATCGTATTCGGGGTCGGCTTCGATCTCCGCGAGCACATCGATAGGCTCGAGCGCCATGCCGCAAATCGGGCAAAAGCCTGGGCCGTTTTGCACAATTTCCGGATGCATTGGGCAGGTGTAGCGCACTTGCGTGTCACCCGCAGGTGGCTTATCTGCGGTGCGCTGGTGTTGCGCAGCTCCCGCAGCCGGCGCAACGGAAGTCTCGGGTTGTTCTTGTTTCGCTTCTTTTGTGGCGCGCGCTGCTGCTGCCGCGGAGGATTGCGATGTGCTCTGCAGGGTTACCAAACCGGAGGGAGCGGCCAAATCCTTTGCCGGTTGCAAATATTTTCCAGGTGCCTGCTGGAAACGCTTCGCGCACCCTGGCGCACAGAAGTAGTAGGTTTTCCCGCCATGCTCGACTTTCGCCGCTGCTCTATCGGGATCAACGTTCATGCCGCAAACTGGATCGCGTTCCACCTTTTCTCCTAACTGGTCCGATTAGATTCCTCGTTCTGGCTCGCGGAGCTATCGCAAATGCGCGTAAATCAATTCGAGCAGTTCGTCATACATCGCCTGGGTCTCTTGCTTCGTGCCGCTGCGCAAAGCGCGCGCCGCGCAATGGCGCAGGTGATTGCGCATCAGGTTGCGCGCTACGCCGCGCAGCGCTTCCTGCACGCTGGCGATTTGCGTGATGATGTCCGCGCAGTAGCGGTCGCATTCCACCATTTTCTGTAGGCCGCGGACTTGGCCTTCGATGCGGCGCAGACGGTGCCGGTTCGCCTCTTTGATTTCGGGATCGACACCAGCGGCTTTGCGACCCTCACGCGAGTCACACGCGCAGTCGGCGCCGGATTGCCGTAATTGGCCAGCCCGTCGCGCGACAACCTTGCCTGCCTCGTTTTTTTGCTTTGCCACTACGCTGTTCCTCTCGAATAGAGTCTATACCCCCCTACCCTATATCTGTCAAATTAGGACCGACCAGAGTTCAGGGCCGATTCTTGGCCGAGCGCGCGTAGCCGCTTGCCGCTGTGACCAGCGCGTCTGAGGGATAGGAATTTCCGTAGGCAGCACCGTGGTGCTCATTGCGTTCTGGGAATTGTTTGCCGTGAACCGCAAACGCGCTGTGGAACCGAGCAAGATCGAAGTCGCTCCGGCGCCGGCTGCTTAGTTCGCAATACGGACGCTTCCCGTACGCGGCTGGTATAATGCCGGCCATGACACTCGTCGAAGCAACCTACGAATTGCAGAAGCCGCTGACAGAAGAACAATTGCGCGCGCTGGGTACGTTTGCAAACACCTACGGTTTGCGACGTTTTCGCGTTGACGACAAAAATCATCTATCGTTCGAGTACGACGCGTCGAGGCTTCGGGACACGGAAGTGGCGCACGTGCTGCGGCAGTTGAATATTGCGGTGACGCGAAGGGTTAATTAGCGAGAACGGATCTCAAGCCCGGAAGGCCAGAGCTTCCGGTGAGGCGGAAGAGGACGGCCGGGATTGGCTGTCGCACGGCAAAAGGAGCGCGGGCAAAAAAATGGGGCCCTTGCTTGGGAACAAGAGCCCCGAGTGGCACGTTTCCATTTGTCAGTGTCGTTTTCACACCGACGCGTGGGGTCATCCATCCTAGCTTCCCTCTCAGAGGCAGGTGGGAACGAACCTTAAAAAGCGGTGAGCAAGCCCCTTCCCCCTCGCTCATCACCCTTCTTGATTCGTCATCGGAAACGTGCCAACACCAAGGGGTATTGCACGAGCTGCGCCAACACAATCCCTTCTCTGGAAAAAGTAAGTAGCTTGTTTAGTGTTGTTTAGACCGCAACAAGGTTTTCCCGTTGCTCCAAATCGGTCCCATGAGGTCACTTTGGAACTGTGTCACCTCTCCATGCCGCAATCCGCTTTACGCGAGAGGATGCGCGATTTCCGAGCACGCGTCCGGTTCACGCCGCACGCTTCTTCCGGAAGTGAGTTCCAGGACCACGGTAACAAAATTTTCAGCCATCCGGCGCTATCGGTTTTTTTTGCAAACGGCAAGAGAATGCCTGTCCATGTCCCGGCCCGCCACACCGTACCCTTCGCCCAAAACGCTGCTGTGGAGGTTGCTGCTGCTGGGTAGCGCGCTATTGGCCATGTCCTGGAGTTTGCTGGCGGATACGCCAAGCCGCCTGACGTCGACGCAAACCGGTGGCTGTTACTGCCATTGTTCCAGAGCGAAGCGCCTGGGAAGCTGCGTGAAGATGTGCGAGATGCCGAAATATGCGTCGCGCTGGTGGGCAACGTCCTGCGCGAAGTCGCGAAACCATTACAGCGGAGACAATCCGGGGGCCGGACCGCGTTTGCGTCACAAAGATCGCGCAGAGCACGCCCGGCTGTAAACCGGCTCCTAAAAACTCAGCTTAGCGTACGGTTTGCAAAGTTCCGGCGGCCGGCGAAGACGCTAGCGCGTCCGCGGATTCACGCAGGAGTTTGTCCAGGATTTCCGGAATTTCGAAAATGGCACGATTTTCAAGCGCCGCGACGTTCTTGCGGAACTCGGCGAGATTGGCAGGTTCCAGTATCCGCTGAACGCCGCTGACTACCTCTTGGAAGCTGTGCAGCACGATCCCGACACGCTTTTCCGCGACCCACTCGGCGTTGTAGCGCTCCTGTGGAAGTGTCCAGGAATTGCATTCGATCAGCACAGGCAGCTTGCGCACCATGGCTTCGGCAATGCTGCCTGGGCCCGGCTTGCCGATCAAAAAATCGGCGGCGCGCATCAATTTGTGAATCTCCTTCGTAAAGCCAATTACCTGGATCGGCATGCGCCACTGCTGGGCCTTGAATTTCGCAGCGAGTTCTTCGTTGCGGCCGCAAATTAGAATCAGTTGCAAGGGAAGTTGCGCGGCATCGAGGCGGCTTGCGATGTCGTACATCACCTTGGACCCGTGGCCGCCGAATAGGACGATCGCCGTACTGAGATCGGGGCGCAGGCCCAGTTCTTTGCGCAGCGCGATAGGATCGGAATTATCCGGCGCGTAAAAATCGGGTCGCAGGATCATGCCCGAAGTGCGAAAGATGTGCGTGTCGTCGTGACCAAGCGCGCGAGCTTGCTCCGCCGCCCGTTCCGTCCCAGCTATAACGTATTGCTCTTTCAATGGCTCGATCCAAAAGCGCGGCGGAAAATCGGCAAGGTCCGTAATAAGCGTGACGAACGGCCGGCCCGGGTAAACCTTGCTCCAACTCTCGCATAATTCCCGATTGAAATGAGGAATAACGGAGACGAGCAGGTCGGCCGGCTTTTCGCGCCAAAACTTTTCAAGCAGCCCCACGAGCGGCCGATGGAA
>DATBYP010000168.1:0-19963 GCA_036513675.1 Candidatus Acidiferrum sp.
GATCCAGTTACGCGCCCACCCACTTCATCGGTCAGCCGCCGGAGGTTTTCTTCAATCGGCGAAGGTCCCATCACCTGCGGCAGGATTTTCGCTGCCGCTTCCGCGCATGATGCCTCGGTGGCAGAGCACGCCGCGGCGCCCTGCCCGGACGCCGGCTTAGCCAAGGGATCTGTCGGCGGCGAGGGCAATTGCGCAGAGAAAGCTGAAACCAGGGACCACGAAAACAAGAAAGCAGCGAACAAAGCAAACCGCATGATCCTTACCTCGGGAAAGATTCCGGCCCTGACGAAAAAGGTTGGCGCGGGAATTATAGCGCATCGGGGAATACCCTGTTCCAAAGGCCAAGTGACTGTCTGGCGGTAGCCTCCGGAAAAAGCGATCAAGCACAGAGTCGGAGAGAGATGATGCTGATGAGCCCTCGGGAGGTGTTCGATGAAACGTAGGCTACTGATCGCTGCAGCATGTGTGGCAGGGATAGCCGGCGTGCGGGTCCTAATTGCCGCGCCGGGCTGGTTTAAGCAGCGCCGCGAAAATCGGCAGTTCATTGCCGCCAACAACTTGACCCCGGAACGATTGATTGCGCGCTGCGGGCCACCCGTAACGGATGAGACGAGGAACCTCTATCCGATCATCGCGCGAGATTTGAGCTACAAATCAAATACTCAGGCGACGATCGTATTCAAGTTCAGCAAAACCGCCGAAGAATCCAGTGATTGGGTGTTCATGTCCATGCAGGACTCCAATGGCGCCGGAGACTACGAATCCCCAAGGGCAAAGATTTCGGCGCTTTCCTGCCTGGATTCAAGCAAGTAGGCAGCTCAACCTCTCCGGGGCAGACTTCAGAAGACTTTGTGCCATCGCACGTCGACGCCGTACCCTCCGTATTCATCTCGAAGAACAGAAATTTTCACCTGGTGCTTCGGCTGGTATTGCAGTTGAACCGTCTGGCGCTGTGTGGAGGTGACGTCGGTGGCAAAAGTCAGCAGCAGGGTTCCGGTGACGCGTTGTTGAATCGCGACTTGCGCCCCAGGATTCTGGCTGTTCCCGGCCGTGGGGTCGATCGTAAGCTGAGAAATGCCGGTAAGGTTCTGAACGCCTTTTGCGACCTGACCAGCCACACCTTGCGCCAACACGGACTGCGCGCCCAGAGACGCGGGCGTGGAGGCATTCGAGGCCTTTTCTGCGGTTGTCTGCCCGAAGGCTAGCAAGTTGATGATGTCCAGCGCCGGCAATGAAGGGTCCGACGTGTAGTTCGTCTTCAGTCGATCTAAAGGACCGGAAAAATTGATTGTGATGTTGAATTGCTCCACCACTGTCTTGACGTAGAGGTTCAAGACCGGCTCCGTCTTGGCTGGATTGACGAAGGCGATAGTGCCGCTTTCAATCTCAAACCGCTTTCCCTGAAAGAATAGCTCGCCGCTTGTCAATGTGATTCTCCCGAGGAGTACCGGATTAGCGGCTGTGCCGGTCACATTCAGATTAGCGCTACCGGCGATGCTCACTTGACTGCTCGCAAGAGCAAGGTTCTGGGCGGAATTTACGGAGATGCTCAAGTTCATGTTGCTGGCGAATGGCGATGGCGCGCTTACTGTGGAATCGTCGGAAAGCTGGCTCATGAAGGTGGCCAAGTCAAAACCTTCCTGAAAGGAAAGACGGTCCACCAGCACTCGCCCACTCAACTGCGATTTCTGCGGCGAGCCGTTGAGCTGCAGGTCGCCGTCCAATGTGGAGCGTATGCCCGTCGGACGAATACGCACACCCTTGGCGTGGAGGTCTATCGTGAAATTCGGCTCTTTGCCATACGTCGCCGAGCCGTTCGCTGAAATGGTGCCGCCTCCCGCGGTGGCATCCAACTTGTCGATCTGCAAGCGATTGCCAGAGATAGAGAGTTGTCCGTTCATCGCCGAAATGGAAACAGGCGCTCCTTCCACCGAGAGTCCCGTATTCACAATTCGAATGCTGCCTTGCGTCTGCGGCTGAGTGATCGCTCCTCCGGCGCGCAGATCGATTTCCATTTTCCCCGAAGAGTGAACGTCGGGCGACAGTAGTTGCAGGAGCTCGACATCAATTCCGCCCTTTGCCGAAACATTCAGCGGAATTGTGCTTTGCACGGGCACTTGACCCTGAAAACTGAGATCCGTTCCCGTTCCTTTGACTCTGGCCTGCTCAATTGTAGCCACTCCGTTTTGATAACGGATTCGCAGCGGGCCATCATTTGCAAGCTGAATGTTCTTATAAGCAAAGTTCAACCGAGGAATTTCCAGGTGGCCGTTAAGGCGCGCCGGATCTTTCAGCGGTCCTTTGAGGGAGGCATGAATTTCCGTAAAACCCTGCAGATTCTGTGCGGCACCGGTTGTAGTGGAATGCTTTGCGAGCAAAGGTCCGATGGGAAGCGCACGAACATCCACCGTCGCATCCGTTTGATATTGACCGACGAGCTCCACGCCGCCCTTGGCGTGAAGGTAGCCTTGCTCGATGATGGATTCGAGTGAAACGCTCGCGTGCTGATGAGCCAAGTCCATCTGCGCCTTGACTCCGGAAAATGTTTGCCCGCTAATCTGGAGTTGCGGAATCTGCACATTGGCTGACAACTGCGGATCTTTCACGATGCCTTGACCGCTTACATTTGCGGTTAGGACCCCGCTGACCGATCCGGCGCGCTGCTGGACGCTTTGCAGTTGATCCAATTTCAGGCCGTCCGCAGTCAATGTCATTTCGTAGTGCTGCGTCTTGGGGACGTAAGTAAGCTTGGCGTCCGCCGTGCCGGCAGCAATTTGGAGCTGCGCCGTTGAATGCACGGAGTCTTTGTCGCCCTGGAAATTCAACCTCAACGTCCGAATGGGTTCGTTCCACGCCGAACCTTTCGCTACTTGAAGCGAGCCATGTCCAACCGGCTGAAGCTCCGAACCGGTAAGCGCGATCTCGCCCGACAGATCGCCAGTAATCGGATATTCGGCCTTGGCGAGGCGTTCGAGATCGGCAATGGATAGCTTGTTCACCTTTGCCTGCAACGATAGTGGGCTCTGCGGCGTGAATGACCACCGCTGCAGTCCCGTCGAGCCGTTAAAACTTATCTCACCTTGCTGGGCGCTCCGCAGATATCCGTTTTGAAACCGAACGTCGGAAGAAGCAGCGTCCAGATTCACTCGTACCGTGCGCCACTTGCTGCCCTGTACCTCCAAATTCGATCCGGATAGCTCCGCTTGGATGCGCGGATCGGAAGTTGATCCGGTGATCTGTCCGGTAAAATGCGCAGCGCCTCGAAGGTCGTACGGTCGGGCATTTGCGGTATCAGTGGTTGAGTTTGTGCTGCTAAATGCAGAAGCAAGTACGGTTAATTCGTGGAGATCCTTCGCGTCGGCTTGAATACTTAGGTTGGATTGCCGGCTCAACACGCCATTGAGCGTTAGCTCCGTATTTGCAATGCGCAAATGAGACTGGCCAAAGGACGCGCTCTGCTTTGCGCCGTCGTAGTCCACATCCACGACACCGTTCACGGGAATCTGGTTGGCGTCGGAATGCAGCTTCGTTGGGCCGCTGATCTCAAGGTGTGTTCGAGCCTTCACGGCGGAAACATTGTTGGACCAATTCGCTTGCGCATTCAGATTCAAGCGGCCGAGAAGGCGAACGTTTTGCCGAGTACTTGCCGGTAGCGCATCGCTGAGCTTTTCGAGAGACACTCCGCGAACGGTGCCCTTCACGGTGGAGGCAGGACTCTGATCAAGATGAAGCATGATCAACTGTGCCGAGAGGTGGCCTCCGAGGAGATCCACATCCAGCTTCTGTATCCGCAAACTTCCATCTTCAAGTCGATATACTCCGTGGATCGATTGAAGTGAGGTAGCGACCTGGTTCATACCGACCGCCAGGACTGGACTATCGAATCGACCCGCGACCTGTAAAGCCTTCAGGAAAGGTTCTTTTGGCGCGGGTTGATAATGGACGGTTCCACTCACGGTGATGTCGCCTCGCGGCAACGACGGGTTCTTCAGAATTTCGGCAATCTCCCGCGTCTCGATGAAGCCTTCGTACTTGCCTTCCATAACGGGATTAGCGAAATTCGTGACGTTGAGGTGCGCAGCCAGCCGCGTTTTTCCAGCGGAGATATCGATAGGATCGAGAACCGCGCCATCGCTGTTTGCCGTAAACTCCACGTGAGCAGTATGCTCGACCGGATTCAGACTCGTTGTTACGACGCAACCCTGGCGATATCCGAGCGAGCCTCGGTATTTGTTTGCCGCGGCATCCCACGCGACTGTTGCCTGGAAATCATCGAGTTCAGCCGCAAGCGGGACTTGTTCGTCGTTGTAATTCACGGTGCCATCTTTGAGCGACGCATGCCGTACAAGCACACTCATGTTGCTCGACGAACTCGAGGGCGGCGCCATGGGCAAATTTGTATTGCCGCGGCGATCAACTCGCAAGCGCACCAGCGGTCGATCCACGGTGATCGCATACAAGTCAGCTTCCTTCTTTAGCAGCGCGCGAATCCCAAGGCTCACGCCTAGATGCTCCGCTTGCAAAAGGGGGGGCTCGTCAACCCTTTCCCGTCCATGCACCACCACACCGTAAAAATCCGCCGTCAATGGGAACCAATGAATATCAAGCTTCTGAATATCGATGTGTGCCCCAGTACTCAGTTCCGCCTTTTGCACAATTTGCGCCAGCAAGAACTGGTTAAATCTGTGCGTGCGCACAATCACAACCGCTGCAATGACAAGTAACAGCAGCAATCCTGGAATGCCGATCAGTACAGCGCGAAAGGTTTTCTTCCTGTTCATGCAAACCTGCTTCCTACTAGAACGCTTGCCCCAGCGTTATGAAATATTGCGTGGCTTTCACGCCCGGCGGGGCATTCAGGTTGTGACCGATGTCAATCCGCACGGGGCCAACTGGTGTGTGATACCGAAAGCCGAAACCGACAGAGTTGGTGTAGTTGCTGACAAATTGCTGGAAATTAATACTGCTGTAAACGTTGCCGCCGTCATAAAAAACCACGCCGCCCAAGCCGCTCTTCAACGGAATCGGAAAGCGCGCTTCGGAATTCACTATGGCGAGCATGTGGCCCCCGACTGGCACGCTAATCAGCGAGCAAGTGGACGCATCGCTTGGATTGCTGCACACGGTCACAGGCCGCTGCGGTCCCGCTCCGTTGATGGGGAAACCGCGGAGCGAGTCGCCGCCGCCGGAGAAAAAACGCTCGCTCAAAGGCACGTAGCTGCCGGCAAACGGTGACGCAAGGCCGACACGGAAATTGTTGGCCCAGGTCAGCCAGGGACGTATTGGCAAGTAGAATGCGGTCTGCCCAAGGAATCGCGTGAAGTTGCTGCTAGAGCCGAGCGCGGTCGGAGTAACGCCGAAACTCGCAGTCTGATAAATACCGTGGTGCGCATCGAGCGGTTGGTCGCGCGTATCGCGAACGTACTCCGCTGAGAATGTAGAAAGCCGCACGCGTTGATCTTGCGGCAGCACCAAATCCGGAATCGTGATGTTGCTCAGGTTTGTGCGCTGGAAGCTGTAGCGTGCACGCACGGTCTTGGTGCGCCTGGCATCCAGCGTCTTTTCGATTTGCCAAGAGGCTTGCCCTAATACCGCCGTGTAGATAGGGTTTTCCGTGGTGCGTTCGCCAGACAAACTGAACAGCGAAGCCCACGTGGAGCCGCGCAATCGCGGGTCGGAATAAGTGATAGTCCCGCGCTGGTCGAGTCGCGAATATAGCAATCCGATCGAAGCCGTCTCCGCCCGGCCGCGTAAGTCGCGCCGTGAATACTGAAACGAAAAGCGGGGACCAAAGAAGCTCTTCTGGCTGGTCCTGAATTTGTTCCCCAAGCTGACGGGCGGTAGTCCTGGCACCGCGACAGCGCCTACGGGAACGTTTCCGCTGCGAGGAATAACTTCAAATCCCGCACCAATTTCAAGGGTGTTGCGCTTCGATTCGTGAACTTTGACCAGCACTTCCTCGTATTCCTGTCCCTCAATCGGCCGCAGTGGACTGATTCGGGCCCAATCAAAGACGCCCAGATTGTAAAGGTCGCTCTCGGAGCTCAGGAGCTTGCCTTCGCTGAGCGGCTGCCCCTCTTTTACATTCGGATCGGTGATATTACGGAGGAATTTCGGTTGCGTGTGCTGCGCGCCTAGGAGCGTCACTTCTCCGATCCGGGCCAGCGGGCCAGGATCGATTTTGTAAACCACATCCACCAGATGCGGATTTTCTGGTGTCGGCGTGGCGGTAGAGTCAAAATGCGCGTTCAAGTACCCACGATCCAGATAATCGGCGAGAATCTGACTGCGGTCGTCTTCCAACAACTTGCGCGAGTACGGCTTTCCGGGCGCCAGAATAAACGGATGATTGGCAACGGGCTGAATTGGCTCATTTCGGGTGTTCACGGCCTTTACCGTGTTGACGCGGTCTTGCTCGCCCTCAAGAATCCGAAACGTGACATCTATCTGCGGCTCGTGGTCGCGCACCTGCGGCTCGACTTTAGCTTTGGCGAATCCTTCGTTCCTATAAAGATTTGTAAGTGATGTAACGCTCTTCCGGACCAGGTCATTGCTGAGCTTTCCTCGAGAAACCACAAAATGGGCTTTCTTGATGGGAATGTGGTTTTCCAATTCCTTGTCGGAGAAATAGTGATTACCTTCGAAATGCACTTCCTCGACGCGATGCTTATCCCCTTTGTGAACGTCGTAGACAACGCGAATCGAGTCCGGCTCCTGCTCAAAGTGCGAGTCCACCTTCACGTCGAAATAGCTTTTCGATTGAAAGTACGAGACGAGGTTGCGGCTCCCTTCTTCCACCAATTCTCTGTCAACCAGATTCTCATCGTAGATGGGAATCAATCGTTTCAACGTGCGCTTCCAGACATGTGCACCGTTTACGCGAATCGAAACTAGCGGCCCGGGCTGCACCTCAAAGGTTACGTGGGCACTCCTTGTCGCCGGCTCGTAGGAAGACGAAGCGAGACGCACGATGGGTGTCAAATGGCCCGATTTCTGTAAACGTTGCCGCAAGTAATCAAGCGATTTTGTGAGCCGTGTCTGCGTGTACGGTTGACCTCGCCTTAACGAGCCGCCTTTCAGTTTCGCCCAAAACGACATCAAAGCGGCGCGTAGCTCGGCTTTTTCCTTTTCGGAAGCTCCCTGAAACGTGAGCTCCCCGATCTTGGCCCGCTTACCCAACGTGCAGTGATAAATCAAGTTCACGATCAGGTGTTTCTGATCGCGTTGTGTTTCCGGGTCAACCTTCGCCTCGAAGTAGCCGTCTTTGCGAAAAAGCTCCAGCAGCGCATCTTTCCCTTTGGTCACCAGGTCTTCTACGAACGGCGTCTGCTCCGGGATATTCACGGCTTGGAGCATGCGTGTGTACGAAAGATCCTTCGCGCCCGGGAAATAAACCATTCCCACATAAAACGAGGGTTGCAGCAGGAACGTCACGTGAACGCCGGACTGCTCCGACTCGACCTTCACCTGTACCTGCGAAAACAACGCGGTCTTCTGAAGCGCGGAAACGCTTTCGCGAATCGCAGCCATGGAAAAAGGTTCGCCGGCCTTTTGTTTGATCAGCGGCCGAAACGCTTCCACATTCATCACCGGGCTGGCCGCAATGTCCACCTTAGAAGCCATGCGGCCCTCGAAGCCCGCATAGGTGGTGGGCTGATTTTCCTGGGCTCCCGCAGCGTTCGCATATATCCCAAGCAGCAAGGCCAAAATAAAGCGCCTTGTTACGCTCACCCATTTTCGATTTTCCAAGCCGGCAGCGAGCGAAGCGTAGCGCGTCAGCATTCGGAGGCCCCCTCAGACCTCATACCAGGAAAGGCGCAATTCGAGCTTTGACTAATCTTGGCGGGCACGCGACGGAGACTCATACATGTACGGCCTCGCACGCATTCCGGACTCGAAAATGTCGAAAGGCTGGTCTGCCGAACTAGCTTTTCAAGTCTAGGTGGAGATCAAAGCTTCGCTATCCCGTGAAAGCTGTAGCTCTATGTAGTTGTCATTGTAAGTTCCTGGTAGATCGCTCTCTGCGGCGGATCAGAGGCTTAGATTTGAGGCTTGAATAGAGTTCCGAAGCGCGGCGGATGGTAAAGTGGGTAGCGTCTGCCGACAGACAAGGGATGGGCGAGATTCTTGATGAGCAAAGATTATTTGAAGGCAGCGGTGCAGATAGCACGAGAGGCAGGCGCGATCTTGCGCGAGGAGTTTGATCGACCACTGCAGATCTCTTATAAGGGCGATGTCGACCTCGTGACGCAGGCAGACAAGCGCTCCGAAGCAGCGATTGTGAAGCGCTTGACGGAGTACTTTCCCGAGCACTCGATAGCCGCTGAAGAGGGCACCGGGCACGAGAGCGCCTCACATTCTGAATACCGCTGGCATGTCGACCCGCTGGACGGTACGACAAACTTTGCCCACGGTTATCCGTGCTTTTGCGTCTCCATTGGATTGGCGCACCGCGACACGGTAATTGCAGGGGTCGTATTCAACCCCTATTACAATGAACTCTTCGCCGCCGCGCGCGGCGAAGGCGCAACCCTGAACGGGGAGAAGATCCGAGTCTCAAAAGTAGCCACGCTCTCGACAAGCTTGCTGTGCACTGGCTTCCCGGTGCACAAACGCTTGGCCAATCCCAACATTCATTACTACTGGGATTTCACGTTGCGCTCCCATGGCGTGCGCCGCGATGGCTCCGCTGCTCTCGATCTGGCGTGTGTAGCTGCCGGGCGCTTCGACGGATTCTGGGAGTTCGGCCTGCAGAAATGGGACACTGCCGCAGGTGTATTGCTTGTGGAGGAGGCCGGCGGAAAGGTTAGCGATTTTTCAGGGCAACCTTACGGGCTCGGCGGTCCGACGGTCTTGGCCACGAACGGAACCATACACGAGGAAATGCGCAACGTGGCGCTGGAGATTTCAGAACGCGATCCAGCATCTCCGTTGCGCCGCTAACCTAAGAGAGTTCTGGTCCGCGGAAAGGTCCTGGATCCCACCTAGCAGGCTAGTGGAGTCCACCCAGGGAGGCCGTCACCCTCGTGAGTAGCTCGTTGGGCAGCACGGCATAGCCTTTATCGCGAGCGATGTTTTGCCCGTCCGCGTAAATCCACTTTAGATAGTCAACCACGGCGCGGCCCCGCTCGGGATCCTTTGACTTCAAAGGAATATAAAGCCAGGTGAAGCTGGTCACCGGGTAGCTGTCCTTGCCGGGAGCGTTAGTCAGGGAGGCGCGGAAATCGGCTGGCGTCTTCGATTCGAGAACAGCGGCGGATATAGATCTCGTCGTGGGCAGAACAAACTCACCTGCCGAATTCTTGATCCGCGCCATCCTCAAAGAGGCCGTTTGCGCGAGGTTCGACTCCGTGTAACCGATAGACCAAGAGGTTGCGCGCACCTTTTCGGCCATGTCCTGCGACCTCGCCGTGCTAAATCCAGTCGGCCACTTCGGTGAGTCGCCTCGTCCCGCTCTCACCAGAAATTCGGGACTTACTTTGCACAGAAAATCCGAAAGTATGTAGTTCGCGCCCTTGCCGTCCGCCCGATGAATCACTTGAACCGGCTGCGCAGGAAGCTTCATCCCAGGATTCAGCTTAGCGATCGCTGGGTGATTCCAGGACTTCGCTTTGCCCATAAAAATATCCGCGAGCACGGGTCCCGAGAGGCGCAGGTCACCGGGCGTATTGGGCAGGTTGTATACGACGGCTATGCCGATTAGAACGGTGGGCACTTCCAGCACAGGGACGGCGGCGTGCTTCCGATCATTTTCCTGAGTAGGCGCATCACCGCCGCCCAAGTCTCCGACGCCAGCAAGGATTTTTCGAGCGCTCTCGCTGGTACCCTCGGGGAGATACCGCAATTGCGTTCCTGGGTGCTGCGCATGATAAGCGTCGCCCCATGCGACATACAGAGGCTCAGGTAGACTGGAGCCCGTTGCCACCAAAGTGACCGACGATTGTGCTTGCCCGGTGGTAGGAAGGCTTGCTAGCGATATCGCGAGCAAAAGAAAGAACTGTCGTGCACACAACTGAGCCCGTCTATTCACAAGTTCCGTCTCCTAAGGAGTAAATGACCACTGATGCGTCTAAGCTAATCCAGTTGAGCAGCGCAGGCGCACGAAGATATTCCTTACGTGCCGAAACCTGCATTGCCGGTAACACGGAGTTCCCTGTTGTCGAGCTTGCTCGTGTGAATGATCGCGTTTTGCAACGGTTCCCCATTTCGCAGCGTCAGAATATGGACGCTGTGCGCCGGAGACAATTGTGCGAACAATCTTGCTGCTGACCATATCGAACATATTCATGACCTTTGCCTGGTACGGCCATCTCAAGTACCGCAGCGAGGCTCTTTGGAAAGTCATCCTCGCAAGTTGGGGCATTGCGTTCTTCGAATACTGTTTCCAAGTTCCGGCAAACCGCATTGGCTCGTTCGAATTCACGACGGCTCAGCTCAAGACAATTCAAGAAGTGATCACGTTGGTGGTGTTTTCTGTTTTTTCTATCCTGTACCTGGGTGAGAAGCTGAAGTGGAATTACGTGGCGGGATTTGGCTGCATCGCGCTTGCCGTGTTCTTTGTATTTCACAAGTGGTGAGCAAACTCAGGCGATTCGATGCGGCGCCCAGGCAACCATGTCTTGCCGCCGCGAGAAGTGCAAAAGCGGCAGCTCATCGGGAAGAAATAGTTCTGCAGCCTCAGCCATTGAGTTTTGCATCAGGTGCGCTTCGGCCGGTTGCAGCAGCCAGGGTGGATGATGGATTTCGCCCCGATAGACCCGCCCTTTGGATGCCGCGGAATACAAGCAATAGCGCTCGGTGAGGAAGTGCGCCAGGGTTCCTCGCTGCGGCTCAAAGAACTCGCCAGCTCCCCGGTATCGTCCCGCAAAATCCGCGGCGGGCGCTCCTCGATGAGAGCGCTGGCTTGCATACCGAATCCAACCTTCGGCTTCTTCGCACCTCATTCGCGCGTGAAAATAAGGCAGATGAAAGGACAGTCGCGCGGCCACGACCGCTAAGACGTTTGCCGCATCGAGGCTGAAGAACCAGACACCGGGCCTATCTTGCGTCGTTACATACGTCCGAACATTTACCTCCGGAAACGCCGAAAGCCACGGAAGCGAAGGCGTCCAGCGCAAGCGCACACCCGTCATGGAAAACGGGACGACGCCGACCCAGGCTCGTCCCTCAAATGTGTCAATCTCCAGTTTGGCCGGAACATGTGGCCGGAGTATGGCCACGTCCACGGGCCAATGCGCAAACAAAAGATCGTGCCATGACTGCGCCATGATCCACGGTCCCGGCGCCAGCGGCCAGGGCCGATGCGCAGTGCGATCAAATATGGAAGTCACTATAGGTGACGCACATCTCTCGACAGCTTCGCCCATTCAATATACGCTTCGAGGGCAATATACCCTTCGGAAGTGTCAAAGAATCGAATTCTGTGAATTACAGATCGTTCAGAATCTTCGAAGCATACGAGGAGAGATATCATGCAACGCAAAGCGAGCGCCGTCTGGCAGGGTGACCTCAAAACCGGCAAAGGCGCCATTTCTACCGATAGCGGCGTTCTCAAGCAAACACAGTATTCCTTCAGCACCCGCTTCGAAAACGGCGTGGGCACTAATCCCGAGGAACTGCTGGCCGCGGCCCACGCCGGATGTTTCACCATGGCCCTCTCGGCGCAGCTTGGTGGCGCCGGTCTGACGGCACAGAAGCTGGAGACCACCGCAACCGTGAGCCTGGAGAAAGTCGGTGACGGCTTTAGCATCACGAAGAGCCATCTCGACCTGGTCGCCCGCGTTCCGGGAGCTGACAAAGCCAAGTTTGACGCCGCTGTAAAGGCCGCGGAAACCGGCTGTCCCGTCTCCAAGCTCTTCAAAGCGGAAATATCCGTCAACGCGCGCCTGGAATCCTAAAGCCAGCGCGTTTTGTGATTGCCGACGCGATAACTTTGATGACTTCCGTGATTCCATATCCAGGCGAGTTCGCAGCAGGTGTTGCGCTCTTTCTAATTGTGGTGTGGGACGCCTTTGAAGCGATCATTCTGCCCCGCCGCGTCACACGGAAGTTTCGACTGACCCGTCTGTTCTTTGGGTCCACCTGGAGAACTTGGAGGTTTTTCGTGAATCTCCTTCCTGTTCGCAAAACGCGGGAGGCCTTGCTCGGCTTTTACGGCCCCATGTCGTTGATTTTACTAATCGCGGTGTGGGCGATCGGCCTTGTTCTCGGGTTTGGCCTGATGCAATACGGAACAGGCTCATCCGTCAATGCGGCGGGCTCGCAACCAGGGTTCTGGACCGACCTCTACTTAAGTGGCACCACGTTTTTCACGCTTGGTCTGGGCGACGTCGTTCCCCGCTCCGGTTTGGCGCGGGCATTGGTGGTTGCCGAAGGCGGTTTTGGTTTCGGGTTTCTGGCCGCTATCATCGGCTACCTGCCGGTCATTTATAACTCTTTCGCGCAGCGTGAGGTCAACATTTCGCTGCTGGACTCGCGGGCCGGGACTCCCCCGACCGCCGGAGAACTCCTGCGCCGCCACAGCTACGAAGGCGGCCAAAACGCCCTGCGCGAGCTTCTGAAGGATTGGGAACTATGGTGCGCTGAATTAATGGAGAGCCATCTCTCGTACCCAGCCTTAGCGTATTTTCGTTCGCAACACGACAACCAGTCGTGGATAGCTTCCTTAACCGCGATTCTGGACACGTGCGCGCTCCTGAAGGTCGGCATCGAAGACGCTTGTGAGCGCCAAGCCGAGCTCACCTTTGCGATTGCGCGCCACGCCGTGGTCGACCTGTCGCAAGTGTTTGGTACCGCACCGAGGGCCCTTCCACACGATCGGCTCCCACACGAGGAACTGAGCCGCATCCGCGATACGTTAGCGCAACACGGCTTGAAATTGAGAGATGGAGATGAAGCGGACCGCAAACTCATCGGCTTGCGCGGCATGTACGAGCCGTACATCTTCGCGCTCGCAAGCTATCTGAATCAGTCCCTCCCTCCCTGGATTCCGCAGAAAAAGGGAAAAGACAACTGGCAAACTACCGCGTGGGGCGAATCGGCAGGCCTGGTTGAAAAGAAATCTCAAGCCGTAGGGGTGGACGACCACTTCTAAAGTGGCGCGCACTCCGTTGCCCAGCGCGTGACCTTGCTTCTGAAGATTTCAGCTCGCAACTCAAGGGAGAACTGAAATGAAAGCCATACGTGTACACCAATTCGGAGGACCTGAAGTCCTCAAACTCGAAGAAGCTCCCATACCCAAGCCCGATACAGGTCAGGTGCTGGTGCGCGTGCGCGCTGTCGGCGTCAATCCCTACGACACCTACATGCGTGCCGGCACATACGCCATTAAGCCGCAGTTGCCATATACGCCGGGCTCTGACGCCGCTGGCACCGTTGAAGCCGTCGGACCTGGCGTAACGAAGGTCAAGTCGGGCGACCGTGTTTATACTTCGCGAACTTTGACCGGAGCTTACGCCGAATATGCACTGGCACTCGAAGAACAGGTGCATCCCCTGCCAAAGAACATCTCCTTCGAGCAAGGTGCTGGCGTTTGGGTTCCTTACGGAACCGCTTACCATGCGATTCATCATTTCGCCAAAACGCGCGCCGGGGAAACGGTGCTGGTGCACGGAGCTAGCGGCGGAGTCGGCACGGCCTCGGTGCAAATTGCGCGCGGCATGGGTCTGACCGTATTCGGGACCGCCGGCACTGACAAGGGACTGGACGTCGTGAGGCGCGAAGGCGCGCATCAGGCGTTTAACCATGCCAAGCCAGGCTACCAGGAAGAAATCATGAAAGCGGCGGCCGGTCGCGGCGTGGATGTGATCCTGGAAATGCTGGCAAACGTAAACCTCGGCGCCGATCTGAAGATGTTAGCCCTAGAGGGGCGTGTCGTCGTGATTGGCAGCCGCGGCGACGTTACGATAACCCCGCGCGACCTGATGTCACGCCGCGCGTCGATGCGAGCATTCACGATCTGGGCCGCGCAGCCCGAGGAGCTCGCGGAGATCCACGCCGGGCTTTTCGCCGGCATGGAGAATGGCACATTGCGCCCTGTCGTCGGCAAGCAACTGCCTCTGGCGGAGGCCGCGCGAGCGCACAAGGAAATCTTGGAGCCGGGCGCCAGTGGCCAGATCGTCCTCGTCCCCTGACGACGGTAGCGCACCTGAGCGGCAAGAAAATATAAAATGACGCGTCAGCAAGATGCAGGCGCTACAAAGGTACGGTGATGATGCTGCGTTGCATCGCGCTGCATGCTTTTCCTCTACGTTGGATTTAGGACGCTAAGCGGCGCAATGCAGCTGGGAGTTCCGTGATGGAGTTGAGGAGCAGGTCCGGATTGGCGGCGCGGAGGCGGGTTTCGGTGGGGAAGGGGCCGAGGACGGCGATGGCGCGGACTCCGGCGCGGCGGGCCATCTCTAGATCTTCCGGGGAATCGCCGACGTAAACGCAGGCGGCGGGATCCAAAGACATTTGTCGCAGGGCGAGACGCAGCGGGGCAGGGTGCGGCTTGCGGTAGCGTGTGTCTCCACTGCAGACGCGCGACGCGAAAAGATCGCTGAGTTGGAAGAGGCGCAACTGGCGCACGACGCGGTCGCGGTCGCCACTGGTGACGACGCCGAGTTGGTGGCGCGCGCCTAGATGCTTTAGTACACGGCGAGCGCCTGGCATTAGTTTTGGGCGATGCGTGGCGTACTGTTTGCGCCAAGCGCGGTCGGCATCGTCCCAACGAGTGCGCGGCAATTTTGCGGCGCGATACACGCGGTACCAGTTGGGAGAATAGTGGCGAGCGAGGTCGTCGAGCGTCCAGGGAATGCCCATTTCGCGAAACATGGCGAGATAGGCGGCGGAATCGGCGCGGTAGGAATTGAGGAGGGTGCCATCCCAGTCGAAGAGGACGCCTTGGATTTGGCCGTTTTTTGTCCTGCGCATGATTGGTACGGTCAGATTATCAGAGTGTAGGTAGGGCCCGTGATTGAACGACTGAAGACGCGGACGAAAGCGAGGGACGTACAATGCTGAAATCTTGCCGAGAAGGGGCGCAACATGTTGCGCCCCTACCTGGGTAGTGTCGCGGCTCGGCTTAAAACTCGAGTCGGACGGCTAGCTGGGCTTGGCGCGGGTCGCCTACGCCGACGCGCAGGAAACCGTTGAAGTCGAAGAGCTGCGGCGACGACAGCGGGTTGATGTTGTTCTTGTTGTTGAAGGTGTTGAACATTTCGAGCTTGGGCACGATGCGGAAACGCTCGCCGAGATGGAACGGGCGTGACACGCCCAAATCGAAAGTGAAGAAGCCGTTGTCTTTGCGAAGGTGATTGCGACCGCAATCCGTGCCGTTGACGAAGCGCGTGTTTGAGTTGGTGGCGCTGCAGGGCGCTCCGGATGGGGTCAGAGTGAAGTTGTCCGTTATGGGCTGAGCGGAGTGGGCTTGCATGCGTACATCGGCGTCGAAGCCCCAGGGCAAATTCGCGACGGTGTAGAAGTTGAATTTGTGGCGTTCGTCGCGGTCCGAGTTGGAGTATTCCGCCGCGAGATTGAACAAATTGGCGTAACGGAATGTAAATGGGTCGCGCTCGTTAGAATCATCGTCTTTGTCGACTGAGTAGGTGTAGTTGGCGTCGAAGAGGAAGCGGTGACTCATGCGCTTGCGCATCCCGAAGGTGACACCCCGGTAGAGAGACTTGGCGGAACTCACGGTGTCGGTCACGTCACCGAGGTTCGGGAACACGTTGTGAACGCCAACGTAGTTGACGGTGTCCTGGTTTCCGGTCGGGAGCGTAAACCCGGTGCCCGCATTGGGATTGGTGAACCGTGTCAGATGAACACCTTTGGACAGGGTGAAGTCCGCATAGGCGGCATAGTCGCCGACTAGCTGCTGCTCGTAGCCAACATTGGTGGTGTATATGCGTGGGTTGGCGTAGTCGCGACTGAAGACGGTAACGCCGGGCTGAAACGGGAAAGTACCTGCGGGCAGCACAGGGACGGGAGTTATGCCTGGATAGGTCGGCGCAGGGCCGCCAGCAGAGTTCTGCTGGCAAACACTGGCAATTTTAAAGAGGCACGTGCCGGCGGCGATTGACTGCTGCTGAACGCCGTTGGTAGTGATGGGTCCGACTTGGGTCAGCATGTTCTGCCGCGCGTTGAAGATGCCCCAGCTTGCACGCAAAGCGGACTTACCGTTGCCGCGGATGTCCCAAGCGAAGCCAATGCGCGGCTGGAATTCTTTGTATTGATTGGGCAATTTGCCGGTTGATGGAAAATTCGGATTGCTGAGATTGGAGCCGTAGGCCGTCTGCGAGGGCGAGAGGGTGGGGTCGGGGAATTTCTGGGCATCCCAGCGGAGACCATAGTTCAGCGTGAAATTGCGGAAAAGCTTCCAAGTATCCTGGAAGAAGAGGGAGTAGTCTTCGTTAGCGAAGTCCGCTTTGCCGGATTGATCGAGAGTCTCGCCGGCGGTCGTGGGACCGTGTTGGAGATAGAGGAGCAGGGGGCCGCCGGTGAAGGCGCTGCCGTTGGGACAGTTACCCGCGGTGCTGACGAGCGAGATGTTGGTGAAGCTGCCGTCGGCACACTCCGCTGCGCTGGGGCCGAAGCCGACGCCGTTGGAGGCAGGAGAGGCGTAATGGAGGAAGCCAGTCACGCTGTCGAAGATATAGCGGCCGGTAAAGAAGCCCCGAAAAATTTGCGAGTTGCGGCTATGAATCCATTCACCGCCGAATTTCCATGTGTGCTTCCCTTTGATGACCGAAAAGTTGTCGCGAATGTCCGTGCGATAAAAGAGTTCGTCGACAGCGGGCTCCAGGAAAAACGGCTGGCCGAAGCGGAAATTCGTGGCAAAGCCCATCGCGGTGTCCGGAACGCCGGAGGGGTTGACCGCTAGGCGCGGCCGGGCCTCGCGAGCGTAGGTGAAATGGGCTTCGTTGAGCATGCTGTTCGAGAGAGTGCTGAACCAATTGGTGCTGATGGCTTGGATCTTGGAAGGGCCCTCGATGCCGTTGGCGGAGGTGCCGTAAGTGGGGACATCGAAGGTTTGATTGGGATTCTTGGACCAGTCGAAATTGTAAGAGCCGAAGATTTGATTTTTGGAGTTCAGGTTATAGTCGATGCGGCCAAAAACAGAGGCATTGCGAACGGTGTGCTCGACAGGCAGGCCTTCGTTCTGACTGAAACGGCTCTGAAAGAAATTGAGCAGTGTGAGGCGCTGGCAATCGGGGCTGGCGGATATTTGCGCATCGGTGATGGTTCCACCTGGACCGAAAGCGGGGTTGGAGACACCGCAAGCTGTACCGAGAGGGGCGCTGAGGTTTTTGCGGGTGAGGTTTTCGCGAATGCCTTCGCTGGCGGCGAAGAAGAAGAGTTTGTCCCTGATGATGGGGCCGCCGAAGCTGCCGCCGAACTGATTGCGACGGAAATTATCGAGGGGCTTGCCGTCGGAGGTGGCGGCGGTCAGAGCCTCGGTGCGGAAATATTCAAAGGCGCTGCCGTGAAAATCGTTGGTGCCGGATTTAGTGATGACGTTGACGACGCCGCCGGCGGTGCGGCCAAATTCCGGATTGGCGCCGCTGGCCACGACTTGGAACTCCTTTACGGCTTCGAGGGTGATGTCGATCGCTGCGCGCTGGCCGCCCATTTGCTCGCCGAAGAAACCATTGTTGTAGTCACCACCATCGAGGCTAATGTTGTTAAAGATGCCGCGCTGGCCGTTGATGTTGATTTCGTCGCCGTCGGGACCTTGGCTGATGCTGACGCCAGGAGTTAAGGTGAGCAGATCTTCAAACTTGCGGCCGAGGACGGGAGTTTGCGAGACGGCGGCTTCGTCGAGAGTGGAGGAGCTTTCGGTTTTGGTGACTTCGACGACCGGGACGTCGGAAACGACAATTTGCTGGGAGACGGTGGAAATTTTCATGGTTACGGGGATGGTGATGACCTGACCGACGGTGAGTTTCACATTTTGCTGGAGAATGCTGGCGAAGCCGGGCTGGCTGATGGTCAATTGATAGCGGCCCGGAGCAAGGCTTAGAAATGCGAAATGACCGTCGGAGTTGGTCTTTTCCGTCTGCGTGAAATTGGTGTCGAGATTTTTAGCCTCGATGGTGGCACCGGCGACACTTCCGCCGCGCTCGTCGACAACGTCGCCCTGGACGGTGCCGGTGGTGGTCTGAGATTGAGAATAGCCTGGAGAGGCACACGCGAGCAGCAACACGAATACAACAAAGGCACACCCTAACTTTTTCATCTTTCCCCCTGACACGTTCCCCCGACTTCGTAGTCGCAAAATCTTGCGATGACTCGAGAAGCCTCGAAAATTCGGATGACAGAGTTTAGGTCAAGAGTATTGAGAACGGCAAGCGGCGGGGCTGTGGAAAGTTTGGAAGTGAGGCAATGAAAATTGTGCAGAGAAGAATTTGATGCATCGAGTGCAGGCGCAGGTCGGTTTTCTCTCGTCTTGCCGGCTATCTGCTTTTTCCTCGAGGCGAAACTCGAAGGACGGCAAGAGTCAGGGCTTAAGAAAGCGGGCGGGGACGCGATCGTCGCGGTCGAACTGCACGTCATCGAAGGAGGCGGCGATGCCATACCAACCGGGCATGGATGCGGGCTCGTAGCGCTGGACGTGAGCTCTGGTGGCCAGAACGACGTTGCCGTGACCCATGGGTTTGCAGACGAGAACGACTTCGACTTCGAGCGAAGCTCCCATCGCGAGCGGTCGGGGGCAGAGGAAGTACACGCCTGTCGAGCTGATGTCGCGGGTAACCAGCGTGATGGGAAATTCCTCGGGGACGTTGTTGACGCTGCGCAAGCGTAAGGGGAGCTTGAGAGTGGCGCGCGGATATTCGCGGTGCTCCGGGTGAACGCCGACGCTGTGGGTGGGAACGCGCGCAAACCGGCGGGGCGCCGGCTCCGGGGGGAGCTCGGCCAGGCGCGACGGTGGCACTACCGCGCGGTTAGGGACTACGCGTGGACAGGCGGCAAGCATGGGCCGAACCTTCGCAGCATTCTTTTCCGGCAGAGGCAACAACGGCCTTGCACGATTTTTCGCACTCATCTCGCCCTCAGGAGATGCGGCTACAGTGTATTCCTTGTCCCGAAAAAATGGCCCGAAAACTTGTTTACGACACAGGAGAGTGGGGCGCAAAGGTGCCACTAAAGAGGATGAACGTCAACCTGTGGATAAACGCGGAAGTGTCTTAAGCAAAAATAGTTAGTTATAGTACCGCTGTGAGTGATTGCGCTCTGTTGATGCGTTGCTGAAGCACTTGCGAAAATTCCCAATCCAATATGGTGCTGGACACGTCGGCGTTGGCCTTCTACGTTTGTCTGCTCAGGTACGACCAAGATGTCCACCGCCATGCTCGAACGCGATCCTGGGCCCTCGCCTCCCGTTGGCGCGCCGCCGACGGCGCGAACATCAACGACGGTAATCATCGCGTTCGGGCTTGTTTATGTCGTTTGGGGATCGACGTATCTGGCCATTCGCGTGGGGATCGAGTCGTTCCCCCCGCTTTTATTGGCAGGTTCCCGCCACCTACTGACCGGCCTAATTCTTTACCCGGTATTGCGATGGAAGACTGGAGTGCGGCCCACGCCGGCTCACTGGCGGATGTCGTTCATTACGGGCTTCTTGCTACTTGCCATCGGAAACGGCGGTGTGTGCCTGGCGGAGCGCACGGTTCCTTCGGGAGTTACTGCGCTGCTCGTGGCGACAGTTTCGCTGTGGATGGTCCTTGTGGACTGGCTGCGACCGGGCGGCACGCGGCCAGGATTGCGTGTGGTTGCCGGGTTACTGCTGGGTTTTGGCGGTTTGGCGCTTTTGGTCGGACCTAAGGACATCGGAGGAAGTGGTCGCGTCGATCCAACGGGAGTTGGACTTCTGGTGATTGCCTCGCTGGCGTGGGCTAGCGGGTCGGTTTACTCCAAACACTCCGGCGGACTCTCCGGCTCACCTTTAATGGGAGCAGCGATGCAGAGTCTTGCGGGTGGAGTT
>DATBYP010000169.1:0-17585 GCA_036513675.1 Candidatus Acidiferrum sp.
GCGCGACGATGCCGCGCTCGGCGATCCACGGCATCGCTTTCACGTACTCGCCGAAGCCGCCGCCGTTCGGGGTGAAGCCACCGGTGAGGCCTGTAGTTTTGTACTGCTTGCACTGAGAGAACAGGCGCTTCTCGCAGTAGAAACATTCGCCGCAGGGCGTGTGATGGAAGCTCATGACGCGATCATCGGGCTTCCATTTGGTGACGCCGCGGCCGACGGCCACGACTGTGCCGGCGAGTTCGTGGCCGAGGATTTGCGGCGGCTCCACGTAACGCTGGAAGATTTTCTTGATGTCCGTACCGCAGATGCCGCAGGCCGCGACTTTGATCAATACCTCGCCCTCGCGGACTTCGGGGACGGGGACTTCCTCGACGCGCACGATTCCCTTTTCGCGGTAGACGCCGGCACGCATAGTTTTGGGAATGGGTCCGAGGGTTTTGAGCGCTTCGACAACTGTGCCTGTGCGGCTCATTGCGCGGCGACCTCTTGGAATTCGGCGGGGGGCCAGCCGTGCGAGCTGAATGACAACTTCTTGATGAACGCTTCTAGAAAATGCGCCAAAGCTTCCGCGGCAGTCTTGCTGTCGCGGCCAAGCCGAATCAGCGCGGCGAGTTGCAAGGGATGCCGGGCGACGTAGCGAAAGACGCCACTGATTTTCACTTGGCCTTTGTCGTCGACCACGGTGTTCACGTTGGCGGGGACGTCGTGTAGCCCTGAATCCGAAATGACACGAATGGCGACCACGGCTTTTTTGTGGCGCTGGGCGGCTGCAAGGATTGCGAAGCTCTCCATTTCAACGGCATCGGCAAAGGGTGCGAGCAGCGCTTTTTCTTGTGTGGTCGAGACTACCTGGTTGGAGGTCAGAAACGTTTTCACCAATTTTGCCCCGTCATCGCGCGCGGCGTAGACCAAATTCCGGCTGCACTGCAGAGTGTTGGATTTTCCCAATTCCCGCACGGATTCGGCGACCAGAATGTCTCCGACGGAATGTTTTTCGCTTAAGGCGCCAGCGAAACCGGCGGTGACGCAGAATTGATACGGCTCAGCCAAGAGAGAGTCGCAAACGCGGCGCGCGTTTTCCATTCCCATTCCTGTGACGACGCAATCGACTTGGGCGCGGCCGATTTGCGCTTGATAGGCGGAGATTTCTCCGATTCCGATTTCGCGCAAATCGTGCACGCGGCGCCAAGGAGCGAACTCGGCTTCGACCGCGAATGTGACGAGAACTTTCATTGTATTTGTTCAGATGCTGGGCTGACGCTTGGCGCTACCTGTACCTGCGTACATTGTGCCGAGCTGGGGCGCGGCTTGCTGCGCCCCTACAAAGACGCGGCCGCCTGGGCCATGCGCTTGGCACGGCGGGCGGTGACGTAACCGTTGGCCTCGTACCAGCGGACCGCGCGCTGTAACGCTGCTTCCACCGGGCCGGGGCGAAAACCCAATTCGCGCTGGGCTCGCGAGCAATCCACAAACATTTTGTGGCGCGCGATTCTTACGCCTTCGATGGGGATCTGCGGCTCGCGAAGCGTGAGCCGCGAAAATACCGTATTGGCGTATGCTACTCCCAGGGCCACACCGTGGGGAATCTTCATGCTGGGTGCGCGCAGGCCAGTGATTTTCGCCAGCGTGTCGAGAACTTGCTTGAGCGTGAGATTTTCGGCGCCGAGTAAATAGCGCTCACCGACTTTGCCTTTCTCGGAGACGAGCAGATGGCCAGCGGCACACTCTTCCACACCAACAAAATTCAGCCCCGTTTCGACGTAACCCGGCATTTTGCCATTCAGAAAATCGACGATGATTTTACCGGTCGGCGTGGGCTTCCAGTCCCACGGACCCACGGGAGTGGTAGGCATAGCAATAATCACCGGCGCGCCGTTCTTTGCGGCATTCCGCACTTCCTGCTCGGCAAGCCACTTGGAACGTTTGTAGTGGCCGACCATTTCGTCCAAACGCGCGTCGGTAGACTCGTTGGGCGGCTGCGGGCGGTCGACCGCGATGGTGGCGACAGTGCTGGTGTAGACAAATTGCTGAACGCCGGCGCGCTCCGCGGCAGCGAGCAGATTCTTTGTGCCGCCCACGTTGGACTCGTAAATATCTTTGGAGCGCTTGGCCCACAGGCGGTAGTCGGCCGCGACGTGAAAAACGCGGTGCACACCGTTCATCGCGCGTTCTAGCGATGCGGGATCGCGTAGATCACCGGTGACGTATTCCAACGAAAGATCGGAGATAGCGCGATTGTGGCTAGAAGGGCGCAGGAGCACGCGCACCTCATCACCACGCGCGACAAGCTGACGGGCAACGTGGCTCCCGAGGAAGCCGGACGCGCCAGTGACCAGAGTAGTCATGTAGTAGGCTAAAACCCGCTGCGCAGCCGGAATTCACTGGGCTGGAATGTCAGCGCGCAGTATTGCCGCGCTTCCTGCGCCTGGTTGCGGAAGCGTGCCAGCGCGTATAGCGGAAACGAATTGCGATACAGGTGATATTTCAAATAAAAGACGCTGGGGAAGCCGGTGCCGGTGAATTCATCTTCGCTCCAGGATCCGTCCGCGTTTTGCTGTTCAACCAGATAAGCCGCCGCCTTGTGAATCGCCGGATCGCCGGTGTCAGACCCCGCAAGCAGTCCGATTAGGCCCCAGGCGGTTTGCGATGCTGTGCTGTTGCCTTGGCCCTTCGTCGCAGGCTCGTCATAGCTGCGCAGGGATTCGCCGAAGCCGCCGTCCGCTTTCTGCACCGTGCGCAACCAACGCACCGCGCGCTGACAATATTCCTTGGCGGTAAGCGAAACGGTTTCGAGGGCACGCAGCACGCCGCTCGTGCCGTAGACATAGTTCACGCCCCAACGACCAAACCAGGAGCCGTCTTCGCATTGATCCTGCAAAAGGAATTTCACGCCGCGCCGCACTGCCGGATGGTCCGCAGGCCAGCCGTAGCGGCCCAGGCACTCGAGCACGCGCGCCGTAACGTCCGCGGTCGAGGGATCGATCATCGCATTGTGATCGGCAAATGGAATGTTGCAGAGGAAGGCTTTGTTATTGTCGCGATCAAACGCGCCCCAGCCACCATCGCGGTTCTGCATGCTGATCAGCCACTGAATGCCGCGACGCACGGCTGCTTCCATGCGCTTGGGATCGGGAAATTCAACGCGCTGTAGCGCCATGAGCACGAACGCGGTGTCGTCGACGTCAGGATAAAAATCATTGCGAAACTCGAAAACCCACCCGCCCGGTTCGGCATCTTGGTTTTTGACTTGCCAGTCGCCAGGACCGAGAACCTGCTTCGACAAAATCCAATCCGCGGATTTCACCAACGCAGGATGATCCGGCGGCAAGCCCGCTTCTTCGAGCGCCACCATGGCGATGCCGGTGTCCCACACCGGCGAGACGCAGGGTTGCATGCGAATCGTTTCGCCGTCGTCAATCTCGAAGCGCGAAAACTCGCGAATTTCGCGCGCGGTCAGCGGATCGTCCGGCCCGTGGCCAAGAGCCATCAGCGCAAAAATCGAATTCATCATCGCGGGATAGATCGCGGCGAGGCCCTCGGTCCGCTCGACGTGCTCGAGCAGCCAGGATTTTGCCTCGCGTAGTGCGCGCTGGCGCAGCGGCTTCCACGGCAATTTCTCGTAAAGTTTCAACGCGCGGTCGAGCGCGAGAAAGAAATTTCGCCACGACAGAAGCTGATCGCTCCAGTCAAACGCTGCCTTCTTGCGTGAAATGTCGCAGAAGAGTTCATCAACGTGGGCGCGTTCCGGCAAACGCCAATCCGGCCGCACGGCCGACAAAATCGCCATGGGGATTACGATGCCGCGCGTCCAGGACGACATCTCATAAATGTTCAGGTAAAACCAGTTCGGCAGCAGCATCAGCTCCGGCAAAATCGCCGGAACGAGTTCCCAGCCGACGGCGCCTACCAGCGCAAGATAAAAGCGCACGTAAGAATTAGTGCGTTCGAGACCCCCGAGGCGGTGTACAGTCTCCCGCGCACGCGCCATGTGCGGAGAAGCTTGCGGATCACCCGCGAGCTTCAGCGCAAAATACGCTTTGCACGTGGCGCTAAGCTCGGAAGGCCCGCCGGGATAAATGCTCCACCCGCCCTCAGGCAATTGGCGCTGGCGCACATAGTTGGCCAGCTTAGCAATGCGCTCAGGGTCCGCCTTGCCCAGGACGTGCAGATAATAGATGTAGTCGGATTCGAGAGTGGTGTCGGCTTCAAGCTCACCGACCCAGTAACCGCCATCCACTTGTAGAGACAGCAGGTGATTCGCGCCACGCTCGATGGCTTGCTCGAGGCGCTCAAACCAGTCTTGCCGTCGCGAACTGAATGTGGCCCCAGATGAGACTGGAGTTTCCAGCCCGACCCGTGTGCTCGTTGCCAAAGCAAATCCCCCAGTGCGATTTTACGCCCGAAATATATGACGCCCGGCGCCGATTCTGGCAGCGCCAACTGTTTTGCGGATAGCGTCGGTACTACTAAATTATCGCCGCGGGCCGAGAACTGGTCAACCGCTAAGATGCCGCCGTGTTTACAAGGAGACGCCTTCGGCGTCACGAATGATGCCTTGCACTTGCTGCACTAAACCTGACGGCAAGGCTTCACCTTCGCGCTGCAGAAACTGCGGTTTGCCGCGCAGGAGCTGTTGCGGCAGTCCCGCCCACGCGACACCCGTGTCCGCGGCGGTTAATGGCTTGCGCAAAACGAAGGCAGACGCGCGATCCATTTGCAATCTCGCGGAGTCCTTGAAATCCGCTTTCGAAGGATCCAGGACCATCAGGTACAACGACGGCTTTACAAATTGCAGCAGTGTGTTGCTTTCCAGGATTACGCGGCCCGGCGCTCGCTCGTCTTCGCCCTCCATCTCGTGCAGCGCTTTGCGCACCAGCGGCATGCCCTCCGCAAGGAATCCTTGCTTGGTCCTTAGCCAGAAAGAACGACGCGCGCCTGCAGCCACAAAGCGTCCGCTATCGGTTTCGCTCGCACGCTTCTCCCAACTGATCGCACAGATATGTTCATCCGGCGCGCAATCGCAATCCTGGCCATTTTGTGCGCAGACTCCATGACCGTACTGCGTAATCTTTCCCGCAATCCAATTCGCGTTCGGGAACGCCGCGATCAGATCACACACCAACTGGGTCTTCCCAATACTCCGCGTGTGACCGCCGACGACAATGACCTGCCAGCGCATTCGTCTCTATTTCCCCCTTCTTCTCTGTGCCCTCTGCGTCCTCTTTGGCGAACTCTTTTTCTTCTCTTTCGCTGACATCTTCCCCTCTATTTCTGTGATGCGCGCACCGAGCTCCGGAAGCCGTCCATACCAAGCATACGCTTCCTTGAACTTGCCAATCTCCCGTGCGGGCGTGCCCCAAACCGTTTGCCCCGCACGAATCGTCTTCCCAGTGGGAATGCCCGCTTGCGCACCCGCAATAGCTCCGTCTTCCAGTGTGCAATGATCGGCGATGCCGACCTGTCCACCGACGACGACGTGATGACCCAGCGAGCTCGACCCCGAGATGCCGGTCTGCGCTGCGATGACCGTGTGTGCGCCGATCTGTACGTTGTGCCCCACATGCACCAGGTTGTCGAGCTTCACACCTTCTCCGATACGCGTGTCGTCAAGCGAACCGCGATCGATCGTCGCATTAGCGCCGATTTCCACGTCGTCGCCAATTTCCACAATTCCCACCTGCGGAAATTTCCAGTAGCGGCCGTCGCCGTAGACGTAACCAAAACCATCCGCGCCGATAACGGTACCCGTGTGAATCTCAACTCGGTGACCGATCCGCGCGCCGGCGTACAAAGTCACGCGTGGATGAATCCGGCAGTTCTCGCCAATCCAGCATCCCGCGCCAATAACGCAATGCGCGCCGACCTGCGTTCCGTCGCCGACATGCGTATCCTCGCCGATCACCGCATACGGCCCTATGCTGACGTCTTTGCCAACGCGCGCCAACGGTGCCACGAGCGCCGTCGCGTGAATGCCAACCGCAATCGGTCCGCGCTCGACCAGCATTGCAGCGGCCTTCGCAAACGCCACCTTCGGCTGCGCGTGCCGCAAGACTGTTTTCCCGCCGATGCTTATGCCCTCGCCCGCGATCACGCAGCCTGCAGCGGAATTCGCCGCGCGCTCGGCGTGCTTCGCCATTTCGACGTAAATTAGATCGTGCGCACCAGCCCGCTCCGGTGCAGCCACGCCGCGCACCTCGAGGTTGCGGTCACCCTGAAGTTCGGCTCCAATAGACGCCGCCAATTCCCCAGCCGTCTTGTTCATGATGAATTCTCCGCGAACGTTGTCCGTCAGTCCTCGTGTCTCGGCGTACTCAGTAGATCTCCGCCTCGCCCCTGGGCCGCGTCTTCCATCGCGCGTGCACCCATACCCATTGCTCTGGATGCTTTCGAATGATCCCCTCAATCACCTTGGCAAATTTCTGCGTGTTTACAAAGACGTCCCGCTCCATGTCTCCCGTTCGAATTAACTCCACGGCCGGTTCAAAGCGCAGCCGATATTTTCCGATGCCGCTGTCCCAATACGCATATCCCGGCACGACCGCGGCATCCGTATGCAACGCGACACGCGCAATCCCGGTTGTCGTGCATGCGGATTTGCCAAAAAAATCTACGAATACGCCCTCTTCCGGCATGGTGTTCTGGTCGGCCAGAATTCCCACCGTTCCCGCTTCCTTCAAGATCTTCAGCAGCGCCCGCGCCGACTCATTCTTAAAAATCGGCCGGTTCCCCGACAAACAGCGGTAGCGATTCACCAGCGCGTCGACGCGGGCGTTGTCTAGCGGACGCGCCATATAGTGCAGGGGAAACCCGTAGAGCGCGTGCGCAAACGACGACAGCTCCCACGCGCCGATGTGCCCGGTAAGATACAGCACGCCTTTGCCGCGGCGCTGCCCATTTAAAAAGTTCTCGTGCCCCTCGAGGATCAAAGCCTCCTCGATATTTTCGCGCGTATAGCGTGGAAAGTGGGCGAACTCCGCAGCCATGTATCCCAAATTGCCCACCATGCCGTGAATCACAGCGTTTCGCCGCGCGTCATCCCATTCCGGGAACGCGAGGCGCAGGTTAAACTCCGCAGTGCGCCGCAATTTCGGCAGCATCGCATAGAACGCCGACGCAACTGCCGCCGCCAAGCCGCGCGCCAACCCACGCGGCAAAGCTCCCAGCATTTTAAAAATCGCCCACACCGCGGCGTACTCACTCCACTGCTTCATTCGCCTCCGTATATCGCGACTTAAACCAAGTATCCTACGCGCTGACGTTCACGCGCACCAATGCTAGACTCACTCTTTCGTGGCCACCACCTTCACTGAGATTGCTCCGGCAAAAAAGGAAAACATTGCGACCCGTGTCGGCTGGGCCGCGCTGATTTGCGCGACGCTGTACGTCTGCTACTTCAGCCATTTGGGAGCGATCGGATTTGTCGGCCCTGACGAGCCGCGCTACGCGTGGATCGCACGCGACATGGCAGAGACCGGCGACTGGGTCACGCCGCGTCTCTACGGCAAGCCCTGGTTCGAGAAGCCGCCGCTCTATTATTGGGGCGCGGCGATTTGCTTCAAGCTTTTCGGAGTCAGCGAAGCCGCCGCGCGCCTGCCGAGCGCGATCTCCGCATTGCTCGCAACGTTGGCGCTGGCGTGGCTCGCGTGGCGCATCTACGGCGCGGAAACCGCGCGCTGGCTGCTGCTCCTGCTCCCCACCACCGTTGGCATGATCGGCTTTTCCCACGCTGCCGCAACGGACATGCCGTTCAGTGCCATGTTGACGATCGCGATGGTTTGCGCCGCCGTTATCGTGGGCCTGCTACCGGAGCGATCGAGCCGAGATGGGGCGCAGCGTGCTCCGCCCCTACAGGGTGAAAGGGACGTCGCGCGGCGACGATGGGTGGCGCTGATCTTGTTTGGCATTTTCCTCGGGCTTGCCATGTTGGCGAAGGGGCCCGTGGCTATAATTCTATGCGGTGGCGCGGTCTTCTTCTGGGCGCTGTTCACCAGACGTTGGCGAGACGCGCTACGACTCCTTCAGGCCGTCGGGATCGCAGCATTCTGCGTGACGGCCCTGCCGTGGTACATCCTCTGCGCCCGCCGTAACTCCGATTTCTTCCGCATCTTCATCATCGAACACAATTTCAAGCGCTTCCTCACCCCCGAATTCCAGCACATCCAACCCTTCTGGTTTTACGTTCCGATCTTTCTTGTCGGAGTATTTCCGTGGTTATTCTGGGTCATAGGCTCGTTTCGCTTCGAGCCAAACAAGAATAGTCGCAACGGAATCACTCCGTTCTCCCTCTCTTGGGTATTGCTGCCGCTACTGTTTTTTAGCGCTTCGCAATCCAAATTGCCCGGCTACATTCTCCCGTCCATCCCGCCGGCGATTTTCTTGGTTTCCCGCTTTGTCGGTAACCTTCAAAGGAACCGCTCAAGGGTCGCTTTGGTCGCGACTGTGCTCACGGGGTTATTGTTCGCGTGTGAGGCAGCCTGGGTGCTTGTGTCACTAAAGATTGCACCTTCCCATAGTTGGCCAATTCAGTTTCAGCTCCCATGGATAAACCTCTTTCTGCACATCGCTGCGGCGGGATTGGGAGGGCTGCTTGTTATCGGACTGGCAGGTTACGGTCGGCTCCAGGAAGCACAACTAGCCGCGGTCGTAACCATTGTTCTTATCCTGCTCAATGCAGAGAACTCGGTGCTCCCTCGGATCGATCGCATCGTGTCACCGAGGCTCCTGGCGGTACAAATCCGCAGCTCGAACCATCTGACCGTCTACACGCTGGGGGTGCCACGCGGATGGCGCTACGGCCTGAGCTTTTACTTGGACCGTGAGATTACGGACCTGCCCGAAACCATCTCGGAACCCGCGCTAGTTGTTGTTGGCCCGAAAGCCGTTCACGGCCTCGAACAGCGAGCGTTCATTGAACCGGAGGATTCGAGTCACTGGCCACAGGTCGAGGTTGTAAGGATCAGGCCCTTAGCGGCCCACGCGTCCGGTAGCGGGAAGCCGCAGTAGAAAATAGCTCACCACGCGATTCTCGTACGCCCGCTTGTCCGCATCTTCCATGTCTACAAAATTCCCATGCAGAATCGTCACCTGCTCCTTCGGTTCCGGCGCGCTCTTGAACATTTTTTGCGTGATCCCCGCCAGCTCAGGGTCGTCCGCGGCCTCAATAAACAATTTTGGCACGCCAGCGATCGTATCCAGTTTCCACGTCAGGGGCTTCTCTCCGCTATATTTGTGATTAATCCAGCCGAAACTTACTTCCGCTGACCGCGCCACGAACGGAATCCCCGCCAAGCCTTCTTTCTCGACACCGATCTTCACCATCTGCTCCGGGGAATCGTAGACCGAGTCCAGAATCAGCGCGTGCACACGTTTATCATTTTCCGCCTCGCGCAAAGCCGCATAGGCCCCCAAGTTGTAGCCCCACAATCCAAAACGGCCAGGGTCCACGTCGCTGCGCCGGGCGAGTTCATCGATCGCCGCGCGTACTTCCTCCGCCTCGTGAAAACCAAACGAGGTAATCCCGTCATTCTTCCCGTGGGCCACGAAATCAAACACAAATACGTTGTACTGGTGATCCTGCAGCGCGGAAACCAGCGTCAACAATTCGCCGCGGCTCGAGCCGTATCCGTGGCACAGCACGATGGCCGGCGCTCCCACCAGCCCCGGGAAAAACCAGCCTTCCCGCTGCCCTGCCCCGGGCACCGAAAACTTCACGGCATCGGGCCGACCTGGAAAGCTGTCCATATTGATTTCGCTGCTGGAGCGTTGCGGCTTTACGATGCGGTACACCAAAAATCCCGCGATAGCCGACGTGGCCACCACGCCAAAAAACAGCAAAGCCAAAACGGCCATCAATATCTTTGTGTACCAAAGCGTCGGAAACCGGAATTCGTCGAGAATGGACATTCGTTACCTGCGCCACTGGGTTGGCGCGTTGCGCCGTTTCTAACTCCTCACCGGAATATTCGCCATCGTAGCACGCAGCTTTCGTCGTCGATTCCGCAACTATGCGGCTTGTGTCGCATGCACTAGTAGCCACCGCGAGTTCCTGCACAAATAGTCGCGCTTCGCGCGCCCCTTGCCGAATCGGCTATGATAAAGCTGCGGGCAGCGCCGCATTCCATGAATATCCTCGACCTTCGACAAACCAGCGTGCGCCAGCTCGAGCCGCTGCTCGAAGAGGAAGCGCGCCACTGGCACGACGAGCTGCACTGGGACTATCGCAGCGCGCTCGACCTAATCAAACGTTTCCTGGAAGCACACGCGCTGTGCGGCTGCGTGGCTTTTGAAAACGGCTCCGCCGCAGGCTACTCCTTCTACGTTCTCGAAGAACAAAAGGGCCTGATCGGCGGCCTCTACGTTTCCGCCCGTTTTCCCCAAGCCGACATCGGCCGCCGTCTCCTCGAAGAAATGCTCTTCTCCATGCGCGCGCTCCCGCAGCTTTCGCGCATCGAGGCGCAGCTCATGCCCTTCGGCGGCCCGGTCGACAATCCGTTGCGCGACCAAGGCTTCCAGCTCTACACGCGCCAGTTCATGCTCCTCGATCTACAGAACAATTCCGAACCGCGCCCCGGCGTTTCCGCGGGCATGCGGCTCGACCGCTGGAGCGACCGCTTCTTCGAGCCATGCGCGAAACTCATTTACTTGTCCTACGCGAATCACGTGGACGGCGAAATCAACGATCAGTACCGCAGCCGCGCCGGAGCCCTGCGCTTCCTGAAGAACATTATTCTTCTCCCGGGTTGCGGCCAATTCGTGCCGACCGCCTCTTTCGTCCTGCGCCAGCCCGGCAGCGACGAGCTCATCGCCGCCGTGCTCACCAGCGAAGTCTCCCCGGGCGTTGGCCACACTACGCAAATCTGCGTCCTCCCCGGTTATCAGGGCCACGGACTCGGCCGGACGCTCATGCAGACTTCCGCCGAAGCCCTGCGCTCGATGAAATTTCGTGAATTGACACTGACCGTGACGGCGCAAAACCGCTCCGCCGTCCAACTCTACGAAAACCTTCACTTCACTACCATCCGCAGCTTCACCGCGGGGGTATGGCCAAGGTAGCTGTGATTCTCATTGGATTAAAGGCTCGATTTGTCCTAGCATAGCCGCGCTTCTTCTGCTCATAACATGCAGCCAAACAAAACGGCTTCGCGAACCGCATCGATTCTCACGGACATCCATTTCTGGGTTCCGGTCGCGGTACTAATCGCCGGATTGCTTCTCCTGCGCTCTCTTCACTAACCCAACGATATGCAATCGACTCTCACGCCCACCCTCGCTTCGCCAGCCCAACAAACCTCCCGCGCCCGCAAACTGCAACTTCTCGGAATTCTGTCCGGATTCACTGCGGGCGCATGGCTCGGCGCGGCGGAAGCGCCCACCAAGCTTGTATCCATTGGCGTGTCTCCACTCGTGATTTCCCTCATCATGGTCGTCGGCGTTTTTCTTGCGCGCTGGAGCGTTCCCGCGCTCATCCTCGGCACGGCCTCCGTGCGCGCCGACGTCCGCCGTGCACCCCACTTGATCATCTGGGCCTTGCTCGCGGGATGCCTCTGGGCCGTGGCCAACACCATGACCATTTTCGCCATCCGCGACATCGGCCTGAGCATCGCGTTTCCGCTGTGGAACGCCAACAGCCTGCTCGGCATTCTCTGGGGCTTTCTCTTCTTCAACGAATTGCGCCAAGCGGGCTGGCGCCGATGGCTCGGCGTTCTTGGCGGCGCGCTAGTTATGTGTGTCGGCGCAGCGCTGCTCGCGATTGCCTCGTCAGCGCAAGCTCCCGTCGCACATTCCTACCGCGGCGTCTGGGCCGCGCTAGGCGCCGGCGTTCTCTGGGGCACGATGTACATCCCGTACCGCAAAGCCTATCTCACCGGCATGAATCCGCTTTCCTTCGTAACATTTTTCACTTTTGGCGAGCTCGGCATGATGTCGGCGCTCGCCGTCAGCTATCTCGGCGTGACGCCGCTCTTACGCGAACTGCAAAGCGCGCGCGACGTTATTTTCTGGCTCATGCTCGGCGGCTTCGTTTGGGTCATTGGCGATCTCTTCCAGCAGTACGCCGCAAAATATGTGGGCATCAGCCGCGGCATTCCCCTCTCCAACACCAACCAGCTCTGGGGACTCCTCTGGGGCACACTCGTTTTCGGTGAACTTCATGGCCACCGAGATAGCGTATACGCGCAAGTCATCGGCGGCTCTTTGCTGATGATGGCCGGCGTCGCCGCGATCGCATTTTCCTCAGCGACCAGATCCGAGCAAACCTGCTGGAAGCAAGCCGCGCATCGCGAGGGCCAGCGCTACAGGATCGACAGCGAATACGTCGACGCTCGCATGGACGGCCGCCAAGCCGCCAGCGAAGCAAAGCCTTCGCGCACAGCGATTGACTGGCTGCTCGTAGCCGCCGTCACCGCCGTCTTTGCTTATTTCGCCACCACGGCCCGCGTTCCACAAATCGCCCTCAACTGGCCGCCCGCCCTAATCCTGAGCGCCGCCACGCTAGCGCTTCTCGTCGTGTGCGGCATAGCTCTGCACCGCACTACGCGATTCCACTAGATGATGCCCACCTCATCTAAAGTCGACGTTGTCGGCGTCGGCCTCAACGCGACCGATACACTCATTCCCGTTCACCAGTTCCCTGCTGCCGGCTCCAAAGTCGAATTCCGCTCCGCCAACGTTCTCCCCGGCGGACAAGTTGCCACTGCCATGGTCGCGTGCCAATCCTGGGGACTTCGCACGCGCTACGTCGGTAAAGTCGGCGACGATCTCGCCGCCACCCTCCATCGCTCCGAGTTCGCCAACCTCGGCGTCGAAGCGCACCTCCTCACCGCGCCCGGCTGCCCCAGTCAGCAAGCTTTCATCCTCGTCGACGACGCCGGCGAGCGCACTGTCCTGTGGAAACGCGATGATCGCCTTGCGCTCCGGCCAGGCGACCTGTGCCGCGACTGGATCCTCGAAGCCCGCGCCCTCCACCTGGACGGCCATGACACTACGGCCGCGACCGCCGCTGCAACCTGGGCGCGAGGCGCAAACATTCCGGTGATCGCCGATCTCGACGAACTCTACGCCGGCGTCGACGCCCTTCTCCCTCTAATCGATTTCCTCATCACCAGCCGCGACATTCCCGGCCGCATCTCCGGTGAATCCGACTTGCGCAAATCTCTCCCCGCCGTACGCAGCCGCTATGGTGCGCGACTCACTGCCGCTACCCTCGGCCACGAAGGCGTTTTAGCCTATGACGGCGCGCAACTACACTACGCGCCCGCATTTCGCGTGGACACCGTCGACACCACCGGTGCGGGCGACATCTTCCACGCTGGATTTATCTATGGATTGCGGCAAGGCTGGCCGCTGCCTCGGCAACTCGAATTCGCCTGCGCCGCCGCGGCCCTCAACTGCACCGGAATCGGCGCCCGCGGCCACATAGCCCCCATCGCCGAAATTGAGCATCTAATTGCAACAGGCCAGCGCCACCCCTCCGCTTTCCAGATCCAAGGTGGCACAGTGATTTCTGGCTGTGCGTCCTAGTGCTTTTGTTGCAAATCACTCGTAGCGCAGCGCCTTCATCGGGTCGACTCGACTCGCTCGCAGCGCCGGCACATATCCCGCCGCGCACGCCACCAGAGCGAGTAATCCCGTCGCCAATCCCAGGGTCCACGGATCGTGCGCTTGCAATCCATAAAGCTGGCTCTTGATGACACGCGTGAGCAACAGGGCCGCCGGAACGCCGACAGCCACACCAATCGCAATCAGCACTACCACTTCGCGCATCACCATTCCGATGACCTTCCCCTGCTCCGCCCCTAGTGCCATGCGAATCCCAATTTCCCGCGTGCGCTGCGCCACGCTGTACGACATCACGCCGTACAACCCGATGATCGCCAGCACCGTCGCTACGAATCCGAACACGGTCGACAAGCTCGCAATCATTCGCTCCGTGGAAAGCGAGTTACTGATCTGCTCTTCCATCGTACGCATGGCATAAATCGGCAAGTTCGCGTCCATCTCCCGCACCTTCGTGCGCACGGTGGAGATCAACTGATTCGGTTCTCCTACCGTCCGCAGATAAATCGTCATGCCGCCGACATAACGGCTCCCCATGTACGGAATAAACGCCTGTTCTGGAATTTCATCGCGCAAGTTCGTGTACTTAATGTCCTTCACCACGCCGATGATCTCCATTTGCGTCGGAGTCCCCGGATCGCTGCCGAATCCGACGTGCATACCAATTGGGTTTCGGCCCGCAAAATATTTTCGGGCGAATTTTTCATTGATGATGACCGCGGCGGGAGTCCAACGCTCCTCCTCGGGCTCACCAGCGCGAGGTGGTCTTTGGACTTCGCGATTATCCGCTAAACGAAAGTCGCGCCCCGCGACAACCGGTACGCCCATCGTCGCAAAGTAAGCCGGTCCAATCTGATTCATAAAGGGCTGCGCCCGATCTTCTGGTTTTGCCGGCGTATATCCCTCTACGGTCATCGAGCTGTCCCATTCGTTGTTTTCCATGATCCGCATCGACGCCACTCCCACGGATTGCACGCCCGGAAGGGAACTGAGGTTATCGGTCAACTGCTGATAAAAAATTTTCAGCCGCGGTACAGAGTAGCCGCTTAAAGAGGGATCGATGGTGAAACCCACCAGCCGCTCTGGACGAAACCCAGGACCCAGGCCGCTCAAGTTCTTCAGGCTGCGTAAGAACAGTCCTGCACCAATCAGCAGCAAGAGAGACAGCGCCACCTGTGTGATCACCAGAGCATTGCGCAGGCGGCCATGTCCACCGGCGACCACCGCACCCGCCTGATCCTTCAGCGTTTTACCCACGTCTGGCCGGGTGGCTTGCAGCGCCGGCGCCAAACCAAAAATCACGCCTGTCAGCACAGTCACGGCTAACGTAAACAGTAGAATTCGCGGGTCAGGTGCCGTGGAAATGTTCAGTTCACCTGAGTCCGACGGCAGGTACACAGCCATTAACGCCTTGTCCGCCCAGAACGCCAGCGCCAACCCCAAAATTCCACCCAGCGCCGAAAGCGATAGCGTCTCGATCAGTAGCTGCGCGACAATGCGTCCCCGCGTCGCTCCCATGGCCAGCCGCACCGCGATTTCTTTCTGCCTTCCTGTCGCGCGGGCCAGCAATAAGTTCGCTATGTTCGCGCACGCGATCAGCAGCACCATTCCCGTCGTCGCCATCAACACCCACAATGGCGTCGACAGCTCGCGTCGAAGCTCCGCCCGCCCCTGCGAGCCAAGCAGTACGTCGATCCAGCACTTCAAGAATTGCTCCCGGTCATACGCCGACGCGTTCGTGAACGCCGCCTCGCGCACCTCATTCTCCAGCATCGAGTGCATAAACGGCTGCATTGACCCTTTAGCCTTTTCACGCGTAACGCCCGGCTTCAGCCGGCCAAACGCGTTCACCCAGCGGGATCGCCTATCGGTGAGCATTTTCGGATTTCCGATGATGAACTGCTGCTGCATCATCATCGGGACAAAAATCTTGGTCGAATACCCTATTTCAACACCATTGAAGCCAGCCTCGGCCACGCCGACAATCGTCATCTGGTGGTTATTCACCAAAACTGTTTTCCCTACGATTTGCGGATCGCCACCGAATCTCTGCTTCCAGAAGTCGTAGCTCAGCATCACCAGCGGATGTCCGTTCGGTACGCGGTCGTCTTCCGGACCGAACGCGCGCCCCAGTGCTGTGCCTACTCCCAAAACACTAAAATAGGTCCCGGAAACCAACTCGCCCGCAACTCGTTCGGACTGCCCATTAAACGTCAAGCTGACATGATCGGGAAATCGGCAAAACATTCCGGAAAACGCTTCGTTGTGGTCCTGGAAATCGCGGTACATCGGATAGGAAATCGCATTCCCGCCCCAATTGCTTCCATAATGGTGGCCGCGCATCGTCAGCAGCATCAATTGTTGCGGATTCTTGACCGGCAGCAAGCGCAGCAACACCTGGTCCAGCAACGTAAAAATCGCCGTGTTCGCGCCAATCCCCAGCGCTAAAGTCAGCGCCGCCACCACGGCAAATCCCCGGCTGCGACGCAATGTCCTCAGCGCATACCCAAAATCCCGTCCCACCATCTCCACCCACTCGCGCATATCCATCCCACCCCTCCAAGTTCAAGCTTCGGCCCCATCCTCCAGTCTCTGACCTATACGCAATGACGACGAAAGGGTTCCCTTGGTCTCGCCGCCTTCGTATATGTAGTCGCAAATCTTTAGACTCGTCAGCCCCTCCAAGCCGCACGACGTTCCCCAAAACTTAGGATAAAGTGGCGCCATGCTTCTCGCCAGCGCAAAACCCACGCCAACGCTCCCCCACAAATACCCGCGGAGGCCGCCCTCAGCTTCCTCAAAGACACCAAAGGCGCTCTGACGTGGACGGCTCGCGACTTGGCCAATGCGCTAAAAATCAATCGCCCCGAAGCTGAGCACGCCTTAGCCTTCCTGCAAGCCCAAGGCTATGTCCAGCCCGCGCGCGCCACGACTGAATGGATGACCACCCCCGCCGGCGAAACCGTCTCTGGCGCAAAAACTCCACGCTTCACGCGCGAAAGTGTCGAGCAAGCTCTGACCGCTCTGAAGGGCCGCATCCAGCAGAGCAACAAAAATCGCCAAGCACCATACCGAATCACCGACGCCGTGGCATTCGGCGACTTCCTCATCTCCGATCGCGCCAGAGTCCAACCCGCCGACGTCGGCACCCACCTAGCCCGCCCTGAAGATTTGCGACGCAAGAATAATTCTGCCACCGAGCCGCGTTCCGCATCCGAAGCCCAAGCCGAGCGCAAATTCCTCCGCGACCTCCGTGCCAAATCCGCCCACCTAAATCTCCGCCCCTATGCCGACTGGATGCGCAAGCGCACGCATCGCGATCTCCTCTAGCAGAGCGGTTCAAACCCAAGGTTCTCCGCTTCGACGAGCTAGCCCGTACTGCCAGCCCGGTCTATTGCCTCACTCGGAAAGGCCTGTTATATTCCGTCGCGCCTCCCAGCCTTACTTCACAACTTTCGAGTAAGCGAAAAACAAGGACCCGTCCCCGGAAGCAACCTCCAGCCGCTGCACCCTTCGCGATGGGCCCGCGTTTATGAGCGCTGGAAATCGAGGCACATTACCGTGAAAACAGAGCTTGTACGTCCTTTCGCCCTGACTCTAATTCTCGTGTCTGCTCTCATTTGGCCGACCGCGGTTTTGCCAGCACACCGTGCCCGGCTGGTAGTCGATGACGACAAAGTCGAGTGTCCCAACGCCGCGTTCACTCACATCCAGGACGCGGTCGACGCCGCCTCTCCCGGCGACGAGATCCACATATGCAAAGGTATGTACGTGGAGCAAGTTACGATCCGCAAGCCGCTCGACATCGACGCCGACAATGGCGCCGTTCTCATGCCCTCCGCCATGCAGGCGAACACCACCAGTCTCTTCGACGCCGCTCCCATCGCCACCGCGCTGCTCGTCGCCGACACAACCGGCGTCTCCATTTCTGGACTGACCCTCGATGGCGCTAATAACGGCATCTCTCACTGCGCCCCGGACCTAATCGGCATTTCATTCCAAAATGCTTCGGGCGGACTCGACCATATTGC
>DATBYP010000170.1:0-4267 GCA_036513675.1 Candidatus Acidiferrum sp.
GCGCTGGTGGTTCCTCGGGGCACTGTTTTTTGCGGTAGTGATTGCGGCGATTTACCTGCCGATTTTGCGACGGAATATAAAGCAAGCGGCCAAGTTGCAACAGCGCAGCGAAGAACAGGCGCGGCGCGAATTAACGCAGCCTACGGTAATCAATCCAAGCGATCCGAAAGTGAAGGCGAAGTTATTTTGGGCCTCGGGGGCGGATGACGGAACGGTGTCCGCGGTAGTCGTGGACTTGCCGCTTGCAAATGACCCGGTGCTACGGTCGAAGCAAGTGCTGAATACGTTGCTCGCTGGCCCGGTGGACATGGAACTGCGCACGCTGCCGCCAGATGCGGCGCTGCTGGCGTTTTATTTGCTGCCCGACGGAACGGCGATTGCGGATTTTTCCGAGGCGCTGGCGACTTCGATTCCTTCCGGCATTGAGAGCGAGCAGATGGCCGTGGATTCGATTGCAAAAACCCTGGAGTCCAATGTACCGCAGGTGCGGCGGCTGAAGATTTTGATTCATGGCCAGGAAGTGGAAACGTTGGCCGGGCATTTGGACTTGAGCCAGGCGTTTCTTGTAAATGCGAACGCGGCAGTCGGACCGCGCGCGTCGAACTTGGAAGCGCCGGCGTCGACGACTGAGGCGCAGGAATTGACACCTGTTGCGGCCCCGTTCAAACTGGCGGCATCCCCAGACAAACCGGCGTCAAAACCATGAGCGGGACGCGTGAACGCGGCGCAGCAACAGCAGGAGGAAAATTGCGAGTCGATGGACGCAGCGCCGATCAGATGCGCGCGCTGAAGATTACTCCAGATTTTATTTCCACGGCGGAAGGCAGCGTGCTGATTGAGCTCGGGAAAACGCGCGTGATTTGCACAGCTACGGTGGACGACGGCGTGCCGGGATTTCTGAAGGGTAGCGGGAAGGGCTGGGTCACAAGCGAATACGGAATGCTGCCGCGCGCTACGGAAGAGCGCACGGCGCGCGAAGCCACGCGGGGGAAACAGTCCGGCCGCACGCAGGAGATTCAGCGGCTGATTGGGCGATCGTTGCGCGCAGTAACAGATCAGGAAGCGCTGGGCGAGCGCACGGTATGGCTCGATTGCGATGTGATCCAGGCGGATGGGGGGACGCGGACGGCGTCGATTACAGGCGCATTTGTGGCGCTGGCGTTGGCGTTTGAACGCATGGTGGCCGCAGGAATGCTGAAGAGTTCGCCGCTGATCGACACGGTGGCGGCGACGAGCGTGGGGATTGTGGATGATCGGGCGCTGCTCGACCTGGCATATGAAGAAGACGCGCGCGCGGAAGTGGACATGAACGTGGTGATGACGGGCAGCGGACACTTTGTGGAGATTCAGGCAACGGCGGAAGGGCGGCCGTTCAGCGGGAGCGAAATGCAGGACCTGCTGGCGCTGGCTGCGGCGGGAATTCGGCGGCTGACGGACGAACAACGCGCGCTGCTACCTGTGAAATTCAGTGCGCGCGCACGCTAGGCTTTTTCTCGCGTCTTCTAATCCAGGAAAACTTTCGGAATATCGCGCGCTGGCGCATGCGGCGGAGCTTGGTTTGCCAGGCAAGGAGACGATCGCTTTGGAGTTGCTGCCGGGGTTCGAAGCGTTGCCTCCGTTCGAGGAGACTGCGCCGACGTTCGCGGAAAATGCGGCCGGCAAGGCACTGCATTACTCGCGATTTTGCGACGGGCCGGTATTCGCGGATGATTCGGGATTGGTGGTGCCGGCGCTGGGCGGTGCGCCGGGGGTCTTGTCGGCACGCTACGCGGGGCCGGGAGCGAGCAGCGCGGAGCGAAACGCGAAGTTGCTGGGGGAGTTACGGGGCAAGAGCGGACGAGAGCGCGCTGCATATTTTGTTTGTGCAATCGCGCTAGCGGAGCGCGGGCGTGCGAAAGCGATCGTCACTGCGCGCGTGGATGGGAAAATTTTGGAGGCGCCGCGAGGAGATCGCGGATTTGGATACGATCCGGTTTTCTATGTTCCTGCGCTGAGGAAGGGGTTTGCGGAGATTTCAGCGGAGGAAAAGAACGAGCATAGCCATCGAGGGCGAGCGTTTCGGAAGCTGCTGGCGTATCTTTTGTATGATAGGGCGACGGGCCAACTATGAAAAAGACGAAGAAGAAGAAGAATGCGCGTGCCCTTAAAGGGCGCCTTACTTCGGAGCGGGCGAAGCTAGCGGTCATTGGGTCGACAGCCGCCAAACCAGCTAAGGCCGCGAAAGTGGCGCGGACGGTGGGCCGAGGAACGGACCCGAAGCGCGTGGCGGCGATTCTGGCGAAATTGGATGAAGCGTATCCGGCGGCGACTTGCGAATTGATACACGAAAATCCGTTTCAACTGCTGATTTCGACGATTCTTTCCGCGCAGTGCACGGACGTACGTGTGAACCAGGTTGCGCAAACGCTCTATAAGAAGTACCCCAATGCTGAGGCGTTTGCTCACGCGAATCCTAGCGAGCTGGAGCAGGAGATAAGACCGACGGGATTCTTTCGCAACAAGACCAAATCGATCATGGGAGCGAGTAAGGGGATCATCGAGAATTTCGGCGGACAGGTGCCGCGGACGATGGATGAGATTTTGACGTTGCCCGGCGTGGCGCGAAAGACGGCGAACGTGGTGCTGGGAACGGCGTACGGGATTGCCAGCGGCGTCGTGGTCGATACACATGTGATTCGGCTCTCTCGGCGGCTGGACCTGACGAAACACGAAGATCCCAAGAAAATCGAATTAGATTTGATGCGCGTGATTCCAAAGGAGAAGTGGATCGTGTTTTCGCATCAATTGATTTTGCACGGACGGCGAGTGTGCGTGGCGCGCAAGCCGAGATGCATCGATTGCAACCTGGAATCGCTGTGCTATTCGAAGGATAAGACCGTTTAGCTAGCCGAATTCAGGCAGCGGCGCCCTGCAGGCTGCTGAATTCCGCGAAAGTTTTGCCTCCCTCGGCTAGGCGCTGAAGCAAGGGCGCAGGCTCCCACCAATTTCCGAGGCGCCGCTGAAAGTCGCGGATGCGCTCGTAGACTTTTTTCGGGCCGACGGTATCGGCGTACCACATGGGTCCGCCGCGATATGCAGGAAAACCGTAGCCGTTGAGATAGATGATGTCGATGTCCACGGCGCGCAGCGCGATACCTTCTTCGAGAAGCCGCGCACCCTCGTTCACCAGCGTGTAGATGCAGCGGTCGACGATTTCCTCGGCGGAAATTTCGCGTTCCGCAATACCGGCTTCGGAAGTCCAGTGACGGATTAGGCTGGCGACTTCTGCATCGGGCGATGGCTTACGATTTTCGTCGTACTTGTACCAGCCTGCGCCGGTCTTTTGGCCGAAACGACCCATCTCGCAGAGACGATCCTCGATAAAGGCTTGGCGAACCCCGGGCTTCTGCAGACGCCGAAACTCCTTGCGAATGCGCCAACCTACGTCGAGACCAGCGAGATCGCCGGTGGCGAGTGGGCCCATGGCCATACCGAAATCGTAGAGAGCGTTATCGACCGCCTCCACGCTCGCTCCCTCTTCGACAAGGAACTGCGCTTCGCGCCGGTAGGGTCCGAACATGCGGTTTCCGACGAAACCCATGCAGTTACCGACCAGCACTCCGACTTTGCCCAATTTTTTCGAGAGCTGCATGCAGGTGGCGATGACTTCTTTGCTAGTGGCGGCGCCGCGCACGATTTCCAGCAGGCGCATGACATTGGCAGGGCTAAAGAAGTGCGTGCCAATGACGGATTGCGGGCGCGAAGTGGCGGAGGCGATTTCGTCGATGTCGAGGCTGGAGGTGTTGGTGGCGAGGATGGTGCCCGGCTTGCAGACACGCTCTAGCTGCGCAAAAACTTCTTTCTTCAGCGCCATGCTTTCGAAGACGGCTTCGACAACCATATCCGCGGCGGCGAATTCGCTGAAGTCCAGCGTGGGACGAATGAGTTTGAGGCGCTCGTCGACGAACGGTTGCGTGAAGCGGCCTCGCTTTACGGAGTTAGCGTAATTTTTCTGAATATTGGCGATGCCGCGATCGAGCGCTGCTTGATCGGTGTCCTTGAGGAGCACCGGAGTTCCCGCATTGGCGAAAACCATGGCAATCCCCCCGCCCATGGTGCCAGCCCCGACGATACCCACGGAGTTGAGCGGAAGCGTTGTCGTCTCCTTTGGCACGTCCGGAATTTTCGCGACTTCGCGCTCGCCGAAGAACGAATGAATGAGCCCTTTGGATTGGTCGGAGAAAAGACACTTCGTGAACAGCTCTTCTTCTTTCTGGCATCCTTCATC
>DATBYP010000171.1:0-14701 GCA_036513675.1 Candidatus Acidiferrum sp.
ACGGGACTTGATCCGGTGGCGTTGAATCAGCAGTACGGAACGGATGCGATGCGATTTTGCCTGGCGTCGATGGCCGCGCCAGGGACGGATATTGTTTTGTCGGACGACCGGCTGGCCAGCGCGCGGAACTTTGCGAACAAGATTTGGAACGCTTCGCGATTTGTGTTTGGAAATTTGGAGAAGGTTGATCTGGGCATCGCTTCCTTGGAGAAGCTGGCTGCGCCGGAAATTCGGACGCAGGCGCCCTATGCTTCCGGCGGAGAAATTTCGCTTGTCGATGGATGGCTATTTGCGCGGCTGGCAACAACCATCGGTCTCGTGAACGAGGCTCTACAGAACTATCGCTTTCACGAAGCAGCGCAGAGTGTGTATCAGTTCTTCTGGGGTGATTTTTGCGACTGGTACATCGAGTGGGTGAAGCCGGAACTGCAGAGCGCTGACAAAGAGCGGGCCGTAGCGTCCTGGCGTAATTTGTTTGCGGCGCTGGAGGCGGCGCTGCGACTGCTGCATCCGTTCATGCCGTTTATCACGGAAGAGCTTTGGCACCAGTTGCCGCAGCTGCCGGGAGCGAAGTCCATTGCGCTGGATGCGTTTCCCACCTCGCGGACGGAATGGAAAAACCCTCAGGCATTGGAGCAGTTTTCGCTGGTGCAGGAGGTTATGGTCGCGCTGCGCAACATACGCGCGGAGATGAAGGTCGATCCTAAGAAGAAAGTTGCGGCGGAATTCTCGAGCTCAGACGAGCAAACCAGAGAAGTGATCGAATCGAGCCGTGAAGGGATTATCCGGCTGGCCGCGCTTTCAGATTTGAAGGTGGGCGCCGAACGATTGCTGCAGTCAGGGGGCGCGGTGCGCTCGACGGCGCTGTTTGACGTGCGCATCCCCTATGTTGCGGAGACAATTGATATCGCAGCAGAAGCCACGCGGTTGCGCAAACAGATTGAAGGGTTGGAGAAGGCTATTGCAGCGAAAGAAAAGCAGTTGGCCGACAGCACTTTTCGCAGCCGCGCGCCAGAAAACGTTGTGCTCGGATTGGAAGCCACTCTTGCGGAGCAGACAACGGAATTGCGGAAGCTTCGCTCGCGATTAGAGGAGCTCAAGGCCGCCGCATAAGCTCTTGCTGGTTCCCTCCTATGAATTGGCACTCCGACGAGATTGAAGGACTGGTGCGCGGCGCTCTGGCCGAAGACGTGGGCGCGGGAGATGCCACTACTGCGGCCATCGTGCCGAAAGGAACTCCGGCGAAGGCCACGATACTGGCGCGGCAGACGCTTGTGTGCGCCGGGCTGCCGCTCGCGGAAAACGTTTTTCGTGCGCTGGATCTTAAGATGCGCGTCGGCTGTCTGCACAACGATGGATCCTATGTAGAACCTGGCGCGGAATTGATCGAGCTTGCCGGCGAGGCGCAGGCAATTCTCACCGGCGAGCGGACGGCACTGAATTTTTTGGCGCATCTTTGCGGGATCGCCACGCTGACGCGGCGGTTTGTCGAGCAATTGGCGGGGACGCATACGCGCATACGGGATACGCGGAAGACGGCGCCGGGCTTGCGGGTGCTGGAAAAGTACGCTGTGAAGGCGGGTGGAGGCACGAATCACCGCTTTGGGCTGTATGACGCGATTTTAATCAAGGAGAACCACATCGCAATCGCCGGCAGCGTGAAGGCGGCGCTGGATAGAGCACATGCGTATAGCTCGCTTGCGATGCCGGCACCACGCGCGGCGAGCGCTTACGATGCGGCTGGGCTGGATCCGGAGGTCGTGGGTCCCGGGCCTTTGTCCGTACAGATTGAGGTACGCGATGAGACCGAATTGCGCGAGGCCCTGGAGGCCGGAGCTGACGCCGTGCTCTTGGACAACATGACGCCCGAGGCGGCGAAGCGGTCCGTGCAGTTGGCGCGGAGTTTGCGGCGCGATTGCGTGATTGAGATTTCTGGCGGGGTTACGCTGGACAATGCGCGCGCGTACGCGGAGACGGGTGCGGATTTTCTGTCGGCAGGAGCGCTGACGCATTCCGCGCCAGCGGCGAACTTGAGCCTACTTGTAGAGCGCGTCCGGTAAACGTAAGCTTACGAACGCGCGCCTGCGCACAGGGCGGGCAGCCGGTTCGCTATCATGAGACGTAGCAAGAAAACAGTTACGGAGACGCTTCCGGGCACAACGGACCGGCGAATCGCGGCGTTGGTCACGCTGCTGGCGGAGAATGCGACGATTGTCGTCAGCGGGGCGCGGGTGGCGCGGGAGATCGGTGTCTCGAGGTCCACCGTTTGGAAGTGGGTGGAGCGGCTTCGCGAACTGGGGGTGCGGGTGAAGGGGCATCCGCGGACTGGGTATTTTTTGGAGAGGGTGCCGGACATTCTAACCGCGGACATGCTGCGGCAACGGTTGAAGGGCAGCTTGTTCGGGAAGCGCATCTATCATTTTTTCAAGGTGGATTCGACGAATCGCGTGGCGTTGGAACTGGGGCACGCGGGCGAGCCTGAGGGTGCAGTCATACTGGGAGAAGAACAAACGGCCGGGCGAGGCCGGGCGGGGCGCGGGTGGCATTCGGAGCGGGCTGCGGGGATTTATGTGACGCTGCTTTTGCGGCCGAAGCTGGCGCCGGTGCAAGCGCCGCTGCTGACCATGATGGCAGGACTCTCGGCGCATACCGCTATTCAGGCGCAGACTGGCTTGGCGGTCGATTTAAAGTGGCCGAACGATTTGCTGATCGGCGGAAAAAAGGTTGGCGGGATTTTGACGGAGATGCACGCGGAGCCGGGACAGGTTCGCTTTGTGATTGTGGGGATTGGGTTGAACGTGAACCAGGAAAAGTTTCCGGCGGACGTGGCCGCGAGCGCAACGTCCCTTCGCGTGGCGAGCGGGCATACGCAATCACGACTGGAGTTGCTGGTACGATTGCTGCGGGAATTCGAGCGCGACTACAATGATTTTTTGAGCGAGGGGTCGGCGGTGGTGATCGAGCGATTCACGCAGGTGTCGAGCTATGCCCAGGGGAAGCGCGTGCGGGTGAGCAACGGCAAGGAGAATTTTACGGGGACGACGGCGGGACTGGGGCCGGAGGGACTGCTGCAAGTGAAACGCGACAGCGGCCAAGTGACGACCGTGATTGCGGGCGACGTAGCGGAGGCGCCGTAATGCTGCTCACCATTGATGTTGGAAACACAAATACGGTGCTGGGCGTTTTTCGCGGCGAGGAGCTAATTGCAAATTGGCGGCTGACCACTGCGAGGCAGCAAACGGTCGATGAATATGGCGTACTGACGCGCAACTTGTTCACCCTGGCGGGGCTGGACCGCGATGGGATTCACGGCGTGATCATCAGCTCGGTTGTGCCGCCGGTGAATTGGACGCTGGCAGAGATGGCGCGGATTTATTTCGGGCAGAAGGCGCTATTTGTGGAGCCGGGCGTAAAAACGGGAATGGCGGTGTTAGTGGATAATCCGCTGGAGGTGGGAGCGGACCGCATTGTGAATGGCGTGGCGGCGTTTAACAAATATGGCGGGCCGTGCATAGTCGTGGATTTTGGGACGGCGATTACGTTTGACGTGGTTTCGGAGCGATGCGAGTACCTGGGCGGTGTGATTGCGCCGGGATTGGGGATTTCGTCGGAGGCGCTGTTTGCGCGGACGGCGAAACTGCCGCGAGTGGAGATCAAGGATCCCGGGAAAGTGATCGGCACGAATACGACCACCCATATTCAGGCGGGCCTCTATTACGGAGCGGTGGATATGGTGGATGGGATGCTGGCGCGGATTAAGGCGGAGCTTGGGAAGGATGCGGCGGTCGTGGCCACGGGCGGGCAGGCCTCGCTGGTGGCACGCGGGTCGAAATACATTCAGCATACGGATGAGTTCCTGACGCTCACGGGGCTGCGAATTATCTGGAGCAAGAATCAGAGTAGTGAGCCGGGGAAGATTGGCGGCGGGGCTCGCGAGCTGCGGTCGGTCGCGGAGATGAAAAAAGCGCAGAAGTAAGGTGCGGGCCGCAAAGCCTTCGCCTCGACTTTCTGCTTCAACGACATGGACGGCTGGAACTACTTCAACTACTTCACGGAAATCGAAGAGTATTTCTGGAAGAAACGGGGCGCGCATCTGCTGGTGTCGCCACTCGACTGGGCGATTATGGAGACGTGGCAGCGGGCAGGAGTGCCGCTGGAAGCTGTGCTGAAGGGGATCGATCGAGCGTTTGAGAGTTACGGGCGGTCGCGACGGGGCGCGGGGAAACCGCTGAAGAGTTTGGCGTACTGTACGGATGCGGTGCTAGAGGTCGCGGAGGAAGGCTTAGAAGCGGCGGCGGGCGGTGCTCCCAGAAACGGACGGGAAGCACAGGAACCGTTTCCGCGGGAAGAGCTGAAGGCGTACCTGGCGAGAAACGCGGCACAGGTTGCGGCTGCAGCGCAGAAGGATCAAGGCCGGCATCCCGAAATGGTCGCGAGGCTGACGGAGATAGCGGAATCTGTGGGGAGCAGTTCTCTGCTGCTGGATTCTCCTGCGAAGTTCGATTTCGAGGATTTGGAACGCCGGTTGACGGTTCTGGACGATAAAATATCGGCTCTGGTGACAACGCACGCGACGGAGGAATTGATGCTGCGTATTCGCCGCGAAGTCGATGGACAGTTGTCAGCGTATCGGCGCAAAATGAAAACGGAGCAACTAGCGCTGGTGGAGAAGAAATACACCCAGAAGCGTTTGCTGGAAGAGTTTGGACTGCCGCGGCTGAGCCTCTACTACTTTTCTTGAATTTCTAAAGCGGACACTTTTCTTTCCGCGCGAATCGTCGCAGAATAGGACTACAGTATGCCTGATGAGTTACAGCTATCGATTGAGAAGCTTGTCTACGGAGGCGACGGATTGGCGCACGCGGACGGCAACACTGTTTTTGTCCCTTACGTGCTGCCGGGGGAAGAAGTGCGCGCGGCCGCCAAGTCGAAGCGCAAGAAGTTGGTGTGGGCGCAACTGCTGGAGGTGACGTCTGCTTCCGCGCAGCGGGAAGGGGCGCGCTGCCCGCATTTTCAGACTTGCGGTGGCTGCCATTACCAGCACATTCCTGCTGCGGAACAACTGCGCCTAAAAAAAGAGATTTTGCGCGAGACGCTCTCGCGGCTTGGCGGTATTCAGTGGAGCGGGCCGATTCAGGACCATTTCGCGGAGCCGTATGGATACCGCAACCGCGCGCAGTGGGCGGTGCGCGACGCGAATCCGCGGGCTATCGGATATTTTTTGCCGGAGAGTTCGGTGATTGTGCCGATCGATGAGTGCCCGGTGCTGTCTCCCTTGCTGGCGAAGACTTTCGGCCAGTTGCAAGAGTTAGCTCGCTCGAATCGATTCCCAGAGAAAGCGCTGGAGATTGAAGCTTTCGCCGACTCGGCGGATGCGAAGATCGCGCTGAACGTCGCCTTTGAGCGTTTCCCGAAGCCCGCGGCGGAGCTGGCGGCCGCGTTTCGCGAGGCTTTGCCGCAACTGGAAAGCTTATTGCTGGCGGACGAGAGTAAGAATCGATTTGAGCTGAGCGGGCCGGGGTATTTGTTTCACGATGCTGAGGGTTTTCGCTATCGCGTGAGTCATCTGTCGTTCTTTCAGGTCAATCGGTTTTTGATCGAAGATTTGTTGCAAACGATGGTTGCGGGCGCCAAGGGTGAAGTTGCACTCGACCTTTATGCAGGCGTGGGTTTCTTTACGCTGCCGCTGACTAGGACGTTCAAGAGAGTGGTGAGTGTCGACGCCAACCTGGCGGCCACGCGCGATCTGCACGTCAATGCGGAGAGCGCGGGCGCGGCGGTGATTTCTCACAACGAGCACGCGGAAGAATTCTTGCGCAAGACGACCGAGAAACCTGATTTCGTTGTGCTTGATCCGCCGCGGGCTGGATTAGGGGCGGAAGCGGCGGCGAAACTGGCGGAGTTGGGCGCGGCCGAGATCGCTTACTTGTCTTGCGATCCGTCAACGTTGGCTAGGGATCTTGCCGTACTGACAGGATCGAAAAAGAGTGGGGACGCTGCGAGCGCTTCGACGCGTTATGAAATTGTCGAGATGCACCTGTTTGATCTTTTTCCGCAGACGTACCACATCGAGACGTTGGTGCGGCTGAGGCGCGCTCCGTGAGACTTCCGGCCGTGGCGATCACCGCGGCCTTCGCTTGCGGTGTGGCTATCGGCCTGTGCGCGCCTATTGCACGGCTGGCCACCTCTCCTTTTTACCTTGCGGCAGGCTTTCTTGCCGCTGCTTCTTTCATTGTCGTCGCGATCCTTCTTCTGAATCGGGCACGATTCGGTGAAGCTGCGGCTGTGTCTGGCATCACTTGGATCTTACTGGGAGTCGCCGGGGCGTGGATCTCTGAGCAGCCCCTTCTTAGCACGCATGTCCTGAATCTCATCGAGAATGGCCAGATTGAATTACACACGCCGCTGAGATGGCGCGGAACACTGCGGGATGAGCCCGCGAAATTACCTTGGGGCTTCGGGCTGGAAATCGAGTTGGCGAGCGTGGACTACGAGAATACCCACGTAGCGGTGGTTGGAGGGTTGCGATTGAGCTTCTCGCCGCGACCGGACGACCCGCCTTTGCCAGCCCTCCATACGGGCGACGAGGTAACAGTCGTTGCACAGGCAAGGCGGCCGCCAGTGTTTCGCGACGAAGGCGCTTTTGATCGCCGCGCGTACTTGGCTACGCAAGGCATCGACTTGGTGGCGACGCTTCGCTCGCCCGCGCTGATCCAGCGATTGTCCGCGGCAGGGCCGTCTGCCAGCACCATGCTGGCCCGCACTCGACATAGGTTGCGAGAAGAGGTCGATCGGTTGTTTGGCGGCCGGCCGGAAGTTGCGGCGGTGCTTCGCGCGATGCTGCTCGGTGACCGCAGTTTTGTCGACCGTGATGAGGCGGTTGATTTTCAGAAGACGGGCGTGTTTCACGTGCTGGTTGTCGCGGGATTACATGTCGGTGCACTGGCGTTTGTTCTGTACTGGACTGGGCGAAAGCTGCGGCTGTCGCGGTCAGCCACGATGATCTTCACATTGACGATCCTGTTCGCGTATGTGGCGGTAATCGAGCAACGACCGCCCGTAGTGCGCGCGGCGCTCATGGCCGCCATCGTCGTGCTGGGGGGCCTTTTCTACCGGCGGCTCGATGTCTTGAATTCTGCGGCGCTAGCGGCGCTGGTGCTTTTGGTAGCGCAGCCGCTGGCATTGCGTGATTCCAGCTTTCAACTGACGTTCTTAGCGATTGGCTGCATCGCGGGACCCGCGGCGCCGTGGCTCGAGCGAAATGTGCAGCCGTACGCGAGAGCGTTGCACGGATGGCGCGACGTCACCCGAGATGCAGCGCATGAGCCGCGGGCAGCACAGTTTCGGATTGATTTGCGAAGCTCGTCAAGTTGGCTCTCCGCAAGACTGCCACTGCGCATTGCTGCGAGTGTCGAGAATGCGTTTGTAGGCGGAATAGGTTTGACGCTGCGCGCTTGGGAATTGATGGTGCTGACGCTGGCTTTGCAGATTGGGATGTTGCCGCTAATGGCGCGCGATTTTCATCGCGTGACGCTGGCGGGGCCGATCGTTAATTTGGCGGCTGTCCCGCTTACGGGCATTGTCGTGCCGCTGGGCTTCCTGACGGTCGGTAGCGCGCTTCTGTGGCCAGCGCTCGCCAGAATCTTCGCAGTGCCGCTCGCCTTAATCACGGAGGTGCTTTTGCAGGTTGTGCATTGGTTTGCGAAATTTCCGAGATGGACCTATCGGGTTCCGGGACCGCGCCCTTGGGTTGTAATTGCGTTCTTCACTTTTGCGTTTTTGCTAGCGACAATTCTGCGATTGGCGCTCCCGTGGCGACGACGAGTTGGTGCCGGGCTGAGCACCGGTCTGTTGGCGTGTTCTTTAGTTATTGCGCTGTTTCCGTTTCCTCCGGTGTGGTCCGCGGGAAAGCTGGAGTTGAGCGTTCTGGATGTTGGACAAGGAGATTCTCTCTTCGTCGTCTCCCCACATGGCAAGACGTTGCTGATCGACGGCGGAGGCGCGTTCGGCGGGTTTGGCGGACAAAACAATCACGGAATCGATCCAGGAGAAGAAGCGGTCTCGCCGTATCTCTGGTCGCGTGGATTCCAGAATCTCGACGTTGTCGCCCTTACGCATGCGCATCAGGACCACCTGGGCGGTTTGGCCGCGATCCTCGAGAATTTTCGCGTAGGCCGATTGTGGATTGGACGCGAGGTAAGTTCGCCCGCGTTAGCAAAGGTTGAGCAGTTGGCAAGGGACAGGAAGATTCCGATCGAGCACGAAAGCCGCGCGAACAGTTTCGCGTGGGACAATGTGGAGGGCAGCTTTTTCTGGCCGGAGCCCTCTTCAACGCCTCCCTCGCCTGCTGCGAAGAACGATGATTCGCTCGTACTGAAGCTGCGCTATGAGGATCGTGCCGTCTTGCTGCCCGGGGACGCTGAAAAAGAAGCCGAGCGCCAGATGCTTTCCGACAACGGTCAAGGTGACCTGCAAGCGGAGGTGCTGAAGATTGGACACCACGGGAGCAGGAATTCGACGACTGCGGAGTTTTTGGCGGCGGTAAAACCGCGGCTCGCGATCATTTCCGTCGGGGAAGACAATCCGTACGGCCATCCCAATGCCGAGCTGCTTGAGCGGCTCGCGAGCGCGGGCGTGCGCGTTCTGCGGACCGACCGCGATGGCGCGGTGCACATTCTGATGGATCGCAAGGCCTTGGAAGTGAGGTGCTTCATTCCTTGCTTGCCAATGGGCAGCGATGGTCTACAACGCGCGCAAGCGCCAAATCACGACAAAAACCAGCAACAACAATAGGAAGCCGATCGCGGCGCGATATTCGCGATTTCTCTTGTACTGCGCGAAGGAAAAGGCACCGGACCTCTCAGGAGAGATCTCCGCGGGCGTTAGCCGCGGAAAAAACAAAGGAACGGTTCGCGCATATTCCTGAAACGCTTCACCGTGATGTTGGTAAAGCTCGCGCTCCTCGCGTCGCATCACGAAGGAGTAGAACAACGCGAAATAGGCAAACAGGATCAGAGCGGACGGCCAGGAATGCGCCGCGACAGCGGCGCCGATGGTCAGGATGAAGCTGCCGAGGTACAGAGGATTGCGCGTGTACGCATAGGGTCCGGTGACGGTGAGCACTTGTTGTTTATGCAGGTGGCCCGCGGCACGCGCGCGAACCCATAAGCCAATGACTCCGATAACCGCGCCGGCTAGAATGCTTTTCGGCGATGGCCGCCCAAGCCATAGAACTACGGCTGCCAGGGGATAGCCCAGGCGCACGCGCCAGCGCGCGAAAAAAGCCGCAGCCCTCACCGCACGGCACCAAGGTAACTACAGACGGCTTCAAAGACCTGATCGACAGTAATGGCGAGCATCGCCGGGTGGGGTTGCGAGCCGCGTTTGTGAGTTGTGCGCACCCCGGAAGCGCGGAGCACTATGCTTTTCTGCTCGCTCGACGCTAATCCCCCTGCTCGATAAGGACCGTTCCGCGCAGGATCAGTGGGGCCAAAAAGCGCGACGAGGGGCGCACCTAATGCCGCTGCGAGATGCAAAGGTCCCGTGTCGCCGCCTACGACGCTTGAGGCACCGCGCAGGAGCGCCATCAGTTCGCCGAGAATGCCGCGGTACACATATGGGGCTGCATCGCCGCTTGCACGGATCAATGGTGCCGCCAAATGGTCGTCTCCGGGTCCGATGTTGACCACGCAGCGCAACCCCACGGATTCTCGCAGCTTGCGGCACAAAGCTCCGAAGCGCTCGGCGGGCCAGCATTTGGAGCGCCAGCCACCCCCAGGGCTCAAGACCACGTAGCGATCAAGTCCTTGCGCCCGCAGGTGGGAACACACTGAGGCTTGGTCCCGCTCTGGAATCTGCAAACTTACGGGAGCAGTGCCGCGCTGCGCACCCGCACGTAACGAGAGATCGCCATTTTGCTCAGCAATGTGCCTCTTAATTGTGCCAACGCGTTCGGTATAAAGTAGCGGCACGCCAAATTCGCGGATTGTCGCCGAAGAAAAACCAATACGGCGCGTTACGCCGCCGAAAAACGGCAGCATGGCCGATTTCCACAAACCTTGATAGTCAATCGCGGCGCTCCAGGAACTCTGCCGCATGCTCGCGATAGCCGCTCGCAACGAGGTTAGAGCGCGCGTTTCTACGGTCCACACGTCGGAGGCGAGACCGCTACTCTGCACCAGGAAATCCCAGCGAGGGTGCGTGAGCCAGACAATATCCGCCGCCGGAAAAGATTCGCGGAGCGCAGCAACAGCAGGGAAAGTGTGGATAATGTCGCCGAGGGAGCCAAGCCGAACCACAAGGAAACGCGGCTCAGACATGCGGCGCCTTGCGCACGGAATCGAGAAATTCGCGCGTGGAATGACCCTTCGGGTCGCCGACGATGGCTACGCGGACGCCGAGGCGCGCCGAGGTTGCACGCTCCGGGACGGTCTCGGAGGTGTAATCCGTTCCTTTGGCATGAACATCTGGACGCAGATCCTCGAGCAGCGCTTCCACGTTCGCCTCACTGAAGAGCACAACATAATCGACGGCTCGCAACGCACCGACCAATTCGGCACGCGCCTTTTCCGGCAGAATGGGGCGTCCGGCGCCTTTGAGCGCGCAGACGCTCGAATCTGAGTTCACGGCGACGATCAGGATTTCGCCTTCTCGGCGCGCGCCTTCGAGGTAGCGGGTGTGGCCGACGTGCAGTGTGTCGAAGCAGCCGTTGGCCAGCACAAGTTTTTGGCCGCGCCGCCGATGCTCCGCAAGCATTTCCCGGAGGCGCTCGCGCGTTACGACTTTGGATTGGGCGCCGCGCATTGTCACGAGCCAGAACCGCCGGCTTCGCGGCGGATCGCTTCGAGAAGTTCCGCCCTGGAAACGGTGGCGGTACCGCGCTTCATCACGACGAGACCGCCGGCGATGTTGGCGATATGGGCAGCTTCCAGCGGCGACGCGCCGGAAGCGAGCGCGAGTGTGTACGCGGCGAGTACCGTATCACCGGCGCCCGTAACGTCCACCGCCTGATCGCTGCCATGAACCGCTATACGCGTGACGCGATCGCGGGCTTCAAACAGGGCCATACCGTCGCGACCGCGCGTCACGAGAAGCGCTCGCAGCTTCAAGGCGGCGAGGGTCGCTTGGCCGCAGCGGGTCAGCTCAGCGGAATTCGAGCCGATGGTCGTGTGATGCAAGGCTTCGAGTTCCGCCTCGTTTGGGGTTGCCGAGATGATTCCCGCCTTCGCGTAATCGGCCAGTTGGTAGCGGGCATCAAGCGTCACGAGCAGTTCACGTTTCCGTTTCTTCGCGGCTTGGCGAACCGACTCTGGGCTGGCAACGCCAAAACCATAGTCAGAAACCGCGAGTGCGTCCGCCGAACGAATCTTTGCCGACAAGAGCTGTTGCACTTTTTTGCGCGCGGCTTCCGGGAGAGGAGTTTGCGGCTCGCGGTCGACACGGAGGACCTGCTGCCCTACGGTGTGCGGCCAACCGGCGATGAAGCGCGTCTTGGTGGGCGTGGTCCAGCCCTTCACTCGAATGATTCCGGAAACGTTCACGGCCTTGGCGCGGAAATATTCGAGGAGTGCGTCGCCGGCAGCGTCTTGACCAACGGCGGTTACGGGAATTGTTCGCGCTCCCAAAGCGGCGAGGTTGTTCGCGGCGTTGGCTCCTCCTCCAGGTACAACTTGCGTCTCGCGGTGACGCAGAATCAACACGGGAGCTTCGCGAGAGACACGCGAAATGTCGCCGAACTGAAATTCATCGGCGACGAAATCGCCGAGTAGCACGACCGTTTTTGATGAAAACCTCTCGACGCACTCCGCCAGGGCGAAGAGGTCAACGGAAGTCGATGGCGTTTGTGCGACGGTGCGAGTCATTTCGGCTGCCTCAAGATCCACTCCGCGGCGGCGGCGAGATCATCAGCGATGAAATCCGGCGGCGCCGGCCACTTTGCCGAATGCCACTGAATTTCGCCTTCCCCGTAGCCGGTACGTACTAGGATTGCGCGCGCTCCGACGCGATGAGCCAACTCGACATCGCCGTAGCGATCGCCGACTACAAAGGAGCGGGGCAAATCCAGGCAATGTTCACGGGCGGCGCGCTCTAGCATGCCAGGCTTCGGCTTGCGGCATAAACAGGCGTCGTCTCCCTTGTGCGGACAATAGTACAGCGCGTCGATATGCGCTTCCTGTTTGGCGAGCTGGGTTGTCATCAATTCGTGAACGGCACCGACCAATGACTCTGGAAAATACCCGCGACCGACACCGGATTGATTCGTGACGACGACAACGGGCAGCTTTGCACGATTGAGCTGCCGGATGGCTTGTGCCGCGAATGGAAACATACGAAAGCGGCTGACGTGATTCAAGTAGCCGACTTCTTCGGCGATCGTTCCGTCGCGATCGAGGAAAACGGCTGGACGCAGCGAGGTGACGTCACCCAGAAGCCACCTCCGTCGCGCGGAGCGAGGCACGCGCTGCGGCTTCGACGGATTCTGGCGTGATGCTGGTCATGCAGCGATGGTCGATGGGGCAACGCCGCAGAAAACACGGGCTGCAATAGGGCTTTTCTCGCACGACGGTGCACCGCGGCGTGATCGGAGCGGTGCCGTGTGGATCCGTAGGACCGAAGATGGCAACCACTGGCAAACCGACTGCGGCGGCAACGTGCATTGCGCCGGAATCGTTGCCGACAAACAAATGGCAGCGCGCGAGGAGCGCGGGGAGATCGGCAATGGCGGTTTTGCCGACCAAACTGATCGAAGGACCTTTTATTCCGGCGGCAATGGCGTCCGAAACCGTATGCTCCGAAGGCGTCCCGAAGAGAATCACCTCGGCATCGGTGTGGCCACGGAAGTGATTGACGAAATCGGCGAAGCGATCCGGGGGCCAGCACTTCGCGGAACCATAGGAGGCACCGGCGCCAATGGCAATTCGTGGGACCTTCTGGCGAGCGCCCGAGGCGGCGAGGGTTTGCTCGGCACGGAGACGCTGTTCCTGGGTAACCTCGAGTCGCACGAACGACTCGTTTGGCAGCGAGTCAATCCAACCGGCGCGCCGCAAGAGCTCCAGATAATAAAACTGCTCGTGAGGCGGGATTTGGCCGGGCTTCGGGACGGCAATTTTTTTGGTCAGCAAGAGGTTGCGCCCATCGCGGGCATAACCGATACGCTCGGGAATACCTGCGCGCCAAGCCAGCCACGCGGCATCAAAGGCGTTCTGCAGCAGAAGGGCGACGTCGAACTTTTGCGCTCGGAGATCTTGGTCCAAACGCTGGCGCCCGCTCAGGCCCGCTTTTGTGCCTTTGGGATCGTAGGAAATGAGCTCGTCGCATATTTTCTGGCCGCGATAGATATCCGCAACATAGGGCCGGGCAACGATCGCTATCGTGGCATCTAGGAAGCGCGCCCGAACGGCTCGCAGCGCCGGTAAAGCCATGATGGCATCGCCGACCCAATTTGTTGCGCGGACCAGAATCTTCATGCTGCAGCCCCACTGCGGAACGCCAATCGTTCGCGCAGGTCACGCAGAAAGCGTTCCTCATCGGGAATTTCCATAGCTATTACAGCGATCTGTATGCGCATTCCGGACAGGAGCCCTGCGTCAAGATTCTGCGCATCCTTTTCCGTGGTCATCAATGCTTTCGCACCCAGCGATTGCGCGGCGGTCCGCAATTCTTCGAGTTCTCGCCTCGTATAGCAATGATGATCGCGGAAAGCTTTGCGTCCCACCACGCGCACGCTCCAGCGTTCAAGATCTGCAAAAAACGCTTCAGGATTGCCAATTCCAGCAAAGGCAAAGACCGGATCGGGGCATGACGACAACAGAGCTGCGCCTGACGCATGATCGCGAAAGCCAAGCAGTTTCGTAGTGGACGGATATATCGGCATTTGAGGAAACTTCTGGATGGCGCTCACCGTAGAGTTTGATTGTTCAGTCCGCGTAAAAACGACGAGATCCGCCCGCTGGAGCGCGGAGCTGGGCTCTCGGAGTCGTCCTGCGGGAAGAATCGATTGCTGGCGAAGAGGGCGCGTGGAATCAACTAGGACGATATCGACATCCCGCGCAAGTCGAAGGTGTTGAAAACCATCGTCGAGGAGAAAGATGTCAACTCCAGCGGATTCCAAGTGCTTTCCCTCGATGTACCGGTCCTTGCCCACGCCGAAGAGAGCCCGACCTTGCAAGCGATCCCTCATCAACTCAATCTCATCGCTCGTTTTGCCGGAGCCCCGATAACCGCGACTGAGAATGGCAACGCGCTTTCCTTCGGCAAGAAATCGCTCGGCCAGCCAAATAACCATCGGGGTCTTTCCAGTGCCTCCGACGGCGAGGTTACCGATACTAACCACCCTGCCATCGAGCCGTCTTTGTTTGAGCCAACCGCGAGTGTAGAGCGATGCCCGCAACAACATCCACCCAGCGTAAAGAAGCGTAAGTGGCCAGAGCAAAATGCGAAGGAGCGGCGGCGGGTTCATCGGGCTGGGCTGCCGAGGAATTTGGAAACTTCCGCGAGGGCGCGGTCTGTCGCGCCGCGGCTGTTGTCGACCAGGCGCTTGGCGTTCTCGCCCATTTTGCGACGGCGCTCCGGATTGCGCAGCAGTTCGATCCACGCTACGCCGGCATCTTCGGGGCTCTCGACTTGGATGGCCGCATCCGCTGAAACGAAGCGCGCAGCAATTTCGGCAAAATTCTCCATGGAAGGCCCGAACACCGGAATT
>DATBYP010000172.1:0-14822 GCA_036513675.1 Candidatus Acidiferrum sp.
GGAGAACTTCGGCGACGATGGAGGCGAGGACATCGTCGGAGCCTTGGCCGATTTCGGTGGCGCCGCAAAAAAGCGTGACGCCGCCGCCGCGATCAAATTTTAGTTGCACACCGGAATGCGGCATCTTGTTCCAGTAGATAGGGAGGCCGGCGCCCGTGAGATACGCCGAGCAAGCGAGCCCGACGCCGCGACCTTCCGGGAATTTGCGGAATTTCTCCCGCCAGCCTGAAGATTTCACCACGCGGCGAATGCATTCGGAGAGATTTACGGTGCTAAGCCGAAAAAAATTAGCGGTGATCGCGTTGGAAGATTCGGCGATGCGCAGGCGCAGATCAGCGGGATCGAGTTGTAGCTTCTCTGCGATTTTATCGAGCTGCACTTCCTGGCCGAAGCGCGGCTGCACTGTGCCGTGGCCTCGCTTAGGTCCGCATGGCGGCTTGTTGGTAAAGGTGCGGCAGCCTTGGAATCGATAGCGCGGCACATGATACGTGGTGGTTTGCAGCGCGCCGGTGTAGAAGGTGCTGGCCACACCGTAGGAGCCGTAGGCGCCGCCGTCGATCAGCGTCTGCAAATGCATGGCGGTGATGCTGCCGTCTTTTTTCACGCCGGTTTTGAAATTCATCAGCACAGGATGGCGGCCGCGATGGCAGTAGAAAACTTCCTCGCGCGTGAGGCAGATTTTCACGGGACGGTCAAGTAGAAGCGCGGCTTTGGCGACTACAATTTCGTGATTGAAGGGGTCGCTCTTTCCCCCGAAGCCGCCGCCATTGGGAGTGGCGATGACGCGAATGTGCGCGGGCGACATTTGCAAAACTTTGGCGAGCGCGCGGTGTAGGTAGTGAGGAGTTTGCGTGCTGGTCCAGATCGTGAGTTTGCCGTCGGGATCTTTGGTCGCGACGGAGGCGTGCTGCTCGATGGGGAGATGCGTGCTGCCTTGGTAGAAGAAAGTGTCTTCGAAGATTTCGTCGGCTTCGGTGAAGCCTTGATCGACGTTGCCGAACTCTAGCGCGACGCGTTTGTGGATGTTGCCTTCGTCGCCGTAATCGTGGATCCGCGGAGATGGCGTGGCGAGAGCTTCTTCGGGAGCGGAGATCGTGGTGAGGATTTCGTACTCGAGCTTGATTAGATCGAGCGCCTCGAAGGCGATTAGTTCTTCGCGAGCGATTACGGCGGCTACCGGGTCGCCGACGTGGCGGACGTGATCGAGGCAGAGGGCTTGTTCATCCTGGCTGACTGGAAGAATGCCGTATTCGATGGGTAGATCTTTGCCCGTGAGTACGAGATAGACACCGGGATGGGCGAGGGCACGCGAGACGTCGATGCTGCGGATGCGCGCGTGCGGATGCGGGGAGCGGAGAAGTTTGCAGTGGACCATGCGGGGGAGGGAAATGTCGTCGGCGAAGCGGGTTTGGCCGGTGACTTTGGCGCGAGCGTCCACACGGCGACGGGGGTGGCCGATTACGCGGAGATCGCCGTCGGTTCCGTTGGGCTGTTCCGGCGGAGGATTCTTTTGTTGCGGCATAGGCGCTCCTGATTTCTTTGCGCGCGAGACTAACTGCCTGCTTTGGTTTGGCTAGCGATTTCGAGAACAGCGGCTTCCACGGCTTCGAAGATTTGCAGGTAGCCGGTGCAGCGGCAGAGATTGCCGGAGAGCGCTTCGCGGATTTGATCGCGGGTGGGATGCGGATTTTGGTCGAGGAGAGCTTTCGCCGTGACGAGAATTGCGGGCGTGCAATAGCCGCATTGAGCAGCGCCGAGATCAGCAAATGCTTCTTGCAAGGGATGTAGCGCGCCATTGGTGCCGAGGCCTTCCACGGTCAGGACTTCTCTTCCGTTGCATTCAAGTGCGAGTAACAGGCAGGAGAGAACCGGTTTGCCGTCGAGGAGAACGGCGCAGGCGCCGCATTCGCCGAGTTCGCAGCCGTGCTTTGTGCCGGTGTGGCTGAGATCTTCGCGGAGCACTTCGAGCAGAGTCTTGTAGGGAGCGAAGGCGACGTCAGTTTGCTCGCCGTTTAGAGTGAAGCGGATTTGCGCGGTTTTTTGGGATGCGGGAGAAATGGTCACCATTGTGCGTCACCTTTGGTTGCAAGCTTTTTGCGGAGACTTACGGAGGGCCGCTCTAAAGACCGGCCACTGCGGGCTGGCCGGACTGAAGCTCGGCCGCTACACAGTCCTCGGATTAAATAGGTCGCGAAATTGTCGGCTAGCTCATTGGGAGTGAGCGGACCTCCGGGATTGAACCAGAGGACAGTGGAGTTTAGGGCGCCGAGAATTGCACGCGTTGCGAGAGCGGGATCGCTTGCGATGAATTCCCCGGAGCGGGTTCCAGCGGCGATTACCTGGCGGAGGCCTTGCTCGTAGCGGTCGCGCTTTGTCAGCAAGCGTTTTTGCAGATGATGAGGGATGGAGGTGGTTAGGAGATGGGCGGCGGAGCCTTCTACTTCGTCGAGTACGCAATGGAGGTGGAAAGCGATTACGGTTCGGAGTTTTTTGGTAGTGCTGGTTTTTGCGCGGCGCGTTTTTTCAAGGTTAGTGGTCAGGCGGTCGAGCGCATTGTCCTGGCAGAAAAAGAGGATTTCGTCTTTGCCGCGGAAGTAGTTGTAGAGGTTGGCGGGGGAGAGGTCAGCGGCGGCGGCGATTTCGCGCATGCCGGTTTTGGCGAAACCTCGAGTGCGGAATTCGCGTCCGGCGGCGCGGAGGATTTCGAGGCGTCGGGCGAGGTAGCGGCGCTGCAGGCGGGAGGTGCGCACGGGGATAGGATGGCACTGCGAGACGCCTGCTGTCAATGAATTCTGAACAAGAGTTCAGGATTATGAACAGGCGTTCAGTTACGGGAAGCACAGCCAGAATTGGCCGTCGATAGTGCGTTGTGGAGGCGGCGGCGAAGACGGGCACGGCTGTGCCGTGCCCCTACTGGAAAAGGCGGGCCGCGGTTTGGTAGAGGATTTGGCGCTTGGAGGTTTCGCTTATGGGCAGGGCGTTGAACTTTTCTAGGTTGCCTTTGATTTCGGGGACGCCGGGGCCGGGCCAGTCGGTGCCCCAGAGGACTTTGTCGGCGATTTCTTCGATGCGAGGAAAATATTCGAGGAGTTTTTGCGGCGGGATGCCGGAGATGTCCATGTACATGTTCTTGTGACGGCGAACGAGGAAGAAGGCTTCGTTCATCCAGAGAGGGCGGCCGCCGTGGGCGAGGATCACGACGAGATTTGGGTAATCGATGCAAACATCGTCGCAGAGCATGGGCTGCGCATGGAGATTTCTAGCCCCGGGGAAAATGGACGTGCCGGTGTGAATCATGACCGGAAGATGATTGGCTTGTGCGCGTTCGTAGATGGCGGCCAGGCCGCGGTCGCCTTTCATGTAGCCATTGGGCGAGAGAACTTGGTGGGAGGGATGCAGCTTCAGAGCGCGGATGCCGAGCTTGGCGATGCGATCGACCTCCGCGCTGGGATCGGAAACGGTGCCGGGGAGGACGCTGCCGAAGGCCAAGAGGCGATCGGGCGCGGCTTTGCAATAGTTTGCGATCCAGTCGTTCACTTCGGGCGTGAAGCCGATTATTTCCGGGGCAACATAATTGATGAGGCCGGCGCGCTCGATGCCGAGTTGATCGAGAAGTTTTAGGAAGGTTTTCGGATCGCCGCAATAGCGTTCGACATCGGCATAGTCCTTCCGGCCTCGCTTGATCAAGTCTAGCGCATGCGGCTTCATCATGTGGAAGGGCATGATGTGGACGTGAATGTCGATGATGGGTTGGGTGGTGGAGGGCACGCGCAAGCTCAATTGAAGCGCACGTACTGAAAGTCGAGCGGCTTGCCGTTGACACCTTTTACTGGCGGGGCAATCCAGTTGGCAAACTTGCCGAGCTCGGTGACACGGCCGCTCATAAGCGATTGCACGTAGGCATAATCCTTGGGACTGGGGAGCCAGTCAAATTCGTGAGCCTTCCATTGTTCCTGGGTGAGGATTTCGCCGGTGAGGCTGATGAAATGGCCGGCGAAATTGCCGATCTCGCGATGAAAACCCTTGTGAGGAAGCGTAAGCCGGAACGGAATTCCGGCTTCGTCGATCACGCGTTGCCAGCGGTTGACGCCCGCTTGTATTTCCTCAATGTAATCGTCGCGGAGTCTTTCGTTTAACGCCGTCAGCGCGGGAACCTGCTTAGTGTTGATTTTAGCTCCGGCAACTTCGGAGACTGGGTACACCGCGTCCTGCAGGGTGTGATCGTCTTCGAGTTTAGTTTCGCGGAAGCGGCCTTTCAGGCCGCTAGTGTAATAGTTCGCCGCGTTGGAGGAAACGTCGGAACCGTAGAGGTCGAGCGTGACGCTGTAGTGGAAATTGAGATATCGCTGAATGGTTTGCAAATCGATGACGCCGAGAGCGCGCACGTCCGAGGGAGCGTCTACTTTGTTTTCTTTCATCACTTCGCAGGTGCGCTGAATGATGCGGCTGATTCCGGACTCGCCGACAAACATGTGATGGGCTTCTTCCGTCAGCATAAAGCGACACGTTCGTGCGAGAGGATCGAAGCCGGATTCCGCGAGCGCGCAAAGCTGGAACTTGCCGTCGCGGTCCGTGAAGAACGTGAACATGTAGAAGGCGAGCCAATCGGGCGTGGGCTCGTTGAAAGCGCCGAGGATGCGTGGATTGTCGGTGTCACCCGAGCGGCGCGCCAGCAAGGATTCGGCTTCTTCGCGGCCATCGCGGCCGAAGTAGCGGTGCAGCAGGTAAACCATGGCCCAGAGATGACGGCCTTCTTCGACATTCACCTGAAAGATGTTGCGCAGGTCGTACAGCGAGGGGCAGGAGAGGCCGAGCATTTTTTGTTGCTCAACGGATGCGGGCTCGGTGTCGCCTTGTGTCACGACGATGCGGCGGAGAATGGAACGATATTCACCGGGGACGTCCTGCCAAGCCGCTTGGCCCTTGTGCATCCCAAAATTTACCTGGCGCTTTTCGTCGCGAGGCTGGAGGAAGATGCCCCAGCGATATTCCGGCATTTTGACGTAGTCGAACTGGGCCCAGCCGTCGGGTTCGACGCTGGTGGCGGTACGGAGATAGACCTCGAAACCGTGACTGTCGTTCGGTCCCATGTCGTACCACCAACTGAGATAGGCGGGCTGCCAATGCTCGAGGGCGCGCTGCAGAACGCGGTCGCGTCCGAGGTCGACGTTATTTGGAATTTTTTCGGTGTAATCAATCATTACAAGCTCCTGGTTTTAACTTGGGTGCGGACGGGCACGGCAGTGCCGTGCCCCTACATTTAAACTCTTTCCCAATTGAATTTTACGGGTGCGCCGGTTCCGTAGACTTTCAACGCACCATTGGTGCCTACCGCGTTCGGGCGAACAAAAATCCAGTTTTGCCACGCGGAGAGGCGGCCGAAGATGCGGGTTTCAAGGGTTTCCGTGCCGCCGAAGCGAAGATTGGCTTCGAGGCCGGTAAGGGCGTCGGGAGATTGCGCCGCGCGGGACTCGATGGCTTGGCGCAGTTCATCTTCCCAGTCGAGGTCGTCAGGGGCGGAGGTGACGAGGCCGACTTCAAGGGCTTCCTTTGCGGATAGCTTTTTGCCGACGTGATCGCGCAGGGTGCTGACGCGGTCGGCAGACTGATAGAAGCGTGCGTCCAGACGGGAGAGATGATTGCTCATGGGAAGAGCACCGAAATTTATCTTGGAGAGTGCGATGGTAGCTGGTTCGCCTTCTTGGGCGTCTCGCATGTAGACGCGGTCGGCAGCCACGGCGAGTTCGAACAGGGAACCAGCGAAGCAGGAATTGGGTTCGATGATGGCGAAGAGGGAACGAGAGGTGACATCGATGCGAGCGAAGGTGCGGCGGAGCATACCGAGAACTTCGCGAACGAACCAGTTGTCCTGGTGGGCGAGAAGAAAATTGTCGGTCGCGATAACGGCGCCGGGATTGCCGGCAGTCTTGAAGAGCCAGAGGCCGAGGTCGAGTTCGCTGGTGCGCAGAGTCAGGATGGCGTCATCGAGTTCGCGAGCCATTTGCAGCGGCCACCAGTTGGCGCCGGCCGCGAGAACTTTTTCCAACGTGATTTCGGTTGCAGCTTCAGGGGCGCGGACGGTGATGGTAGCGGTGCGAGCTTCGCGGTTGTATCGAACGTCGACAAATTTGTAGTGAAGACCGGTTTCGTCCACGGTGCGGTCGAGTGGAGTTAGCGTCACACCTTTCGCGTCCGTGGGGCGATCGCTTTGGTCGGCGAGCTGGCGGGCGCGCTGCTTGATGTGCTCGGCGAATTGCTGCGGCTTCACGATTTCGTCGACGAGCCGCCAGTCTTTGGCGCGCTGGCCGCGGACGCCGTCGGGATTGGTGCAGAAGATATCGGCATGGTCGCGGCGGACTTTGCGTTTGTCGGTGACGCGCGTGAGGCCGCCGGTGCCCGGGAGGACGCCGAGAAGGGGGAGCTCCGGGAGACTGACGGCGGAAGAGCGGTCATCGATTAGAACAATTTCATCGCAAGCGAGGGCGAGCTCGTAGCCTCCGCCCGCGGTAGTGCCATTTAGCGCGGCGAGGAATTTAAGGCCGGAGTGGGCGCTCGCGTCTTCGATGCCGTTGCGGGTTTCATTCGTAAATTTGCAGAAATTGACTTTCCAGGCGTGGGAAGAGAGGCCAAGCATGTAGATGTTTGCGCCGGAACAGAAGATGCGATTCTTGGCGCTGGCAAAAACGACAGAGCGGATTTCCGGATGCTCGAAGCGAATGCGCTGGAGCGCGTCGTGGAGTTCGATATCGACGCCGAGATCGTAGGAGTTCAGTTTGAGTTTGTAGCCGGGGCGGATGCCGCCATCTTCTGCGACGTCCATGGTGAGGGTGGCAACAGGGCCGTCGAACGAGAGACGCCAGTGCTTGTAGCGCGAGGGGTCCGTGCGAAAATCGATGGTGGCTGCGGTGGCCTGACCTTCTTGTGTTGCGGCGACGTCCACGATTCCTCCTGCTGATTTATTGCGAAGCGGCTTCGAGTGCCGCTTTTAATTTCGTGAGACTTTCTTCAACGGATTCGCCGGAAGTGTCGATAGAGGCGTCGGCTTTGCGATAGAGCGGTTCGCGGGATTCGAGAATGCGGCGGAGATCCTCCATCGCACGGTCGCTGCCGGCCATGGCGCGGAAATCACCTTGCGCGATTACGCGTGACATGTGCTCTTCGGGTTGCGCTTTGAGCCAGATGATGTAGCAATGCGCGAGGAGATAATCGTAGGTTTCTTTTTCGGAGACGATGCCGCCGCCTACGGAGATTACGACGCGATCGGCAGCGCGAAGCACGCGCTCGAGTGTGCGCTTCTCAATGGCGCGATAGCCCGACTGACCGTATAGGGAAAAAATCTCGGCAAGGGGCATGCCGGTGTCATTCTCGATTTCGTGGTCGAGTTCGATGAAGGGGACACTGCGGTCCGCAGCGAGCTTGGCGCCGAGAGTGGATTTGCCGGCGCCGCGAAGACCGATCAGCGCCACGCGAGCGAGGCGGAGATTTTGTTCCGGGCCGAAGTCGCGCATTAGGCGAGCAGCGGCTTCTTCGAGGCGATGGGTGGGGAGGCGCTCGATGAAGCGCCAGAGGGTTTGCTTTTGCAACGAGTGTTGCTGGTCATCCTTCTGCGGTGCGTCTTGTGCGGCGGCGAACAATTTTTCGAGCGAGACGCTTAGGACGGCGGCGATTCTGCGAAGAAGAAGAATGGAAATATTGCCTTCGCCGGATTCGAGTTGGGCTAAGTGGCGTTCGGAAACGTCGGATTCCTGAGCGAGGGTCTTGCGGGTCATGCCGCGGCGGTTGCGGAGGTCGCGGACGCGGGAGCCGAGCGAAAGGAGGAAATCCTCGCCGGAAATGAGGGGAACTCGGTGGGAAGAGAGTTTGGTTTCAATTGGAGGAAGGGATGCCACGCGAGTTCTCTGGAGTGCAGTATAGTACATATGGTGGTGCTTGGGCAAGACGAAATTAGCGATGGTGTCGACCTCGCATATTGACACTACTAAACATCTAATTATTAATAGCTTACAAGTGTCATGGGCTAGGCGCTTTTTTCAAGTGGTGATGCAGTATTATGCCTGTATTACAAGAATGTGCTTCAGGAAAGTCAATTTAACACGCTCGCTGACGGCATTTATCGTTGTGTTAAGATGCCTCGGCGGCGGTCGACGGCTTGGTGGTCGCGGTGCGATGGCTTATTCAGACACGCAGATTTTGGCTAAATTGGCGGCGGTAGTTGCGTACACTCTAGGGCGTTTTTGCTATGTTCTTGCGAACAAGCCGGCATGAATAAAGCGAACGAACTGCTGACATCGTTCAAGTCTCGTTTTGGCACGAGGGCATCCGTTTACAGGGCCCCTGGGCGCGTGAACCTGATTGGGGAGCATACCGACTACAACGAAGGATTCGTGTTGCCGGCAGCGATAGGATTTTCCTGTTGGGTGGGAATTGCGCCGCGTGACGACCGCAAGCTAGTTCTTTATTCTCAAAATTTTAGGGAAGAGCGCGAAGCGAACCTGGATCAGTTGGGCTCGCGCGGGTCCGGACAGTGGTCGGACTATCCTCTGGGTGTTGCTTGGGCGTTGCGGGAAGCGGGATACCGGCTGCGGGGCGGGGACATTTATATTGTGGGAGATGTGCCGCTCGGAGCAGGACTAAGCTCGTCGGCGGCGATTGAGGTGTCGAGCGGATATGCACTGCTGTCGGCGGCGGGTCACGCGATCGACCGCACGAAGTTGGCGTTGCTATGCCAGCGCGCCGAGAACGAATTTGTGGGAGCGCGCGTGGGGATCATGGACCAGTTCGTCTCGTGCCACGGGCGAGCGGGGCACGCGTTGCTGATTGATTGCAGGTCTCTGGAGTACCGCGCGCTGAAACTTCCTGCGAAGGTGAGTTTGGTAATTTGCAATACGATGGTGAAACACAAGCTGCAGGCTGGGGAATACAATGTGCGGCGGGCGGAGTGCGAGGAGGCGGTACAAAAATTATCTGCGGCTTTGCCTGGGATTCGGAGTTTGCGGGATGTGAGTTTGGAGCAGCTTGCGCAGCATCGAACCTTGTTATCGGACACGCTCTATCGGCGGTGCCGGCACATTATTTCTGAGAATGGGCGTGTTCGCGATGTGGCGGACCTTTTTGAGGGCGGAAAAACGGAGGGGCTCCGCGAGTTGATGGCGGCGTCGCACGAGAGCATGCGCGATGATTACGAGATCAGTTGCCGCGAGCTGGATGCGATGGTGGAGATTGCGGGACAGCAACGAGGAGTTTATGGCGCACGGATGACGGGCGGTGGGTTTGGCGGATGCACGATCAATCTTGTGGACATGGAGCACGCGGCGGAATTTCAGCGGCGCGTTGCGGCGGAGTACGAGTCGGCGATTGGGCTGCGTCCGGACATTTATATTTGCGAGGCCTCGCAGGGAGCGGAGTTGGTGGAAACGACGGCAGAAAACCTTCCGAAGGTGACCCGCTGAGGAATGCATGCGTAAGACGACGGCGCTTGTGAAACGCATGGACGCTTCGCTGCTGCAGGAAGTGCCACACCGGAGGTTCAATCCACTGACGCGCGAGTGGGTGCTGGTTTCTCCGCATCGAACGAAGCGGCCGTGGCTTGGGAGGGTGGAGAAGACGGCAGGGACGAATTTGCCGGCTTACGATCCGACTTGCTACTTGTGCCCGGGAAATGAACGGGCGGACGGCGCGAGAAATCCGAAGTACACCAGCACATTCGCTTTTGATAATGATTTCGCGGCCCTTTTGCCGGATGCGCGATCTTTGGAAGAAGATGAAGGTGGTTTGCTCGTGGCGCGCTCGGAGCAGGGGATTTGCCGGGTGATCTGTTTTTCGCCGCGACATGATCTGACGATTCCACGGATGTCGCTCGCTGAGATTTGTGACGTGATTCTAGTGTGGACTGAGGAGTTCCGGCGCCTGGGACGGATCGATTGGGTGCGCCACGTGCAGATTTTTGAGAATCGCGGTGCGTTGATGGGAGCGAGCAATCCGCATCCGCACTGCCAGATTTGGGCGAACGCATCGGTGCCGGTTTTGCCGGAAAAGGAGTTGGCTTCTTTCCGGGCGTATCGGGAGACGAAGAAATCTTGCTTGCTTTGCGACTATTTGCAGCTTGAATTGCAGCTCGGCGAGCGCGCGATTTGTGAGAATGAAGGGTTCGCGGTGGTCGTTCCGTTCTGGGCAGTGTGGCCGTTCGAAACGCTGCTGGTGAGCAAGCGGCATTTCGCGTCGATGGAAGAACTTGCGGGGGCCGAGACGGAATTACTTGCGGACATTCTGCGCCGCGTTACAATTCGCTACGACAATTTGTTCGAGACCGCGTTTCCGTATTCGATGGGATTTCACCAGCGGCCCACGGATGGGCGGGATTATCCGGAGTGGCATTTTCATGCGCATTATTTTCCGCCGCTTTTGCGATCGGCGACGGTGCAGAAGTTTATGGTCGGATACGAATTGCTGGGAAATCCGCAGCGGGACATTACGGCGGAAAGCGCGGCGAAGAGGTTGAAGGAGCTTCTGGAAACGCACTATTTGGATAGCGGTGAATAAGTAAAGGAAGGGCTGGGACGCGCTAAAGCACGCCCCTACAACTGCTTTGTTAGGAGGGAACTGTGTGCAAGAAAAGTCTGCTGGCACTCCTAGTTCTTTTTTTCGGCGGCTGGGCGACCGAAGCACAACAAGTTCGTTGGACGGAGAAAGAGGCGGCGGATTGGTATGCGAAGCAGCCGTGGCTCGTGGGCAGCAACTACAACCCCGCGAACGCTATCAATGAGCTGGAGATGTGGCAAGCCGAAACGTTCGATGCGAAGCGCATTGATTTGGAGTTGGGGTGGGCGGAAAGCATCGGGCTGAACACGATGCGCGTGTTTTTGCACGATCTGCCGTGGAAGCAGGACGCTGCGGGATTCAAGAAGCGCATCGACACGTTTTTGCAGATTGCGTCGAAGCACCACATCAAGCCGCTGTTTGTGCTGTTTGATTCGTGCTGGGATCCGGAGCCGCGCCTTGGGAAGCAGCACGCGCCGCGCCCGGGGGTGCACAACTCCGGCTGGGTGCAGAGTCCGGGGTCTAAAGCGCTGCAGGATTCGTCGCAGTATCCGCGGCTAGAAGCGTATGTGAAGGGCGTCGTGGGAGCGTTTGCGAACGATGAGCGGGTGCTGGGTTGGGATATCTGGAACGAGCCGGACAACGGGAATGGCGGAAGCTACACGGATTTAGAGCCGAAGAACAAGAATGAGTTAGTGGTTGCTCTTCTTCCGCGAGCCTTTGCGTGGGCGCGGGCGGCGCATCCGACACAACCGTTGACGAGCGGAGTTTGGAAAGACGACTGGTCGGTTCCCGAGAAGCTTGGAGCAGGGGCGAAAATTCAGATCGAAATGTCGGATGTGATTTCGTTCCACAGCTACGACAAGCCAGAAGTGTTTGAGAAAAAAGTGCTTTCGCTGCAGCAGTATCGCCGCCCGATTTTGTGCACGGAATATATGGCGCGGGGAAATGGGAGCACGTTCCAGGGCACGCTTCCGATCGCCAAGAAATACAACGTAGCAGCGATCAATTGGGGCTTGGTGGCGGGAAAGACGCAGACATATTTGCCGTGGGACTCCTGGCAGCATCCGTATACGGATCGCGAGCCGGCGATTTGGTTTCACGAAATATTTCGGACGGACGGCACGCCTTACAACGCAGAGGAGACGGCGCTTATTAAACAGATGACAGGGCGAGGCAGTTCGGCGCAGGCACACTAGGGACCGAGTTTGACTGGCGTGGCATCACACAAAGAAGCCTAGCGGGCTGCGGAGATTGGGATGATGGAGGGTCGCTCTTCTTGCGGGAGTGCGACACCGTCGCGGAAGGCGACGACCCGGCCAGAGTTAGCGGGGACGCGGTCGCCGGGCACGAGGATACCCACTAAATTCAGCGAATCAGCGGCGGAAACAGTGACGACTTCGCCGGAAGGTTGCTGCTTGCGCATGGCGCGCAGAGATTCCACCGCGACCGGCAGAGCGAACTGCTCCCCAAGAAAGCCGCTAACAAAACGGCCGCCGCGGATTTCGCCGCGATCTTCGAGGCGGCGAAGGGTAATCAACACTTCACGCCACTTGGGCAGGATGGCTTCGCGGGTGAGCACTTCGCGGAACACGATGCCGTAGCGGCGTAGAAGCATCGTGCAGATTGCTTCGAGAGCGAGATTACGATCTGAGCTATCACCTGAGTAGAGCAGCGACCAGCGGCCGGTGCTGTGTCGCGGTCGCGCGGAACGGCCGCTGCCTTGACCGGAGCGGCGCTTGGGATCGATGAGCGCGCGCAGATTGTCGAAGCCGTCAGCGGTGAGCAGGCCGGCGGCGACCAACTCCCAAAGAGCGGTTTCTACTTCGGACTTCAGTTTACCCGTGCCGCGCACGATATCGGGGAAGAAGGATGCGCCGCGCTGTCGCACGAACTGTAGAACCGCAGTGGCATCCGGGCTCAAGCTGTAATCCTCTGCGTCGCTGGATTCCCGGTGCGGAAGCATCCATTCCGATTCATCGCGCGCGAAGAATGTGATCGGCGCGACGCTGCTGGGGACGACGCGGCGTTTTCCGTCCGTCAGCGACTCCAGAGTCGCTGGATGCGGCGAAAGACGTCCCCAACCCACGGCGCCGGTTAGGCAAAGTTGGTCGAGCTCTTTTGGGTCGTAGTTGGCCACGCGGCGCGCTAGGATTTGGCGCTCCCACGAATTCGCTGGCGCTTCAAAGCCTTGCAACTGGCGTAGCGCTTCGAGCAGACCGCGCTCGCCGAGCAATTGAGTGCTTGGCGCGATGTGTTGCCAACGGAACAGCCAGTTCATGAATTGCGCGGGAGTCACGGCCTCGATCTGTTTTCGGAGTTGGCCGAGAGTAAGGCGATGGATGCGTGCCAAAAGGCGGCGCTCACACCATTCCGTTTCGTTAGCGGCGGGATCGGTGAATTTTCCGCGCAGGATGATGCCGCTGGTTTCCAGACGCAACAGCGCTTTGTCCACCTCGGATCCGGAGATGCCGATGACACGAGCTAATTGCGCCGCAGAGATCGGGCCAGCGTGGGCCATCCAGCCGGTGACCATCGCTAGCAGCGCTTCTTCGCTAGACGTTGCGGCTGCGGGCAGCTCGGGAAGTGGAACGTCGAAGGTCGCGGACGGGAAAATCTCGCGGAAAGCATTCGCGCGTTCTGCTGCGACCCAGTAGCTTGCGCCGTTACTTTGCGCACGGCCGGCGCGGTGGTCGGCGACCAATTGCTCAAGGTGCGGAGTCCACTGCGGCACTGAGTTGTGCAATTTTGTTTGCAGGCTGCTGGAGGATTGTCCGGCATCGTTTGCGGGAACCGGCAGTGCGATTAGCGAGAGCAGCGCGTCGTGGAGTTCTTCGGCATCGCGAACGTCGGGCCAGGCGTCATCGCAAACATTAGCGATGGCGGCGGGGTCGAGGCGGCCAATTTCGGACAAAACTGTCTCTGGGAGGACGCGGCGCATTTCGACGGCGCGAGCGCGGCGCTCTTCGAGCGGTGCATCGTCAAGATAGGCGTAAGGATTGGCATTCAGGATTTCGTGAGAGAACTGAGAAGGCACTGGAGTGTCGACAGCAATGCACCGGATGCGGCCTTCGCCCATGTCGGTCAACACGCGCTGGAGGCCCTCGATGTCCAGAGCTTCGGTGAGCACGTCTTTCATGGTTTCGCGGATGAGCGGGTGATCCGAAAGCACGATTTCGCCTTCGAGATTTTCCGGGCAGGCCAGAGCTTCGGGAAAAACGGCGGCGAGCAAATCGTCGGCGCGCATGCGCTGAATGTTGGGCGGGACTTTCTTCCCACCGCGAAAACGCAGAAGCGCGAGAGAGCGGCCGGCGTCCCAGCGCCAGCGAGTGGTGAAGAGTGGAGAAGGCATGACGGCTTGCTCGAGAACATGCTGCACGGAATTGGGATGGAGGAAGTGGAAAACGTCGCCGAGCGGGAAGCTGTGCTGTTCGCTAAGAGAAATATTCAGTCCATTGTCAGTGGCGGCGGCCTGCAGCTCAAAATTGAAGGAGCGGCAAAAACGTTTGCGAAGCGCCAGTCCCCAGGCTTTGTTGATGCGAGCGCCAAAGGGAGCGTGGATGATGAGCTGCATGCCGCCGCTTTCGTCGAAAAAGCGCTCGGCGATGACGGTTTTTTGCGTGGGAATGGCGCCGAGGATTGCGCGGCCGGCGGCGACATATTCAACCGCCTGTTCGGCGCCGGGCTGATCTAACCCACATTCGGCCTTGAGCCAGTCTACGGCTTCTGCGAAATCGGCTCGATCCTGCTTCTCGGGGGCCGATAAAGAGCGCGGAACTAGCGAACTGATTTGTTCTCGGAGATCGGCGACGTGACCGGAAAGCTCGTCGGTGCGAGCGGGAGCTTCACCGCGCCAGAAAGGCACGTTGGGCGCCGCGCCTTGCGCGTCTTCGACAAGTACGCTGCCGGAGGTGACACGACGGATGCGCCAGGAAGTGTTTCCGAGCAGCATGATGTCGCCCGCGAGGCTTTCGACGGCGAAGTCTTCGTCCACCGTGCCGATAGTGATGCCTTCCGGCTGCGCGACCACGGAGTAGAGGGAATTTTCTGGGATTGCGCCGCCGCTTGTAATGGCAGCGAGCCGCGCGCCACGGCGTCCGCGCACTTGCGCGTTCACCTGATCGCGATGCAGGAACGCGCCGCGCCGTCCCCATGCGCCGGCGATCCCTTCCGACAGCATCTCGATGACGGCGTCAAAATCTTTTCTCGGCAGAGCGCGATAAGGATAAGTCGATCGCACCAGCGCAAACAGATCGTCCTCGGCGAAATCCTCGGAGGCGGACGCC
>DATBYP010000173.1:0-4825 GCA_036513675.1 Candidatus Acidiferrum sp.
CGCGTGGGAGGCTCTGGGCTTGGTCGCTCCGCAACGCACCAAGAGCCGCTATCGCCTGTACACCGAAGCCGATGTGCGTTTGCTGCAGCGCGCGCTTTTCCTTCGCCGCGCCCGCGGACTAAATCCGCCGGCGATCGTTCATGTGCTGAAACGCCAGGGCGCCGTGCCGCTGCCCGCGGAAGCCGCGACTCTCCCAGGCCAGCGCTTTCGCCGTCTGCGCACGCGCCGCGGGCTTTCGCTCGCGCAAGTGGCACGCGCCACGGGAGTCTCTGTCGGTTTTCTCAGCTCGCTCGAACGCGGCCAGATGCATTCTTCGGTGGCCACCTTGCGCCGCCTTGCGCGCTTCTATCGCACCAATATTCTTTCCCTTTTCGAAACTGCCGGCGAAAATCCCCGCCTCGTACGGCCTGCGCAAAGGAAAATTCTGGAGACGAATGCGGGCGTGCGCATGGAACTCCTCGCCTGGGGCAACACCGCGATGGAGCCGCATCTTTTCCGAATAAAACGTCGCGGCGGCAGCGGTGAATCCTACTCGCATGAAGGCGAGGAATTTCTCCACGTTCTCCGCGGCGAATTCGAAATTTGGCTAGGTGACACCGAGCATTACCGCCTCAAAACGGGCGACAGTCTCTATTTCGAAAGCTCCACGCCGCACCGCTGGCGCAATCCCGGCCGCACCGAAGCGTGGCTGCTCTGGGTCAATACTCCGCCAACGTTTTGAGGTGAACTGTGATGACTCGACGCATTTTCCCTGTTGCCGTCCTCGCTCTTTCATTTACAGCAGCGCTGGCATCGGGACCTATACCCACCGCTGACACCATCATCGCTTCCGGCAAAGTGTATACGGGCGACAGCACGCAGCCCTGGGCGCAGGCGTTGGCCATCCGCGATGGAAAAATCATCGCGGTCGGAGATGAACAAACAATCTTCAAACTCCGCTCGGCCGCAACGCAAGTGATTGAAGCAGGCGGCCATTTGGTCCTTTCCGGGTTCGTCGATTGCCACATTCATTTCCTCGACGGCTCCCTCAGCCTCGGCCGCGTGAACCTCGAAGGTGCAAAGGACGCTGCCGATATCCAGCAGCGATTGCGTGATTATGCCGCCAAACATCCCGGCAAGGATTGGGTGCTGGGACGCGGCTGGAATTACGCCATGTTCGGCCCCGAAGCTTTGCCCCACAAAAAATATCTCGATGAAGTCTTCGCCGATCGCCCCGTTTTACTCGAGGGCTATGATGGGCACACCTACTGGGCCAATTCTAAAGCCTTGGCCATCGCCGGAATTACTAGCACCACTCCCGATCCTCCGAATGGCGCGATTGTGCGTGATCCGAAAACGCACGAAGCCACCGGCGCGCTGAAAGAATCAGCGCAGCAACTCGTTTCGCGAGTTGTTCCCAAGCCCTCTCGCGACGAAAACCTCACCGCCTTGCGCGCCGGCATGAAATGGGCTAATGAACACGGCCTCACTCGCGTTCACAGCGCCGGTGGTGACTTTGAGCATCTCGATCTTTACGACGAGTTGCGCCGGCAAGGGCAGCAGACGCTGCGATTCTACATTGCCTACTTCCTGAATCCGCCGGAGCTTCGCCCGAGTGATCTCGATGCCATCGAAGGAGCTCGAAAGAAATTTCACGACGACTGGATTGACACAAACGTCGTGAAAATGATGATCGACGGCGTCATCGAATCACACACCGCGGCCATGCTGGAGCCCTACAGCGATGATCCCTCGACTAAGGGGAAACTGTTTTGGGATCCAGTCAAATACACTGCCGCGGTCGCCGAGCTCGATAAGCGCGGACTCCAGCTTTTCACTCACGCCATCGGTGAGTATGGAGTTCGCACCGCGCTGGATGCCTACCGGGACGCAGAAGAGGTCAACCACACAAGCGATCGCCGTCCGCGCATCGAACACATCGAAACGGTGACCGCTGCCGACATCCCTCGGTTCGGCAAGCTCGGCGTTATCGCCAGCATGCAGCCGTTACATTCGTATCCCGATACTAATACGATGGACGTTTGGGCCCGCAACGCCGGCCCCGACCGAGCCTCGCGTGCGTGGGCGTGGAAAAGTATTTCAAATGCTCGGGGACGTCTGGCGTTCGGCAGCGATTGGCCGGTCGTGACGCTGAATCCCTGGGAGGGCATTCAGACCGCCGTCACCCGCCAGACCAGCGAAGGCAAGCCGGAGACTGGCTTTGTTCCAGAGCAGCGGCTAACTATTGAGGAAACAGTTAGAGGGTATACGCTCGGCGCCGCTTTTGCGGGACGCCGCGAGAAAACCGAAGGTTCCATCGAGCGCGGCAAACTCGCCGATCTCATTATTATTTCGCAGAATATTTTCGAAATCGATCCGCATCGCATCGGGCAAACCAAAGTCTTGACGACTATCGTCGGCGGGCGTGTAGTCTATCAAGCGCCAGCACAGTAAAGTGCGAGGACTAGCCATAATGACGCGACGCTCGCTGCTGTTTTGCACCATCGTGTTCGCCGCCGCACTCGGCGCCTGCAAGCCGAAACCCGAAACATTGAGCCTGCTCGTGTGGGAAGGCTACGCCGACCCATCCTTCCTTCAACCTTTCGAGCAATCTCACCATTGCAAAGTGGTCGCCGCCTACATGGGCTCCAGCGACGAGCTCGTGGCCAAACTTCGCGGCGGAAGCGCCTCCAATTACGATGTCATCTCGCCTTCCAGCGACGTCGCCACTTCTATAGTCCGCGCCGGGCTTGCTGCCCCGCTCGATCTCTCGAAGATTCCTTCTTACAGTCAGCTTTCCTCGAGGCTCCGCGATTCTCCGCTGGTTAAAGACAAAGGCCAAACCTACGGCGTGCCGTTCGTTTGGGGCCCCAATCCCCTGCTCTACGACACGTCGGCGTTCCCACAAGCGCCGGACTCCTGGAGCGTTCTCTGGAATTCCAAGTACAAGGGCAAGATTTCTCTCTGGGATGAGCTCTCCAGCGTCTACATGGCCGCGCAGGTTCTTGGCGACGACAAGCCCGACCCGAATCAGCTCTATAACCTGACCGATGCTCAGCTCGAAGCTGTGAAGAAAAAACTCATCGAGCTCAAACCCAACATTCGCAAATATTGGGCCACCGGAGGCGAGCTCACGAATCTGTTTCAAAATCACGAGGTCATTGCAGCCATGGGCTGGCCGTTAATGACCAATCAGCTTCGCAAACTCAATTTTCCGATCGCCGAAACGATCCCCAAAGAGAATACTACCGGCTGGATCGACCATTTGATGATCACGGCGGCAAGCCCTCGCAAGGAACTCGCGCAACAATTCCTCGAATATATGATTCAGGCGAAGACGCAGAAGCTGGTCGCCGATGTTACTCAATACACTCCAGCAAATCCCGCTACCTCTGAGCTTCTTACTCCAGACGAGCGAAAGAGCCTGCACCTTGATAATCCTGACGAATACATGAAGCGCATTTATTTCTGGCAGGACGTACCCCGGCGGGCTAAATATAACGAAATCTGGAATGAGGTAAAAAGCGCGCAGTGAGCGCCGCTGACGCCATCTCGGCGCAGAGTGCGCGTCTCGGCAGCACTTCTCTCCTCGAAATCCGCGATATCGCCAAACGCTTCGGCCAAACCGAAGTTCTTAAAAATATTTCTCTTCAAATCGCCGGCGGCGAATTCCTTACTCTTCTCGGTGAAAGTGGTTCCGGCAAAACCACGCTTCTTCGCTTGATCGCCGGGTTCGAGCAGCCCACCTCCGGCGAGATCTGGATGAGCAGCGAGCGTCTGGACACGCTTCCCCCGTACAAACGCCGCGTAAATACCGTCTTCCAAAATTACGCGCTCTTTCCGCACCTGAACGTCCGCGAAAACGTCGCTTATGGCCTCCGGGTGAAGTCCGCTCCGAAAAACGAAATTGCCGCGCGCGTGGAAGATGCCCTGGGTATGGTGAAAATGAGAGACTTCGCCGACGCTCGCCCAGCGACTCTCAGCGGTGGTCAGCAGCAGCGCATAGCTCTCGCCCGCGCCCTCATCAATCGTCCGCAGCTCTTGTTGCTCGACGAGCCGCTCTCCGCTCTTGACGCCAACCTGCGCAAGCAGATGCAGAGCGAGCTGAAAGCTCTGCAACGCGAAATCGGCATCGCTTTCCTCTTCGTCACGCACGATCAAGACGAGGCTATGGCCCTCTCCGATCGCATTGCGCTCCTTCGCAACGGCGCACTCGAACAAGTTGCGCCGCCTCGCGAAATCTATTCGCGCCCAGCCACCGCTTACGCGGCGCAATTCATCGGACAAACAAATCTTCTGCGCGGTGAAGTCCGCGGCGAGTGCGCAACCTGTGGAGCGATACGCATTTACCCCGTCACGGGCCCGGATGGCCCAGCGACGTTTTCGCTGCGCCCTGAGGCCATCAAGGGCTTTCTTGATTCCGCGGCTGCTATGGCCGCGCCGTACATGACATTCAAAGCCACCATACGCCAGCAGACCTATGCTGGATCAACCGAGTTGCTCGAGGTTGAGTGCGCCGGTCAAATTCTTCGCGTGCGCGTTCCCGCGGGCGATCCCCTGCAGGGAGAGCATCAGTTTGTTTTTTCGCCGCGCGACGCAGTACGCATTCGCGATTAGCCGAAAGCCGGAAAAATGTACTCACGTACATACAAGACGCTCGTTGCCGCCCCACCGCTCTTCTGGATCAGCCTATTCTTGCTCCTTCCTTACGCTCTCATGTTCGCTCACAGTTTCTGGCTCGTCCGCGACGGCTTCGTCGTCCAACAATGGAATCTGCAAAACTATCGCGCGCTGTTCACGAATCCGCTCTATCTTCAGGTTTTCCTGCGCACCGCGCGCATCGCAG
>DATBYP010000174.1:0-4138 GCA_036513675.1 Candidatus Acidiferrum sp.
TGAACTACTTCGGGGTGATTTCGACGGAGGCGCGCGTGTTTTCCCACTCCATGCGCAGGGTGCAGCCGTTTCCGCTTTGATCGAAGGCGATGGTGAAGTTCTCAACGGGCGCTGAAGTTTTCGACACTTTCATGTCGATACGGGCTAAATCGTTTTCCCCGCCCGGGTAGGCAGTGCCCCATTCACCGGTTTTCTTGCTGATGATCAGAGTCCATTTGTCTTCGCCGGGAATCGTAAAAATGGTGTATTTGCCGGCCGGAACAGTTTTGCCGCCGACGTTGATGTCAGAGGCCGTGACGAAGGTGGTGGCTTCATTTGCTCCGGCGCGCCACACTTGGCCGTAAGGCACCAGGCCACCGAAAATTTTACGCCCCTTGGCGCGGGGGCTGGAGTAATCCACGGTCACGGTCTTGCCATTGGGGAGCTTGCACTCTGCTTTCGCAGGAGGGCTAGGGCGAGATGATTTGTCTTGCTGAGCGAGAACTACGAAGCCCGCGACGGTGAGAGTTGCAATCAAGGCGCTGCCCACGATGATTGGTTTACGCATGTCATATCCTCCGAGGGTGGAACTCTACCACGGCCTGAGCGGGTTTGCGGCGCGGAAGAATCCGCCGCCCTTGGGGTTAGACGCACGTATTTTGCGTTTGTCGAGGTGCTGCGGGCCGAAGTTTGCCTCTCCAGTGAGTATTCTGATTGCTTTACAGTTTTGTTTGTATTGTGTTAGCCTGAAATGGTCGAAGAGAAGAGAAAAAATTCAGGGGACGACGGAGAGGGGCACTTGAGCGAAGCCAAAGCAGTGTTGATCGAACAGTTCCGAGCTCATATTAAGGACACAGGCTCACCAGAAGTGCAGATCGCGCTTCTGAGCGAGCGGATCAACTACCTGACGACGCACCTCAAGTCCCACGTAAAAGACCACGCATCCCGCCGCGGGTTGATCATGATGGTAAACAAACGTCGGCGTTTGCTGGACTATCTCAACCGCCGGGACCCGGATCGGTACCGAGAGATTGTTGAACGCCTTAGCCTGCGCAAGTAGCCGCCTAGGTGGGCGGCATCCACGAGCAGAAAATCAGAGTGGAAGTGTGTCGGCGGATGTTTTTGCCGCCCGTAAATGACGGCGATCGGCTGTAGTTTGGCCGGCGTTTTTCTTGGTGTAGTCCGGCGTTAGCGTCAACCTCTTGCAGCCTCTCATCTCTTTCTACTTACAAATGAGCGGAGACGCATTCTCCGCAGAAATGCTTCGCTGAGGCGGAGCTAAAAGGAAAATGGGTATGTCTGAAAATAATGTTACGCCTGCTCCACACCAAGTGACGGTAGAGGTAGGCGGGCGTCCGCTGATTCTGGAGATGGGCAAAATTGCCAAGCAGGCGAACGGCGCGATTGTGGCGCGGTACGGGGATACGGTGGTGCTCACCACGGCTTGCATGGCGCCGACGGCGAACGACCGCGATTTTCTGCCGTTGACGGTGGACTATCGCGAGAACACGTACTCAGCGGGAAAGATTCCGGGCGGATTTTTTAAGCGCGAAGGACGGCCTTCTGAGAAGGAGATTTTGACTTCACGGCTGATTGACCGGCCGATGCGGCCGCTGTTCCCGGAATCATGGCGAAATGAGACGCAGATTGTCAGCATGGTACTGTCTGCCGATAGCGACAACGATCCGGACGTGATTGCGGTTACGGGAGCTTCGGCCGCTTGCTATGTTTCGGACCTGCCGTTCGAGAAGCCGATTGCGGCGGTGCGCGTGGGGTTGCTGGATGGGCAGTTGGTGGCGAATCCTACGGTGGCTGACCAGAAGAAGAGTTTGCTGAATATCGTCATTGCCGGAACGGAAGACGCGATCGTGATGGTGGAATCCGGCGCGCTGGAAGTTTCCGAAGAAGCAGTGGTGGATGCGCTGGAGTTCGGGCACGCGCAGATCAAGAAGATTGTTGGCGCAATCAAGGAATTATATAAGCAGATCAATCCGAAAAAGGTAACCGTCGCGCCGCTGCCGTTTGATCAGGGGCTGTACAAGGAAATTGGGAAGAAGTATGGCGACCGCTTGCACGATGCGTTGGATACGCAGAAGCATCCGAAGAAAGATAGCTATCACCTCGTCGATGCGCTGAAGGACGAGATTGTCGAAGCCATTCCCGAAGATGACGAAGAGAAGCGCACGCTGGCCAAGCGAGCCTTCGAGAGATTGCGCGAGGAATGTTTCCGCGACGACATTTTGAACAAGCGCCGGCGTCCAGACGGGCGCGCGTTTGATCAGATCCGGCAGATCACCTGCGAAGTGGGCTTGTTGCCGCGGGTGCACGGCTCGGCGCTGTTTACGCGCGGAGAGACACAGGCGTTGGCAACGCTGACGCTGGGCACGAAGGAAGATATGCAGCGGCTGGACCTGCTGTTCGAGCAGGACCAGTTCAAGCGTTTCATGCTGCACTACAATTTTCCGCCGTTTAGCGTGGGCGAAGTGAAGTTTTTGCGCGGGCCGGGACGTCGTGAAATTGGCCACGGCGCGCTTGCGGAACGGGCTTTGGTGAATTTGCTTCCGCCCGAGGCGGACTTCCCGTACGCAATGCGTCTGGTCTCCGACATTTTGGAATCAAATGGCTCGTCGTCGATGGCTACCGTTTGCGGTGGCTCGTTGGCGCTGATGGATGCTGGCGTGCCGATGAAGGCGCCTTGCGCGGGCATCGCCATGGGCTTGGTGGTCGGCGACGACAAGAAATATTCGATCTTGACGGATATTGCCGGTGCGGAAGACCACTACGGCGATATGGACTTCAAGGTGGCCGGCACGCGCGCGGGAATCACCGCGCTGCAGATGGACATCAAAGTGTTGGGCATCAGCATTGGCATGATGCGCGAGGCGCTGGCCCAGGCGAAGAAGGCGCGGCTGGAAATTCTCGACACCATGGACAAAACGCTGACCGAGGGTCGCACTTCCATTTCGACGTTCGCCCCGAGGTTGTACAAGCTGCACATTCCTACGGACAAGATTCGCGATTTGATCGGTCCGGGCGGAAAGAAGATCAAGTCGATCATTGAGGCCACGGGCGTGAAGATTGACGTGCTGGAAGACGGCACGGTGCACATTTTCTCGACCAGCGGCGCGGGAGGTGATTCCGCTCTGCAAATGGTGAGGGAAGTGACGGCTTCGGCGGAGATCGGCAAGACCTATCTCGGCAAAGTTGTGCGATTGGCTGAGTTCGGCGCGTTCGTCGAGCTTTTCCCGGGCACGGATGGCTTGCTGCACATCAGCGAAATTTCGGAGCATCGCATTCGCGATGTCCGCGATGAGCTGAAGCTGGGCGACCAGGTGCTGGTCAAGGTGCTCTCGATCGAGGGCAACAAGGTTCGGCTGTCGCGCAAGGCGTTGATTCGCGAGGCGCGGGAGAAGCAGCAGAAGAAGGAAGCGGCTGGGACTGGCGGCGGCGGAAGCACCGGCGGGGCAAGCGCAGCTTCGGAGTAAAAAGAGAAAAGATAACGCTGAGTCGCACAGCGACTCGCAGAGAAGAGGAAGGCCCGGCAAAGTTTTGCCGGGCCTTTTTTCTTTGCAAGATGTTCCCGTTCGTTGTGATTAATTGCGGGTGTGGTGGACGGCGTCCAGGGCGCCCCAGAGGGCGGTTAGGGCTTCGTTGGCAGTCGCAACGACTTCGTCATTGCTGGTGATGTCGGCGTGTTCGTTGAGCCAAGTGCGCCAGGCTTCGCGATGCGCTTTGTCGGCTTCTTCGTGGATAGCGAAGTAGGCCAGGGCGGCGGGCTTTTCCACGCCGTAGAATTTGCGCAGGCCGTCGATCTTGGTGCTGGCAATTTCGGGGACTTGCGCTTCGTAGGCGTAGAGGGCGGCGACGGCTTCGGCTACGGGACGGTCGCCGCAAATTTCGCGGAACGTGGCGACTACGGTTTGCGTGCCGGGCAGAGCGGGGCAGCAGGTGATGTCGTCTTCACCGACTCCGACGGCGGCTGCGAAATCCCGCCAGAGCTTGGGGTGCGGGGCGCTGGGATTTTCTTCTTCGGCGAGATTTTCCAGTACCGTGTCGCGCAGCGGTCCTTCGGTGCGAGCGGCCAGAACGCGGAGATGCTTGGGGAAGGCTTCGACATGGCGGTAATACTGCGCGGCGTAGAGCTGCAGGGCTGCGCGGC
>DATBYP010000175.1:0-8754 GCA_036513675.1 Candidatus Acidiferrum sp.
ACCTTGGCAATGTGGCTCTTCTTGTTGCGCTCGGCGATGGCGATGGCTTCGTCGAGCTTGCCATCCTTGAGGGCGCCGGCCACTTGCTGCACAAAGACGCGCGATTGCTTGCGGGCGGCACTATACATAAGCGCCCGGTCAATCATCACGCCGAAGGAATAAATGGACAGAACGAACAGAATAACAACTACGGTACGGGGCAGGGCGCTCATCTGGGACCACATTGAGCGGAGGTCCCAACTGGACGCGCCTGGGTTCCCCGTCTGAAACAGGAAGAGGATCGCGTGAACGTAAAGAGTAGCTACCATTCGTTTGCTCCTTAAAGTGTTTGCAAAATTCTTGATACGCGGAACGCTGCGCCGGCCCCACGACCGAAGCAGTGTGCCGTACTACTGGTTAAGCGAGAAAATGACGTCGATCGTGGTATCGACCTCCACCGGTTCGCCGTTGAGCAGCGTCGGCTTGTATCTCCATTGCTGCACGGCGTCCATCGCGGCGCGCACCAGCAACGGATGTCCGGACATAACTTCCAGAGACTCTACCGAGCCGGACTTGGAGATGAGGGCGTGCAAACGCACAGTGCCGGAGATGCGGGTCTGACGCGCGAGCGGCGGATAAACCGGCTGCACTTTGTTCACAAGCATTGCGGCCTGCACGCTACCGCCCTGGCGAATGCGCTGCACGTTCGGCTTTGGCGGGGGCGGCGCTCCGCCCATGCCACCAATTACGCCGCCAATCACGCCGCCCATGGAACCGCCGGCAACGCCACCGGGAACACCGCCTTGCATACCGGCGTTTACGTCTGGCGCGTCTTCTTTGATGATCTTGATGTCTTTAGGAATGACCTTCGGCTGCACAAGTTTACCGGCGTCCATCAAGTGGACCTGCGGCTTGACGTGCACCACCTGCGTCTGCACCGGTGGCGGCGGAGGCGGGGGCGGCGGAGGCGGGGCGGTGAGCATCGTCGCCATCATCGTCTTCGGCAGCGCTTCTGTGTAGATCAGCGGAATAAGGATCAGAATGGCTAGGAAAATCGTCTGAGCAATCATGGACACTACAACGGTCCATGGCTTGTTCGTCTTCGACGGGTGCGGACTCGAAACCACCATATCTTCAAACATGGATGATTACCTCCTCCCGGCAGGCGCGAGACGCGCTGGTACGCTTTCGCTACTGCGGGTTTTATTGCCGGCTGCGGGTCCGGGACCTGCTACCGCTCCCTGGCCGCGCCAACGATTCCAGGCGACCACAAGCGGAGCAGCAATACCAAAACTGGAGTACGTTCCTACCACAATCCCCACCACCAGGGCAAAGGAGAAAGCACGAAGCACCTGGCCGCCCATCAGGAACAGGACGAGCACGGTAAGGAAAGTCAGACCGCTGGTCAAAATCGTTCGCGACAATGTTTGATTGATGGATTTGTTGACCACGTCGGCGAACGACTCGCGGCGCAGCAAGCGATTGTTCTCGCGAATGCGATCGAAGATGACGATGGTATCGTTCATCGAATATCCGACGAGTGTGAGAAGCGCCGCTATCACGGTCAGCGATATCTCGAATTTCAGTAATGAGAAAAAACCCAGGGTAATCAAAACGTCGTGAAAAACGGCAAGGACAGCCGCGGCCCCGTAAACCCACTCGAATCGGAAGGCAATATATACCAGCATGCCCGCCAAAGCATAGAGGGTTACAAAGATGGCCTGCCGGCGAAGCTCGCCACCCACCTTGGGGCCGACTACCTCGACGTTGCGAATCGCGAAGCTTCCGAGCGCGTAGTTGCTCTTTAACGTGGCCAACACCGTTGGCGTAACGCCGTCCGCGCGAGAAAGCTCATCGAAATTGCTCAGCACGCCGCCCTTGGTATCGTCGCGGTATGTCAAAATCTTCTTTGCCAATTGCTGGTAACGGTCTCCCGCATTGATCGAAAGGTGCAGCGGGTCATTGGCGTTCAGAACCGTAGCGAGAGACGAAGGGGTCGCGGCGTTGAAGTCCGGCTTACTGGAATCCTTTACACCGTAGATGGAGTTCAGCGCGGTAATAACCTGAGTTCGCGCGGTGTCCAGCGCTTCATCGCCGCCCTGGCCCTTCTGTTCGACGAAAATTAGGACTTCATTCGAGTTCGACGCCAACCCGCCGCTGCTAATGCTCTGGATTTCACTGTTCCCGAGCCCCTGAGCGGTTAAGCCTTTGCGGATTTGGTCGACGTTGGGAGTCTGCGCAAAGCGTACGTCGACGTTCGTGCCACCCTTGAAGTCAATGCTGTAGCGAAGACCGTGATTTAGGAAAACGGAAGTCCAGCCGGCCAGGAGCAAAATTGCGCTGAGGGCATAAAAATACTTCGCTTTACCCATCCAGTCGATGTTGGGTTCTTTGAAGAACTCGATCATGCCACACTTACTTCCCTTCTTTAGACTCCAGTGGGCATCCCTTTGTTCCCGCAACCGTGACCGACCGAATTTAGATGAACGGAAGGGCCCAAAGTACCGCGCCTGGAATAGCCGTAGCAGTCCTAGTACGAAATCAAATGCTCAGTTCCGCCTGGCGATCCATCTTCGTCAGGTGATACTCGAAAATTGTCTTGGAAACATAAATGGCCGTGAAAACGTTGGCAATCAAACCTATCGTCAAGGTGATCGCAAAGCCCCGGATGGGCCCGGTGCCGAACAGAAAGAGGAAGAAAGCGGAAACGACCGTCGTGACGTGGGTATCGATGATGGTCAGGAAGGCTTTGTCGAAGCCGGCTTGCACGGCTGACGCCGGCGATTTCCCATTGCGCAACTCCTCGCGAATACGCTCGAACACCAGCACGTTCGAATCTACGCCCATGCCGATGGTCAGAATTACGCCAGCGATGCCCGGCAGCGTCAGAACCGCGCCAAAGGCGGCCAGCACGGCCAGAAGAATAACCAGGTTCAGGATTAACGCGAGCACGGCGTTCCCGCCCGATAGCCGGTAGTAGAACAGCATGAAGATCATCACCACCAGCAAGCTCAGAACGGACGCTTGCACGCCGTGACGGATGGAGTCTGCACCTAGAGACGGGCCTACAGTGCGCTCCTCCAAGTACTTGATAGAAGCCGGGAGCGCGCCCGCGCGCAGCACCAGCGCCAGGTCGTGGGCAGATGCCTCGCTGAAATTGCCCTCGATGAAACCTTGATCGTCGATGCGGCTGTTGATGACGGGCGCCGAGTAGACCTTGTGATCGAGAACGATGGCCATCTGCCGATGCACATTCTGTTCCGTGAACGGCCCAAACCGGTGAGCACCTTCCGCCGACAAGGAAAAGTTCACTTGCCACTGCCCGGGATTGTTCGTGTTGCGGTTCTCCGTCGCGCTGCGCAGGTCGCGGCCGGTTACAACTGACGTCCGGTTGAGAACGTACCAAACCTCGCCAGTATCTGTTGCCGGGTTGCGGCTTTCCGCGCGGCCCTGTACAAGCTCGGTTCCCGGAGGCAATACACCGCCGTGCGCGGCGAGTGCCGCGGTCTGCGAAGGATAAGGGCTCGGGTCTTCGACCAACCGCAACTCCAGCTGTCCCCCGGCTTGAATCACCGCTGTCGCGCGCGACGGATCCCCTTCCCCAGGAAGCTGCACAAGGATTTCGTTGTCGTTGCGGCCATGCCGCTGAATGATCGGCTCGGTCAGACCCAGTGCGTTGATGCGCCGCTCGATGGTTTCAAGCGATTGTTGCATCGTCTGCTCTTGAATCGCGGCAACCGCGCTCGGCCGGAGCGAAAGCGTATAGCTAGAGCGCTCGCCCGCCGTGGGCGACATATCCCATACATTCTGCAACTGCGACGCGACCAAGTCGCGAAAATCGGACAACTGGTCCGAAGAAATGTTGCGGACCACAACGTGCGTATCATCCACGCGCCGCACTTCATCGTATCGAATGTTTTTCGCCCGCAACTGGTTCGTCAGGCGGTCAACGGTCTGGTCCGTCTCCTGCGCAATGGCTTCCTGCACTTGCACCTGCAAAATCAGGTGTGTGCCTCCCTGCAAGTCGAGGCCGAGCTTGATCTGGTGCGCGAAATTCGATTTCACGTCTGCTGCGGAGGTCGGAAACGTCGGCAACCCAAGCAGGCCGTAGACGCACCCGATAATAACGACGGCGATGAAAACAGCTTTCCACTTCAAATTAGGATTCATAGTTAAAAATTGCGGCGCGTAATCGGAAGGCCGGTGGGCTTATTTCGCATCTTCCGATGCCTCCACCTGCGTAATTGCCGAACGCGCAATGCGGATTTTTACCGGAGACGAACCAGTGTCGGCGATTTTCAATATGACTGTGTCGCCGTCAATGCCATTGATAACTCCATAGATGCCGCCATTGGTGATCACTTTGTCCCCGGCCTTGAGCGCCGACAGCATGGCCTGCAGCTTCTTCCGTTGCCTCTGCTGCGGCAGAATGAGCATTACGTAAAAGATACCCATTACGATGACCATCATCACCAATGGGCTGCTCAGCGCGGAGCCCAGGCCGCTCGGAATCTGCAATGTCATCGTGGCGAACATATTTCCTGAGTGACTTCCTTCCGTTTCTATTCCGCTGCGCCCACTGGATGGCCATTTCTGTCGTGCGGCCGTGCCTTAGGCACCTCGCGGGAGATAGCAACACCTTACCGCGGGGTTTTCCCCGCTTCCACTAACCCTACGCGCTCTCTTCTGGTGGTGCCGTGCGGACGGCCCGCGCGCCCTTCGGACTCGGTCACATTCCCGAGCTGCGTGGCGTTCAGCCTGTTTACCCTTCAGGCTGGACCCTCCGCGTAGCGCGCGTGCATCGCAGATGAGAATTTCGCTAGGTTTCCAAACCCGATAGCCTCGCGGATTTGCCGCATTATGTCAAGGTAAAAGTGGACATTATGATGCGTCGCCAAAATCGCCGCTGTAATTTCTCCCGCGGCGAAAAGATGCCTCAAATACGCTCGCGTATACCGCCGGCAAACCGAGCACGAACATTGCGCGTCAATCGGCCGCGCGTCCTGCGCATAACGCGCATTCTTGATCAGCACCCGGCCATCGCTGGTGTACAAACAGGCGTGGCGCGCCGCCCGCGTCGGCAGCACGCAATCCATCATGTCGATGCCCAGCGCCACGTAATCGGCCAATTGCTCGGGCCGACCCACTCCCATTAGATAGCGCGGCCGGTCTCCAGGAATCAGAAAAGTTACCTCCCCGGCCATTTCGCAGGTCATTGCGTGCGGCTCACCCACTGCCAGCCCGCCCACCGCATAGCCAGGAAAATCGAGCTCGAGCAGTTGCCGAGCGCTCTCCCTCCGCAAATCCGCGAATGTCGCCCCCTGCACAATCCCGAACTGCCACTGCGTAAGTTCGCCGTTGCGTCGTGCGTACTGCAAAAAGTGATTCCGCGCCCGCCGCGCCCACTCCGTCGTGCGCCGAACAGCCACCTCCGCCAGCTCGCGTGGCGCCGGAGTCTCAATACACTCATCCAGCACCATCGCAATGTCCGACCCCAACGCGAGCTGCACCTCCACCGCCTTCTCCGGCGTGAGCAGATGCTCCGAGCCATCCAGGTGCGACCGAAATCGCACACCCTCATCGGTAATTTTGCGCAGCTCGGACAGGCTGAAGACCTGATAGCCGCCCGAATCGGTAAGAATCGCCCGCGGCCAAGACATAAATCGATGCAAGCCGCCAAGCTTGCGAATCAACTCATGCCCCGGCCGCAAATATAGATGATAGGTGTTGGCGAGAATGATCGAAGCGCCGAGCTCTTCCAGCGCCTCTTGCGTCAACGCCTTGACCGTCGCCGCAGTGCCCACCGGCATGAACGCCGGCGTCTCGATGACTCCGTGCGGCGAACGCAGCTTCCCGCGCCGCGCGGACGTCGCCGCATCCTTCTTCTCTATTTCAAACGAAAAACTCACCCACTGAGTGTATCAGGAGAAAATCCAAGCCCCGCCAACTCGACAGACCACATAAATGGCCCACACGCTGAACGCAATCATGAACGCTTTGCTTCCCCGCAGCTTCTTGGGATTCGTGGCCGCGAAACCGATGGCCAGCAAGATCAGTGTCCAGAACGTGAAAATATCCATCGACTTCAACAGCGCCACCAGCCACTTCGCGGAATCGTCCGGCAAGACCGCCGCAAGATTGGTCGCCACGGGGTTCTCCAAATCAACAGTTCCCGGCGGCTTCAAATACAAGACGAGAATGAAAAGCAAGCTGCTTACCAGCCCGGTTAGAGCCGCATGCGCAGTAATTGCAAACGAGGTCCCGAAATTTGTGTTGGCACCGCCCAGCAGGTTGTAAGCACCCCACATAACGAGAGCCACGACCAGCGTAAAAATAATCGGCCCGCAAACTCCGATCGTCCACGTAAGCATAGGCGAAAATTTCGCCCCGCCTTCGATGCGCTGCTCCTTCTGCTCCGCGCTCATGTTCGCGGACTGCGGGCTCTTCTCAATTTGCTGGGTCATGAACTCACGCCAATTAATTCGCTGATTGATCGCGAAGCTCACGCCGATGCTGAACAGCGTCAGCAGAACAAGCGGGACTACCCAACTCGGTTTTCTAACAATGTCTTCAAACGTGGCCTTCGGTGAAAAAAACACGCCAATGATCCGGCCAATAGCACCGATTGCCGGCTGCGATTGCGCGTCCGGCGCGGGCAGGGACGTAGTTGTAGCCATCGAGGTTCCTCCACCACAAAGCGCCTCTTACAGGCGCCTTCTTACCGCCTTCTACCCCTCATTACGCCGAAACACCACAAAAATTTCATGACCGTAGCCGCGCCGTCTCGCCGCCCATTTTGGAGTGCGGCAGTCTTGCTACCGCTTTTACCATTGCGGCACCACCCGGGCGTTTCTCAAACTCGCCGCGGTACTCAATGTCCAGGCAATTCCGGCACAGCCGCCAGCAACTCCCGCGTATAAGCATGTGCAGGCTGCCGCAACACTTGCTCCACCGCCCCGCTCTCCACAAACTGCCCCGCCCGCATAACCGCCACGCGCGTAGCCACCTGCGCCACCACCGGCAAGCTATGCGAAATAAAAATGTAAGTAAGCGCAAACTCCTGCTGCAACTCCTGCAGCAAAAGTAAAACCTGCGCGCCCACCGAAACATCCAGCGCCGAAACCGGCTCGTCCGCAACGATCAGCTTCGGCCGCAGAATCAGCGCGCGCGCGATCCCGATACGCTGCCGCTGCCCCCCGGAAAATTCGTGAGGATAGCGCGCCAGCGCATCCTCCGTAAGCCCAACGCGCTTGAGCGTGGCGGCAACGCGTTCGCGCCGCTCTGTCCTCGCAAGCCCCGGCTCGTGTATCGCCAGCGGCTCGCCCACAATCTCCCCCACGCGCATCCGCGGATTCAGCGAAGCAAACGGATCCTGGAAAATCATCTGCATTTGCCGCCGCTGCCGCCGCAATTCCTCGCCGCCAAGCGCCAGCAAATTCCGCCCGTCGAACTCGATTTCCCCGGAATCCGGCTCGATCAGCCGCAACAGCATTCGCGCCAGCGTAGTCTTCCCGCAACCGCTCTCCCCCACCACCGCAAACGTCTCCCCAGCCGCAACAGAAAAACTCACCCCGTCCACAGCCGTAAAGCGAGGGCCCCGCCCGTTTCCGGAAAGCACACCCGTAGCACGAGAGTAGCTCTTCCTAAGTTCGCGAGCTTCCAGAAGCGTTGCCATCGTCAGAAATCCTACCGTGTTCCCGCCCCCGCCCCGCGAAAATCTTCGACCGCTGTCCCGTCTTTCCCTGTGTAGCGGCGAGTTCACCTCGCCATCCCGAGCGCCAGAGGCGCGCCTCAGTAGCGAGTAGGTCAGGCCTTCAGGCCTGATTCGCGCAGCGACGAAGTGCGTAAGCCCCGGGAAACAGCACCAAGACCAGGCGCCCACAAAAGTCCCCTCTACCATTCGTTCTAACGTCTGTAGTACCTTTTCCCCACCCTAAATCCTCAACTCTGTGTTCACCGCTCTATCCAACCCGAAGAGTATCTTTGCTCGTTACGCAGCAGCCGTTGCAGCGGCCTGTCTCGCACTTTTGTTACGTTTCCTTTTGACACCTCTGCTAGGTTCCGCGGCCCCTTATCACACCGTTTGGCCCGGCGTGGTCTTCTGCGCCTGGTTCTGCGGCGTCGGTCCCTCCGTCGTCGCTACGGTCTTGATGCTTCTGGGCGTTTGGTATTGGTTGTTGCCGCCGTTCGGGTCTTTCTCGCTGGAATCAGCACAGCAAGCTTTTGGCTTAGGCGGATTCTTGTTGTTCGCTGGAATCATAATCACAATCGGCCATCGTGCGCGGAGAACTCAGGAACGATTGACCGCGGCCCGCGCTGAAATGGAAGATGCCGTGAACGAGCGCACCGCGGAATTGGCGCAAGCCAACGAAAAGCTACGCCAGCTCACCGCGAGCGTGCTGAACGTGCAGGATGAAGAAAGACGCCGTTTTGCGCGCGACCTGCACGATAGCGTCGGACAGGTGCTAGCGGTCATCGGCATGAACCTCGCAGCCTTCGGAAAAAGGGAAAAGCTCACTACCGACGGCATCCGTTTGCTGACCGACAGCAAGCAGCTCATCGAGCAGCTATCCGGGGAGGTCCGAACTATTTCGCACTTGCTCCATCCGCCGATGTTAGACGAAGCCGGCCTGGGAGCAGCACTGAGAATCTACGTCGAGGGGTTTTCGAAACGGAGCGGAATCGCCGCGGATGTTCTGGTGCCTCGCGACTTACCCCGCCTTTCACAGGAATTGGAAATCTCGGTATTCCGCATCGTTCAGGAAAGTCTGACCA
>DATBYP010000176.1:0-7868 GCA_036513675.1 Candidatus Acidiferrum sp.
TCCACCCGCCAAAGTTGCTGTGCAGCACCCTTTTAGGGGTGACGTGTCATACCCACTCCCCATGCCGAAGGCATGGCTCTTCTTGGCGCTCGCCATTTCTATACTGTTCGGGCGATGCGTTGGCGAAAGATCCGATAGACCCAAAACTGTCCCACCGATAGTCCGACGGCGAAGCAACAGTACACTCCTAGGGTCCAAAAACCAACTGAACCGAAGGCGGGATGCTGGACAGCACTTCCAATCGCCATTGCGGCCATTATGCATGTCGAAAAAAAGAGCGACTGCAGCGGATCACGCCACCAATTGAGAGGGTTTCTATTCCATGAGGGATGGGAGAGTGGGTCCGACTTCCACCGCCGAATAGAGTACCTGACACTCCACACTGCAAACAGGGGCATGGCCAGGAGAATGATCAAGCACGCGACCGGATCGGGGTTGATGTGAAGGAGCCGGCCTGGAGCCATTGAGTTGTAGCCACCCCAAAACGCCAGAGCTACCAACGTGGAGTTGAGAATAATCCAGAAATACCTCATATACAGTTTTGCAGCCACGCCTCTCTACTCCCTCCCCCCGCAACCACACTTGCTTGGCGGCTGATTAGATGACGGCGTCGGCTCCCTCGACCGAGTAGACTTGGTTGCGCTAACGACCAGGGCTCGGAAGGAAGGAGCCGAGCAATGTTCATTATAGGCTGTGATTTTCACACGCGCTATCAGCAGATCGCCATGGAAGGTGGCCTACCCTTTGCGCCGTTTGCAAAGGTCGGGTGTCGTATGATCTCGTGCGCGGACCTAGGGGGCAGCTCAACAAGAGCGCACGTGGCGGTGCGTTTCCTTGGGACAAATTCCAATGTGCTGAGCGGTCTGCCAAAGGGATCGTATTTGAAGCTGCCGAAGGGATCGTATTTGAAGCTCCTCGGCTCTCGGCGGTGAGTCAGCTTGTTGGGGCCACTGCTGTAGAATTAGCGGCTCTCCTTCGATGCAAGCGTGCACTAACTACCGCAGCACCCACGCAAGCAACGGCAGGAAACAACAAATCAACACCTTGCCACAGTCGGTCCCAAGTAGTCGCTGGCGAACCCCAGTGATGACGGACAGGCGAGGCTACAAGATAAAGTGCCGCAATGACGAGCGCCCATGATTCAGGTTTTCGGTTCGGCACTACGAATGTGATGACGGCGCCCGCAAATGCTGCGGCAATCGCCCGCCCAATGGAACTCATGATGCCCATTGCAAGTGCATCGAGCACTCCGTCTCTGTATACAATTCTATCCGTCAGTTTGCCTAACGGCTGCGCCAGAACTGCAGCTACCCACAACGAGGCCCAGAAAACTCCAAAACTTATCAAAAGCTTCTGTATCTTTGACATAGATAATAATTAGCTCCAGTAGGACTTTTTATCTGGAAGCGCACGAAAGTCTATGGTGGAATGCCCCGACGATAAAATTCATCCAACATCTCACTCTCGTAGCCTCCTCCGAATTGCCTCGTCGTGGTAATTGTTTGAGTGCCTCCCGGCCGGTGGCGCATGCTTCTCCCTCCCGTTCCGCTCGCAAACTATGAGTATCAATCTTTCATATCATCTTAGAGTATAGTTGCGAGGGTGGCCTACCCTTTGCGCCGTTTGCAAAGGGTGGGTCACTCTTCTCTTTCCTCATGCCCAAGCGACTGAAACGCTGCTATGGTCAGAAAGACCTCCACTTCCTCACCTTCTGCTGTTACCATCGCCGCCCTTACCTGCAGACCGCCCGCTCCAAAAATCTCTTCCTAAAGACACTCGCTCAAGTCCGCACACAATTTCAATTCTCGCTAGTGGGCTATGTCCTCATGCCCGACCACGTGCATCTTCTCCTCAGCGAGCCTGGCAAAGGGACCGTTTCCAGGGTCCTGCAGGTATCGAAGCAGCGCGTCTCCCGCGCCATGCGCGGCAAGAAACGCCGCGCGCTTCCAACCGACAACTCTTGCTCAATTTCGGTGACACGCTGACGCAGGACCGCCGCTTCTGGCAGCGCCGCTTCTACGATTTTAACGTGTGGAGTCATGCCAAGAAGAAAGAAAAACTGCATTACATGCACGCCAATCCGGTGCGCGAACGCTTAGTCCAGCATCCCAAGGATTGGCCCTGGAGCAGCCTCTCTTTCTATACCTACCATGAGCACGGGTTGATTCGCATCGTTACCGATCAAAATGGCAAGACGTGCGGCGGCCACGATAGTCATATATGAAGGTTGTGGTTGTGCTGTCGGGGTTCCGGACCCTCTGATTTCGAAGGGTGCGGAGGGACGTTTCTGATTGGGTGCTAAACCAGGAATCCTTGCGTCCGGTAGAGCTGCACTATATCCAGCCGGTCTTCCGCGCCGACCTTGTGCTTCATCCGATAAAGATGGTTCTTCACCGTTTGCTCGGAAAGCGAAAAATGATTAGCGATTTCTTTATTGGTTAAACCTTTCGCGATCAGCGGGATCAGCTGCTGCTCCCGCCGCGTTAAGCCCAGCCTGCGCCCCGCGCTCGCGCAAGGCAGCGCCGCCGCTTCGCTCTCAAAATACCGGAACAGCGCCGTGCACAACATCCCGGGACAAACTGCTTCGCCTGCATGCACCGCGCGCACTCCCTCCAGCACCTCCTCGGAAGAAGCGTCATGCAACAAATATCCGCTGATGCCCGCGCGCACGCATTGCAGGAATTCTGCCTCGCTACTGGCCATGCCGAGCAGCAGGATTCGAACTCCCGGAGCTGCCGCGCGCACTTGCTGAATCATTAGCAAATCGTCGTTCAGCGCCCCTCGCGACGTAAGCAATAAGACATTCGCATTCGTTTGGGCCACGTGTTCCGCTTGCAATGGTACCGGCAACTCCAAACCGGTCACCTCAATACTTTCCTTTTTTGCAAGCATGCGCGCCAGCGCCTCCCGCAGCAGCCGATTGTCCGCGGCGATAAACACCCTGAGCTTTATCCCGGACTCTGGGGCGGCATCCGGCCGCGGTTTTCTCCCCGATTCATTTGGCGCTACCTGCATCGCTCCATTGGACTTTACATTCCGTGGCAATACTCTGTCGGTGGCCAGAATCCTACCCGCGCTTGCACTCATGCGTTCGACACCCCTCAGTAATAGTTTGGCTTTCCCTGACCTCAACCCGCCACAACACAATCCAGTACCGCTAGTCCAATCTAAGCTGCAATTCCACAGCCGCACCCTGTGAGGAGCTTCTCATATCCATCCGCCGCCATCTCCTATCATTTCTGGCAGTTGCTACCTGCATACCAGGCCGCTCCCTCAGCGCTAGTGCCATTACGGTACCAAGACAGCGTGCGATTTCAGTTCGAAACTACTGTTACGTTTCATGAATTTTTTAGTTAATCTTTCGTTACCGAGCCTTCCTTTCCTGGTACGTCCGTACTACCATCACCGGGAGGCGTTCTATCGGCATGGGTACGTCTCCTCTATAGGCTTCTTGTTGCGCTTGGCTTACGCTTTACCGAGCGCGGAGACCCGCTCCGCGAGAGTAGCCGAGGATCCAAGCAAGCTGTGCCGTTCCAGAATTGGCCCGCTCAAGAGCGAATGGACAAACCTCCGCAGAATCCAGGTCCCGCGAAACGCGGAAAATCCGAGCGCCGGGGAAGCCGACGCTGCAAATTCACGCAGCTCATGCGCATTCGTCCTTCCGATCCTCAGAGGATGCATTTCGACGACATGCGCGGCACCATCAGCGTCTCGCGTACCGGCGTCTATTTCCAGACCAGCGAAACCGGCTACGAAATTGGCATGCGGCTGTTTCTCATCATGCCGTACTCGCAAGATCCGGGCGCGACGAACCGCGAATATTTGGCGGAAGTCGTTCGCAAGGATGCCCTGCCCAACGGCCTGACCGGAATCGGCGTCAAGCTCCTCCTGGAAGTCGGTCCGCAGCACACCTATTCGTTTGAGCCACCGCAACCCCCCAGATAAAATCCGCGTGCGAACGGAGGCACGGTTTGCTTGAAAGACTCGCCGCAAAAAAGAGAAGGCGTCCCGGCAGAGCCGAAACGCCTTCCCTTCGTGTTTGGGGGTGGAGGAATTTTTTCGATAATGTAATTTACGCTTGGCCGAATGCCTGTAGCGCGCGATGGCGCAGCTTCCCGAGCTGCCGATTAAATGGATGCTGGCGCGATAAAAAAGCGAGCACCGGCGTCTTGCGCGGCACCAGACGGTTTTTCGCAATCGTTAGGCGAATGTCGCGGCGCGCATATTTGAGTCCTGCTTCGAGGACTTCCAGCGCTTCTTCGCGGCGTCCGGCCGCGGTGTACACTTCCGCAAGATTCAAATAGAGCTGCGCCTGATTGCGCTTCATGCGGACTGCCGTATCGCACAGTCTTTCCGCTTCTCCCCATTTTTCTTCCGAGCGCGCCAGTACCACGCCCAGGTACGACATGTAATACGGATTATTTTTGTCCAGCTCCATCGCGCGGCGCATGTGCGGCAGCGCCTTCACGGCGTAATCGTCGCGCAGAAATGCCAGGCCTTGCTTGAATTCGCGGAAGGCTTCCGTATCCAGCATCAGTTCACCTCCAGGGACGTAGAGGAATTTTGGGATTCTGCGCCGCGCGAATGGGCAACGAAAATCTGTCGCTGCTTGGCATTTTTTTGAGGCGTTCCGCCATCCCCAACACAGCCCAAGAAGGCCATTAAAGCGGTTCGCGCAGTCGCAATCACGTTCCGTCTCACTGCCTGCGAAGCTACGCGGAATGCCCGTTTCAATCTACTGACCGCTGGTCCAGTCTTGGGACAGCGGGAAAAAGCGGTAGGAAAGTTTTGCGGCTGCCCTTGCTGCCGGGCACCCCGTACAGCCCCAAAAAGCTCGCTTTCTGCCAGGACGCGCTACCCGTTCACATGCTGGGTCAGTCCTAAGACACGCCCTTCCAGCCCTCGCGCCAGCCTTCCCAATCCTCCATGGTGGCTTTCACCATCGCTTTCGACGCCTTATGCAGCCAACGCCCGCGGCGTGCGGCAAGGTCGCGCTTTATTTGTGGAATTGCGCGGCTGCTCGCGAAATGCATGTTGGCCGTTTCCCAGCCCATGCAATACAGCAAACGCGCTTCGTCGCGCTCGGCGGGCAGGGAAGCGATCTCAATTCGCGAGCAATCCGGCGCGAGCCGCCGCACCAACCAGTGTCCATGAAATCGCACGCACGGATCCTGCACGCGAATCGCGCTCTGCACCAGCTTTGGGCCGTACAAATCTACGGACGAATCTCCCCGATACCACGCCCACGCCGAGGTGCGAATGGCCTTCGCTTCCCGTGCGACGTACGCGCCTTTCCAGGACGAGAGCGCAAGAATCCGCGGATGCCCGAGGCTCCCCAGGCCGGCAATCCGGCGCTTCAGCACATAGGCAGGCCGCGGAGTTGGAAACGATTCCTCGAGCAGACGTCGCACTTCCGCGGGCGGCTTCGCGGTGTATGGCGGATTTTGCGCCATCTTCGCCCAGAAGTGTACAGGGTCGCGCAGCTTGCTCAACGCCATCACGCGCAGCCACTGGTGATTCTCCGCCAAAATAAACGCGCGTCCTCCGGCATTCAGCGCGTCGCGATATCCCTCTTCGATTGCTTCCGCGGCTTCGCGCTTGGTGAGACTCAAATGCTCGCCGGAAACAGCGAGGTAGGCGCTGGTGGTCAGGCGTATCAGATCAACCGTGTACGGTCCGGGCCACACTTCGTCCAGATCGTTTATGCCCCAGATCAGGCGGCCTTCCAGGTCCCGCCAGGTGCCGAAGTTTTCGATGTGCAGATCGCCGATGGCTAGCACCTTCGGTGCCTTGGTGAACTCATCGCAGGCTTGGTGCCAGAGTTGCAGCCAGCGGTAAAACGTGGCGCGGAAAAAGGCGAAAGGTGACTCCGCCATGTGCTGGTGTTTCAGCGCGACGTCGCGGCGCACCAGCGGGATTTGCGTTGCGAGCCAGTGCTCGAAATCGCGCGTCGCCTTGATAACATTCATCTACGTTTGGCGTTACTCCTCGTTGTATAGAACTGCGCCGGTTCAGGGAAAAAGCAGGTCCCTCGGCTGCGCTCGGGATGACAATGTCGCGAGCTGTTAAACGCGAGCGTGTTCCACTCGCTCCGACCGGCGCGTTAAGCGCGATTCGTAAATCGGGAAGCGGGCGGCGAGTTCGGCTACTTGCTGGCGTACGCGCTGCTCTGTGGCGGTGTCGCCCATGTGCAGCAGGATTTCCGCGATCCAGGCGCCGATTTGCTGCATTTCTGGCTCGCGCATGCCGCGCGTGGTGATCGAGGGGCTGCCCAGGCGAATACCTCCGGCTTTCATGGGCGGCAGCGGGTCGAAGGGGATAGCGTTTTTGTTTACCGTGATTCCGGCGCGGTCCAGCGCTTTTTCGGCGTCGCTGCCGGTCAGGCCGCGCGAATGCAGCTCGATCAGGAACAGGTGATTGTCCGTGCCGCCGGTGACGATGCGGAAGCCCTGCTTGGCGATGGATGCCGCGAGGGCGCGGGCGTTGACGACGACTTGCTTCTGATAGTCGCGGAAAGACGGCTCCATGGCTTCTTTCAAGCACACCGCCTTCGCGGCGATCATGTGGACGAGCGGACCGCCTTGCATGCCGGGGAAGGTCAGCCGGTCGATTTCTTTCGCGAACGCGGCGTGGCACAGCACCATGCCGGCGCGTGGGCCGCGCAGTGTTTTGTGCGTGGTGGTCGAGACGATGTCCGCGTGGGGAACGGGGCTGGGGTGCACTCCCGCGGCTACCAGGCCGGCAATATGCGCCATGTCCACGAAGAACAGCGCGTCGACCGCTTTGGCGACTTTACTCATGCGCTCGAAGTCGATGATGCGCGAATACGCGCTGGCTCCCGCCACGATCATGCGCGGCTTGTGCTCGTGCGCGAGCTTTTCGACTTCGTCATAGTCGATGCGCTCATCTTCCGGGCGCACGCCGTAGGCCACGAACTTGTACATACGGCCGCTGAAATTCAGCGGATGGCCGTGGGTGAGATGGCCGCCGTGCGAGAGATTCATGCCCAGGACGGTGTCGCCGGGCTTCAGCGTGGCCATGTAAACGGCAACGTTTGCCGAGGTGCCCGAATGGGCTTGCACGTTGGCATGCTCCGCTCCGAAGAGTTCCTTGGCGCGATCGATGGCGAGTTGCTCGACTTTGTCGGCGTATTCGCAGCCGCCGTAATAGCGCTTGCCCGGATAACCCTCCGCGTATTTGTTCGTGAAGATCGAGCCCATAGCCTCGAGCACCGCTTCGGAGACCAGGTTCTCCGAAGGAATCAGCTCGAGCCCGGTAGCTTGGCGCTTGGCCTCATCGCGAAGCAATTCCGCGATTTGCGGATCGACGGAATCGAGCGGGCGGTTCATGCGATTGTTGGCGTCGGTAGTCTGCGTCATCGTTTAGTCCTTAGATTGAAGGACTCCATCTTACCCTTGCCCTGCAACAATCGAGAAGCGAAGCCCACCGGAGAAATGATAACGCGGAGACGCAGAGAGCGCGAAGTTGTCGCAGAGGTGTGCCCCCCTCCCCCGGGTTTTGCATAAGTGTTCATTCTGAACGGACTTAAAGTCGTTTGTTTTGACACACTTTTGCAAGTGTTGATTCTGAAGGTTGTTAGCGCGTTTCGTGGCGCGGCGTGTTCGCGGAGGGAGCGGATAGCAGTGATTTGAAAAACTAGGGGGCAACGCAGATGGTTGTGAAAACAAAGGAGTTGAGAAAATAGCAACTCAGAAGATGCTGAAAACAAAGGAGTAATAAATCGATTGTTTTTGGGATGCACTGCGGGTGGCTGAAGGTAGGAGGGACGAAACGGGGACACTGTCAGCGACCTTGGGTTGAACATTACCGCATCTGTTACTATTTGTCAAGTGAGAATTAAAGGCTGT
>DATBYP010000177.1:0-3396 GCA_036513675.1 Candidatus Acidiferrum sp.
ATCAGCGCCGGCCCGGAAAGCTGCCGATAGAAACGCTCGGCCTCCCCCGAACCATGAACCAACTTCTTCTCCTCCGTTTCCCCAGTAATCGTGTCCACCCAACAAACCTGTTGCCAACTAGGATGAAAATCACATCCGATAACCAGCATCGAAGGCTCCTTTCCTTCCCAAATTCTTGGTCCTCCAACCAAAGAATACAGGGTACGCGAACGGAGCCTTCGTTCTTATCCAATCAAGCCTCTGATTTGGAATTTTGGGGTGCCCCGTCCTTGACGGTTTGATACTGTGAAAAAACTTGGTTGCTGAGTTGCGGCATGTGGATTTACGGAAATTGGTCGCTCGGTTTTTCGTGTTCTTTGCGAAGTCGCGATGCTTCCCTTTTCGTTTTCTTTTATTCAACTCGCGGTAGAAGCGGGTAGCAACTTGCTTAGGCGAATCCAATGTTGCAGGTTGTAGGTGAGGCAGGCCCACAGCAGTTCGGATTGAACTTTTCGCAGACCGCGCACGTGAAACTGCCGCAGACCCAGCTTGCTCTTGATCCAGGCATGGCAAAATTCCACGACTCTTCCGCGACGGCGATATTGGGCTTGCGCTTCCGCGCCAGCCATCTTTTCCCGGAAGGCCTGGATTGCCGGATTTTCTACCCGCCGAATCACTCCACGTCCTCGCCTCTGATTTTCCGGACAGCACTCGGGCTTGCGCAGGCAAGCCGCGCAGTCGCTGAATTTTGCCTCGTACCAATAGGCCATTAAACCGCGCTTCTTCTTGTTGTGATAACGCCCTTGAGGCCGCAGCAGCTTTCCTTCCGGGCAAACATACCGATTCGTCTCTGCTTGGTAGATGAACGCGCTGGGCGGCAGTCGTTGCGGGGCGGTTGTCCCGCTGGGCATTTCCTCCCGTCCCATGCTTCCCAGAAAATCAATCCCTCGTTCCGCCATTTTCTCGATATTGTCTCGCGTGCTGTAGCCGCCATCGGCCACCAGTTGTCGCGGTATTTGCTGCAACTGATTTTCCATGCGCTCCACCGCGGGCAACAACTGTGCGCTGTCGTTGGCTTGCTGCGTCACCGCCGCGCTTACGATCAATCCGTTCGCCGCGTCGGCGGAAATCTGCGCGTTGTAGCTCAGCGATAATCCTCCATCCGAGTGGAGCATCACTCGGGCTTGCGGATCACTCGTGCTCACCCGCGCTTGGCTCTTGGCCTTTTCTCCGCTCTTGCCCTCTTGCAGCTTTTGCAACTCCTGCAATGCGTTCTCCAGCCGCTCTTGTTGCTCGTGCCGCGCGCGAGCCTGCGCTTGCTCTGCTTTCGTACGGCCCTGTTCATTGTGCGGATCGCCCATCTCTGTCACGCGTTGTCGCGCCCGCGCCAGATGCTCACGAATCGCTCCTTCCCCTTGATAACTCCGCGTGCTCGCCAGCGCTTTGATTTTCGTGCCGTCCTGCATCACTCGCTCCAGCGTGATCAGCCTCTCTTTGCTGAGGGCCGCCAGAACCTGAATGAACAACTCGTCCAGCTCGCTCTGTCTGTCCACGCGAAAATCCGCCAGCGTATGGTAGTTCACCTCCTGCAGTCCCGTCAGCCATTGAAACGCCGGATCGAACCCGCACCGCCGCGCCACCTCCCGCGCCGAGCCAATCCCTTCGCTGTACGCATACACCCATAAGCTGATCAGCAGTTGCGGATCGAATGCCGGACGCCCGCCTTCTTCCACACGGCTCCCAATGTCTTCATAGAAGCGGCTCAAATCCAATCGACCCACCAGCGTCCAGATCGCCCGCGCGCGATGGTCCTCGCCAATCAACCGCTCCACATCCACCGCCCGCCAACTCATCTGCTGCCGGTTTACAAACCGGATTAGAGGGTTCTTGTTGGATGAATTTTCTTCGCTCATGCCGCGACAGTACGGCACTCCTGTTATTTTTCAAGAGGTTTTTTCACAGCTTCGGTTTTTCAAGGGCGGGGTTCCTGCTATTTACTCTACCGAGTATTCGAACAGTACCCGTTAACTAATCGGTTTACAAAACACGCGATTTCTGCTAACATGGCATGTGACACTCGGATTTAATTCGACCGTCCCCTCCAATTTCGACCCGCAGTACCCGTTCTCTCACGCCGCACTCCAACATTCGCGCCGAAGTTCTTCTCCCAGAAGGCGCAAAACGCCAAACCTCGCGCAGCCATTACCTGCATTTTCAATCGATTACCAGCCGCTCTTTCAGCATCATGTTTATTTTCATATCCTTACGAACTGCGGTTGGGCTATGTGTCTTACTTTCACATCCTTACAAAAAAAGACCGGGGTGTGGGGTGTTAACGTTCTTTCCAACAGCTCCGAGCGCCAGGGGCCACCAACATGGAGCAGCGTCATGATCGGCAATCGTTTACAACCTGCCTACCCATTAAGAGCGTATATTTTCCCCGGTTTGATACGTCTATGTAAACGACCAGCATGTAAACGACCAGGTCTTGCAACGATTGGCCTCTGCCCGCCCAACGCAAACGATTGCGCATGGTGGCGACTAGAGGAAACCCTGAGGAGGGAACCCTGAGGAGGGAAAGAAGATGCGGAATAAGAAGCAGGCAGCGAAGTCATTCCGTGGAGTCGCACTGCTATTGACGCTGGGTGCGGCTGCGCTAATGGTCTCGGCCCAACAGGGACCAGCCGGAGGCGCTGGCGGACGAGCACCGCAGCCGCTGATGGTTCACCAACTAAAACCGAACGTTTACTGGGTAGAAGGAGCGGGCGGAAATTCGGCTGTCATTGTCGGAAATAACGGCGTGATTGTCGTGGACACAAAAACAACGGCGCCGGCCGGAGCGGAGCTGGTTGCCGATGTAGCCAAAATCACGCCCAAGCCAATCACCACTGTGATTCTGACGCACAGCGACGGAGACCACGTGAATGGGCTGGCCTCCTTCCCGGCGGGGATAGCGATCATTGCCCAGGAGAACTGCAAGACGGAAATGCAGGCGGCCGGCAATACGCCCGCGGGAGCTGCTATCGCGGATCACATGCCCACGCGGACCGTGACCAAGAATATGGAGGATGCGACCATCGAGGGGGTTCATCTGCGGCTGCTGCACTTCGCTCCAGCCCATACCAGCGGCGATTTGATGGTCTATCTGCCGGATGACAAAATCATGTTCACGGGCGATATCGTGGCGATGCAGTCGCCCTATCCGTTGATTCACACGGAAAAAAATGGCACGAGCGATGGCTGGATCACCACCATGAATGGAATTCTTGCTACTGACGCCGTTACCTTCGTTCCCGGGCACGGTGACGTGCAGATGAAAGCGGATCTGCAAAAGCGGCTGGCTGACACGGCGGCGCGACGCGATCAGATAAAAGCGCTAGCCGCCCAGGGCAAGTCGCTCGATGACGTCCGGCAAGG
>DATBYP010000178.1:0-3933 GCA_036513675.1 Candidatus Acidiferrum sp.
TCGCCGTCCAATCCGATATCCACGAACGCCGACTGCATGCCCGGAAGCACGCGGGTGACGCGTCCTTTGTAGATGCTGCCGACCAGCGCGAACTCTTTTTCGCGCTCGATGTAAATTTCGACTAGCTGACCTTCTTCGAGAATCGCGACCCGGCGTTCGTGGGAGGCCGCGGAAATAACCAATTCTTTCGACATGAAAACTCCTTGGGACGCATGGCCGCGAGCTTCTGCCCGAGGTAGGTCCGGAATAGCGGCGCCGGTCCCGGAATAACCGGGACACACGTTTGCGACACCTGTAGAGAGGCGACGCGGCGTTCGAATGCGGAGGGGCGGTTCCCGGCCATGCCGGGATTGCCGACTACGAAGTGCGTCCTCTGGCGTCCGAGGCTGCTATTGCGGGTAACCCGTTGCCGGGAAGGTCCCGGGCAAACGGCGGGCGATGCTGTCCTCACTCTTTCAATCCTAAGTATTCGACCCGGCGCGGCTTTCTATGTTGCAGCCAAGCGCTCGGGACTGGCGGCTCGCCTAGTTGACGAAGCGGCGAATGCGCACGTTCATCACCAAACCAATCGCCAGGAAAACAAACAATGTAGCCGAGCCCCCGTAGCTCATCAGCGGCAACGGGATGCCGGTAACCGGCATATAACCGATCACCATGGCCACATTCACCAAAACATGGAAGCCAAGCGCCGCGGCCACGCCCATGACCAGAAACATACCCGCGCGGTCTTTCGCGCGCTGGGCGTTCTGCACCAGTCGTAACAGCAGAGCCATGTACAGCCCTAAGGCAAGCAGCACGCCTTTGAATCCCTGCTCTTCAGCCCATGCCGACATTATGAAGTCGGAATAACGTACCGGGATGTAGCCCAGTTGATTCTGACTGCCCTTGCCAAATCCTTTTCCCCAGAAGCCGCCGGAGCCTACTGCAATCTCCGATTGCAGCAACTGATAACCGGAGCCTTTTGCGTCTTCTTCCGGGTGCAGGAAGGAAGTGATTCGTTCCCGTTGGTACGGCTTGAGAATGTGCCGGCTGACCGGCGGGTAAAAAACGCTTCCAATCAACAAAAGTCCTGCCAATGAAAATATCGCCGCGTGTTGCCACTGCAAACCGCCCAAATAGGCGCCTACAACGAGCAGAGGCACCAAAACCAGGGCCGTACCTAAATCAGGCTGTTTGAGAATCAGCGCCAGTGGCAATCCTACTAAAAGCCCTGCTTTAATCAAATCGCGCAGGGAGAGCTCATCGCTGCGCACCTCGGCAAAGAAGCGCGCCAACACAATGATTATAATCAATTTGACCAATTCTGACACCTGGAGAAATTCGCCCAGGACGGGGATCCAGCGTTTGGCTCCAAATCGGGTATGCCCGACCAACAGAACGGCCACCAGTGCGGTCACCCCAAGCAAATACAGGATCGGCGCCTGATCCAATATTAGATGATAGTCCAGGCGAGAAAGTGCAAACATAGCGATGAAGCCGATCACCAGCCAGCGGACCTGCCTCATGTGCATGCCAGCCAGTGAGCTGCCTTTCGTGGCAGAATAAATCTCAATCAGGCCCAGTAGGCAGATTGTTGCCAGGATAGCCAGCAGCCACCAGTCGTAATCGCGTGTTCCCGGTGCTTCCTTCATAATTTCTTAGCCTTGCTAGCCGAGCTTAGAGAGTTCATCGCGGATCCTCGCTTTGCGCGTCGCGCACGGCAACAGCAGCTTCTGGAGGATTGAGCACTGGCTGAATGGCTGCCGCAGGAGGCGCTGAGCGGAGATTGCGGAGCCTGTCTCCCTGGTTTTCTGCAGTGACAGTGCCGTCCGTCTTCTTCGTCTTCTTGTCGTAATAAGCTTTGACCACGTCACGCACAACGGGACCCGCTGCCTCGCTGCCGTGTCCTCCAGCTTGCACCAGCACGGAAACCACGATTTCCGGCGTGCGCCGCGGCGCGTAGCCCACAAACCAGGAATTGTCCTTGAACTGTTTGCCCTTGCCGAGCCTGGTGCGCAAATCGTAATTGATGATTTGTGCGGTGCCGCTCTTTCCGGAGAAATCAACTCCGGTCAGCTTCAGCGCGCCCGCCGTGCCGTGCGTTTCGTTCACCACGCCGTACATCGCGTCGGTCACTTTTTCCACTGTGGATTCTGAAATATTGAAGCGCTCTTCTCCGACATTCGGCGCATCTTTCAGCAAATGCGGTTGCTTGAACACTCCGCCCATGGCGACACCGCCAATGGTGCGCGCCAGTTGAAGCGGAGTCGCCGTAACCGCGCCTTGGCCGATGGCCACGGAAATGGTTTCACCGGCGTACCACTTGCGATGAAAAACGCGTTGCACCCATTCTTCACTCGGAACCAGACCGGTTTCTTCCGAAGGCAAATCGACGCCAGTGCGACGCCCGAGACCTAGATTGGACGCGTAGTACGAAATCCGGTCGATGCCAAGGCGCTGCCCCACGTTATAGAAGAAGATATCGCAAGACTCTACGATGGCTTTGTGCAAGTCGACGAAACCGTGCGTGCTCTTTCCATACACCCAGCACTTGAATTGCCGGCCATAAAATGTGGCGTACGCGGGGCAAAACGTCGTAAAGCTTGCGGGAGGAACTTTGTCCTCGAGCATCGCCGTGGCCATGATGATCTTGAATACTGAGCCAGGCGCGAGTTGCGCCTGAATTGCGCGATTTAGCAACGGCTTTGCTGGATCGTCGTTGAGCTGCTTCCATTCTTCATTCGAGATGCGAACGGCGAAGTCGTTCGGGTCAGGAGCCGGATGGCTGACCATCGCCAGAATCTCGCCGCTGCGTGGATCAAGGGCCACGACCGCGCCTTCGCGCGCGCCCAACGATTGCTCCGCGACTTGCTGCAAGTCGGAATCGATCGTGAGCTGAATCTGTTTACCCGGAATAGCTTCCTGAGTCGGCAAATGGTCGACTTCTTTTCCGACGCTATTCACAACGACCCGCCGCATGCCGTCGGTGCCTTGCAATAAATCATTGTATTGGCGCTCGAGACCGGACTTGCCCACAAAGTCGCCGGGGCGGAAGCGCCCGTTGCTGGCTTCAATTTGCTGCTCGCTCACTTCCCCCACGTAGCCGCTGGCATGCGCCATAAAGCCACCTGGCAAATAGCGGCGCCGGTGCACCATCAACATTTCCAGCAGCGGAATATCCGTGCGATGCGAGTCGATGAACGCGATGTCCGCCTTACTGGCTTCGGGCTTAATGACGATGGGCTGGAAATTCTTAAGGTTGCGCGAATTCTGCAACTGCTGCCTCAGATCCTCCATCGGAATGTTCAGCCCTTCCGAGATGGCCGGCAGATTTTTTTCCACTTGCGCGGGATCATCGCGCAGTAGGAGGACGCTGAAGGACGGGTAGTTGTCGATCAAGACGCGGCCATCGCGGTCCAGCATGCGTCCGCGTGGCGCGATTACGGGAATCGAGCGAACGCGGTTGCGCTCCGCCCACTGCAAAAACTTGTCCGAATCGATGACCTGGAGTTTCCAGAAGCCAATGAGCAGCACGCCCACCATTCCTACGATGACGTAGGAGACGATGGCCAGCCGCTGTTGCGGCAGTCGATTGTCGTTGCCAAACCAGTACGACACGAAAACCCCGCGCGCGAGTCTCTCATTTGGCGGCCGCTAGGAAGCCGCGCTATCTCAGGGCTGTTCGTCGCCCGTCCCGTTATTTCGTCCGGGACCGTCTCGCGTCACGAATCAGATGCACAGCGTGGGTCTCGAAATGTCCTTGGAGAAATTTCTACAATTTCGGCAAAGAAAAATTTCGAAACAATGCTTCGGAGGTTCCCGACCGCCGGACTGTGCCTTCCGAACCTCGGCCAAGTCTTACAAAACGTAACACCCGCCGAGGGCAAGCCGCAAGCCGTCCGCAAGTACAGGTTCCTCTCCGGCACTAGGCGTATCCCATACCATTCGCTTCCG
>DATBYP010000179.1:0-2323 GCA_036513675.1 Candidatus Acidiferrum sp.
GAGCATGCCGGCTGACGACCGCGAACGAAGTTTTGAAAATGCGCTCGCGAGTCATTTGCGCGCGGACGGCTCTGCCGGCGCTCAGCCTAATTCGTGTGCCGACCCGGAAGTACTCGCTGCTTATCACGAAGGTTCGCTCGAACCCGAGCAAATCGCTTCGGTGAAAACGCACCTCACCGCTTGCACGCGATGCCAGGAAATCCTCGCCCTGTTGGGGGCGACAGACGAAATTCCCACAGCGGCGACCAATACTGCTCCGGCAGGCATTGCCGCTCCAAAAGCCAATGTGCGCGTCCTGCCTGCACGCCGCCCGACCGTATGGCGATGGGTTGCCCCGGCTGGCGCTTTGGCCGCGGCGCTTTTAGTTTGGGTTGCCGTCCACGAAAATAACTCGCTTTCGATTCCGGCAAAGAAACCTACGCTCGATGCAAATCGAACGGAACCCGCACAGGATTTGCGGTTGCCGCCGGCCGCGATGGCGCCTCCTCCTGATTCCACACTCCGAGGCAAAGTCTCTTCTGACTCGTTACTGCCGCTACGTGCTGATCCGCAGGCGAAAGTTGCACGCCGCGCGAACGAACTCCCTCAGGGAATCTTGAAACAGAAAGATTTGTCGAGCGCCGCGAAAAAGTCCGCTGCTTCGGAAAATTTCGATGAACTGGCGGACAGCTCACTTCACTCGCGTAGGAACGCTGACCTGGGGAGAGCCGAAGCAGCTAAAAATGAGGCCGCCAAAACCGATGCTAAATCTGAGTCGAAAGAAAAGTCGGCCGACGCCAACGCGAGAGTCAGGCGAGATGCACCTTCCGCCGATTCTCTCCAGCCTGCGCTCGAGCCTCAGCCTGGCGCAATGGCCAGCGTAACTCCTGCCGCTCCACCTTCTCCGGTAGCAGGCGCATCGATTGGCGGAGTTCTTGCTGAATCAGCGCCCGTGTCCGGCCGTGTGACGCAACAACAAGAAATCGAGGGCATGTCCCGATACAAGCGGAAAGCGGAGATGCGCCTGGCAAACAGCATCGCTGAAGTCACCATTTCCGCGCCTGACGGCCAGGTGTCTTGGCGAGTCGGGCAAGCCGGTGTCATCGAATTTTCCGCGGACGCCGGAAAAACCTGGACCATGCAACCGAGTGGCGTAATCGCTGACCTGTTGGGCGGCTCCGCGGCTTCCGACAAAGTTTGCTGGATCGTCGGTCGCGCGGGAACGATCCTGCGCACCACCGATGGCGGCGCGCACTGGCAAAAACTGCGCCCGCCCACCCAGGATGATTTGCGCTCCGTTTTCGCAGTGGACGCTCGTCAAGCCACGGTCTCACCAGCCAATGCCAAATATCAGACCACTGACGGCGGAATTACCTGGCACAAATTGTCTCCCGAATGAAATCCGCCCCATGCAAGAATTTCTCGCCGCCTCGTTCTAATACTGGAAGCAAATTCTGAGAAGAGGTCAACGACATGAAGATTCCCAGCCAGAAACTTAGCGCGCGGGTGCGGTGGTTTTCCGCGGCCACGCTAGCTGCTTTGCTTAGCGCAGGCGCGCTCTATTCCGCGACGCGCAACCATACCGTCGCAACGCAAGAAAAAGAAGCTCGCCCCGCGTCTCCGGATCAAGCCACCAGCTTGAACGACCAGACCGACCTGGCTGTGACGGTCTACAACTCCAATATCGCGTTGGTCCGCGACGTCCGCCAACTCACGCTGCCCACTGGCTCTTTCCGTCTTAAGTTTATTGACATTGCCGCCACCGTGAACCCCGCGACGGTTCACTTCCGCTCCCTTACCGAGCCGGAGAAACTTGGCGTCATCGAGCAGAATTACGAATACGACCTGCTCGAGCCCGCCAAACTCTTGCACAAATACGTCGGCAAAGAAGTCACCCTGGTTCGCGCGTATCAGGAAAACGGCACCACCAAGCGCGAAGAGATCAAAGCCACTTTGCTATCCGACAATAACGGCCCTGTCTGGAAAATCGGCAACGACATCGTCACCGGCATGTACGCGGAAAGCTATCGCTTCCCCGAAGTCCCTGCGAATCTTTACGAGCGCCCCACGCTGCTGATGTCACTCGACAATTCCGGCGCCCGCAAGCACCAGATCGAAGCTTCCTATCTCGCGACGAATCTTTCCTGGAATTCAGATTACGTCCTGACCGTCGGCCGCGACGACAAAGCCGCGGACCTCGACGGTTGGGTCACGCTTATCAACAACAGCGGCACGGCATTTCACCATGCGCGCCTCCAACTTGTGGCTGGTGATTTGAATCGTATCGCGCCCGCAGCTCCTATGGCCATGATGGCGGACGCAGCGCGCTCCATGATTGCCAAGG
>DATBYP010000180.1:0-4380 GCA_036513675.1 Candidatus Acidiferrum sp.
CGCCAGCTCGATCGATAAATTCCGCGTCAGCATCTTGATGCCGCCCTTGCTTGCGCAATACGACGCAAAATGTGGGAACGGCAGCTCTTCGTGCACGGAGCTGATGTTGATGACCTTGCCGCCAGCCTTTGCTTGCATGCGGTGCTTCACAAACGCCTGGGTCACGAAGAAAGGACCCTTCAAATTCACGTTGAGAACGAGATCGTAGTCTTCTTCGCTCACATCCCAGAAATCGGAGCGGCGTTCAAGGCCGGCGTTGTTGACGAGGATGTCGAGGCGGCCCAGTTGCTTCACGGCGTCGGCGACGAAGCGTTGTGACTCTCCGACCTTGCTCACATCACACTGGAAGGCCGCGGCTTTTCGGCCCCGTTTTTGCACGGCAACGGTGACTTCGTCGGCTCCGGCTTTGTTAGATCGATAGCACAGTGCCACATCGGCGCCTTCTGCTGCGAGGCGCTCCACAATCGCGCGACCAATTCCTTGGTCACCGCCAGTGACGGCAGCCACTTTGCCTTCCAATCGGTTTGCCACTTTTGCTCTCCTGGATAGTGGTTCACCGATGAGATGCGCGGTAATGGACATAAGACCCAAAAAAGAGAAGCGGTAGGGGCGTGGGGAAAATCTACGGAAATCATAGGAGTGCAGCTACAGAAAGCAATAAGCCCCGATGCGCCTAGTTGACGCACGTCTTGGGACAGGGGCCGTCAGCGAGCGATTTGGGTGGCGGAAAGGCTATCTTTGGAAGCGTTTTCGTACAGGTGAAGAATCTGGGTGGCGCGCTTTAACAAATCCGATGGGAGTTCGCCACCTTGATAATCGACCCACCCAGTGGAGTACGGAATCGAGACTTTCTCGCCGGCGGAGACGATTTCCAACGGACCTATGCGATTCAAAATGTGCTTTACCTCGCCCAGAGTGCACTCGGTCAGGATCAGCAGAAAATCGGCGCTTGCGAGACGCACGGCAAAATCGGACCCACGAATGGCTTTTTTCAGGCGCCGGGCAAATTCCTTAATCACGGAGTCGACAGCAGCCTTACCGTAACGCTGAGTGATCTGCGTGAATTCGTCGATGTGAATAGTGGCAATACTGAGTGAGGTGTTTTCGCGGCGCGCGCGGCCTATTTCTTTGCCCAGTTGCTGTTCAATCGAGACTCTCGTATATAGGCCGGTAACAGGATCGAAGCCGGAAGGATCCGCAAATTCGCTGGCGCCCCTTTCCGGAAAGGGATTTTGAGCCGTGAGTTCTTTTCTGCGGCGCCGGAAAGACCATTGCCGATATACAAGCCAAGAGTTGAAAACAAGCACGAGAGCCGCGGTGCTCCACTGCGTCTGATCGGGACGAATTTCGTAGAAGTGATTAGCATTGCGGAAAAGCGAAGGCAAAAAAGAGAGTACTAAGGCAGAGATAGCAAGCAGCGTCACCACGCTGGCCGAGAACCAGAGCCACCACTCGCTGCGCGCCAGCTGCCGTAGGTCAGTCTCGATCTGCAGCGCGCGGAAAGCGCCCGAGCCTTCCAGGGGAGAAGGTTCCGGCGTACGCGCACGAAGGCCCAGCATGGACTTCATCTTGGCTTATGGATCCAAAATAACTGTAGGCGTGCAAGGCGCATCGGGCAATCGTGAAGAAGTACAGGCCCGCCGAACTGCAAAACTGAACGCATGTACAGGATGACGCTTTGGGGGAGTACCGGCCCGCGAACTTCTCGAAATTGTGTTTGCGATCGTGGCCTACTGGTGGAAGTTGAGCTGCCTTGCGCAGCCCATGCCCAAGGAAAGTCCAGCCCTTTCACTTGCGCTTGCCTCGCGATCTGCCTGCGAAGGATCGTGGAGGGAAGGAGTAAAAAATGAAAAATAAGTGGATCATTACCGGACTAATAGCAGGACTGGTGTTCCTTGGAGCTGCGAAGGCCGCGGCGCAGTCTTATAATCCGATTCACTGGCTCAAGAAAGGCCCGACGGCCAGCGAGCAACTTGCCGCCAATAACGAGCAGAGCAAGAAACTAGCTTCCGAGCTGCAGGCGATTTTGCCTGCAAAGACAAAGCTTGAAGATGCCTGCTCATCCTTTCGGCAGTTGAGCGAGTGTGTTGCCGCGCTGCACATCAGCCACAATCTCAAAATCAAGTTTAACTGTTTGAAGTGGGACGTCACCGGGGTTCAGCCTGCAAAAGGCAATGTTTCCTCGTGCAGCGCTCCCGAAGGCGGAAAGGCGCTGAGCCTCAGCAAAGCAATTCAGGCGCTAAAGCCTGATGCGGATTCAAAGGCAGAAGCGAAAAGCGCTGAGAGGCGCGCTCAGGAAGACATCAAGGACGCTTCGTCCTGAGGTTGACCGCAGTCGCGTTGTGTGATCCAGACGTTTGATAACTTCCTGGCTCTAAGAAGAGCAAAAGGGGCGCCTGTTGGCGCCCCCTTTTGCTCAATTGTTCACTGAGGTCAGAGTAGCGGGAGAACTTCGCCACTAGTGCGGATCCCAGCGCCGATAGCGCTCTCGTTTGCGGGACTGGATTCCACGTCCTGCGCACCAAAAGAAATACGGCCAACCTGCTGGCGCGCGTAGAAGCGTGCCGAGGGCACCCGTGTGACTTGCCCATTAGGCCCAATGATAGGAGCGGAGAAGGGCCATCCGGGCTTGGGATAAACCATGCTGTGGCCCCAGCGGTACAGGTAAACGGCAATGACGTCGCGGTCGAAATCAAAGTTGCGTCCAGCTAGCACGCGGTTCAAATCCGCGCGCAAAGAACCCTCGTAGCTCGAGAAAGGTGTGGTGAGCAGCTTGATGCGCTCGTTGGGTTGATCCGCAACGGAGGCGGTATTTCCCCCATAGAAGGTAAGTACCGTCTGACGATTAGGATTATTGCGGTTAGGGCCGGCCCAGTCGGCGACGACGAAGTCCGCCCAATACTTGCTGCCCCAATAGTAACCGTCATAACCGAGGTCTACGACAGGCGCGGCGCTCCGGATCGTGACGTTCGCTACGACGACCGGGCTGAGTGTAACTTGGTCCAACGCATCTGTTTGAGACGCGCTTAGCAGCTGAGCACATGCGGTTCGTGCCGTATGCGATTGTCCCGCAAAAATTACGGCCTTGGCTGTTGCGCGATAAAACTGCCCATTGAGGAAGTAAATGACCGTGGCATTGTTGCTGGTTGTGTCGCCGCGCAGGACCATGGCGCCTTGTCGCACTCGGACATTGTTACTGGACTTATCCATAGCTGCGAGGTTAAACGGATTCGCCAAGATGTCGGCGTCGCTGGTTCCTTGAATCGCTGAGGGGATCAACCATTTAAGAATATGGCGGAGCATCCCGGAATTTCCGCCAGGATAAGCAAAAAGTGGGGCGTATTCAGCGGCAGCGAAGCTGATGGAGGTATAGGCGCTCACCTGCTTAGTAGTTCCGTCGAGGGCATCAACGGCATAACGTGTGTAGAAATCGGAAACCGCAGGATGGAACCCCTTAACGTTCGTCAGGTAGTTGTCAAAGGTCATCGGGGAGAGGTAGTCGAACTGAGGATCACTGTTGTCTGCGGGATCCGTTGGCGAACCGGCCGTATTATACCAATTGATTAAATCTGTGCGCGCAGCCAAAAGATCATTCACGATCCGCTTCGGATAAGGAGCGCTATCCAATCCTGCCCCATACGTATCGATGTTCCAACTATGCGTCCCGCGATTAACAAATGGCGTCATGCTATCGAAAAAGTAGCTGTAAAACGGCGAGGGCACGATGTAGTTCTGCCAGGAAATACCCGTGGTGCCGTAAATGTTGTCAAGAAAAGGGGCATACGGCTGCACAGCGTAGGCTGTGGCGGTAGATGAGATGTCCGGGATAGGTGCCGCATCGTCCCGGTTGGCATTGCCGCCCGGAGTGCGCTGACCATCCAAGAGAAGTATTTTTGTCCCCGAGCGTTGCTGCGTAAGATGAAACGCCGCAGAGCATCCGGACATGCCGCTGCCGACGATGATCACTTCATAGCTTCCATTGTCTGCGAGAATGGGCATGCTTCCGGCGATCCCATCGCAGGGCGACGCCGAAACCACCACAGAATTCGCCTTGAACGTTAAGCGGCCATCACGCAACCAGTGCGCGACATTAAAGACCGAACGCAAGTTGCCACCACGGGTGACATTGGGATCGGTCCCAATGGGACCATCACAAGGGAAAGTTGGCGAGGCTTGGCCCAACACTTTCATCGGGAAAGAGGCACCGACCGCGGCAGTTCCGGCGGCAATCAGCATTCCATTGATGAAATCGCGGCGCCTGATTCCGTCGTCGCGGCTCTGATCAGACATACTGTCCTCCTATAAAAAGCCGGATTGGAGAGAACAGGCTGGAAATTTGGCGAGAGCCTACAACCGTATCAGGCTAAAAACAAGTTTATT
>DATBYP010000181.1:0-60081 GCA_036513675.1 Candidatus Acidiferrum sp.
GACCCGGAACTGCGCCGCACGGCCGTTCGCAACCTCGGCCTCATCCATTCCGACGACTCCGCTAAGGCACTGCAATCGATTTATGCGAAAGAAGCGGACCGCGGAATCAAGGAAGAAGTGCTAAACGCCTATTTTATTCAAAATAACGCTGCGGCAATCGTGGCCATCGCCCGCAACGAGAAAGATCCCGAGCTGAAGAAGACCGCGGTTTCCAAGCTTTCGATCATGCATTCCAAGGAAGCCACGGACTATTTGATGGAGATTCTACAAAAGAACTAAAACAAGGGCCTTCCTGCAACGCCCTTGGACCATAGCTTGGCCGCGGCGGAGGAATGCAATGCACGATTTTTTCCAAGACCTTCACTTTGGCATCCGAACGCTCCTGCGGAGCCGCGGAATGGCAGCGATCGCGATTGCAACACTGGCCCTGGGCATCGGCGCGAATACGGCTGTCTTTAGCGTCGTCGACACCGTCTTAGTGCGGCCGCTTCCCTACCGGGAACCGAATCAACTCGTCTGGTTTCTGGAATCGCCTCCCGCCGCTAACTTCCTCGATTTTCAATCTCAGAACAAGTCGTTCTCGCAAATGGCTGCGCTCCGGCGCTTGAGCTTCAATCTTACGAGCCGCGGACCAGCGGAGCGCATCGCGGGAATGGTAGCTTCGCCGAACGTTTTTTCTGTTTTCGGGGTCCAACCAATCCTCGGGCGCGCGTTTATCGAATCGGAGGGAATCTTCGGGGCCTCGCGCGTCGCTTTGCTGACCTACGGTTTCTGGCAAAGTCACTTCGGTGGCGATGCCAACGTTGTCGGTCAAAACATCGTGCTGGATAGCCGGCCGGTCAAGATAGTCGGCGTTCTCTCAGCCAATTTTCGCTATGGCCGCGACATCCAAGTTTGGGTCAATCCCGTCAACATCGTTCCAGAAGTGTTCAACGCGACGGCCGATTGGGAGCGCAAGCTAAGCACCGACCGCGAAGTGCATTACCTCAATATCATTGGCCGCATGAAGCCGGACGTCTTGCTTCCCCAAGCTCAGGCGGATATCAGCAGCATCATGGACCGGATCCATCAGCAATACCCCGTTACAACGGGCCAGACGGTTCGATTGATTCCATTGCGCGAGCTTTCCGCGAGCCCCATTCGGCAAACACTGCTGCTTTTGTCAGGTGTTGTGGGACTGGTGCTTCTTATTGCCTGCGCTAACATCGCAAACCTGTTGCTTGCTCGCGCGATTGGGCGCCGTCGGGAACTTGCCGTGCGCACCGCTCTTGGCGCCAGCAGGCTGCGAATCGTCCGGCAACTGCTCACCGAAAGTATGCTCCTGGCGTTTGGCGGAGGCATTGCCGGGGTCGCGCTCGCATCGAGTTTGGTGCGTTTGCTTGTAGCTGCAAGCCCGCGCGACCTGCCCCGTGTTGAGGAAATTTCCGTCAATCTGGGCGTGCTGGCCTTCACCCTCGGAATTTCGATTCTCACCGGATTACTGTTTGGTCTGGCGCCTGCTCTCGCCGCGACGCGTCAAAGTCCCGGCGCTTTCCTAAAGGAAGGAGGCCGAGGTTCCACATCAGGGCTCGCCCACAATCGCCTGCGCGGCCTGCTGATCATCGGAGAAGTCGCACTCTCCCTCGTCCTGCTGGTCAGTGCCGGACTTTTGGTCCGCAGCTTTATCCGCCTGCTTCAAGTAGCGCCCGGTTTTAACCCCGACCGTATGGTGACCATGTGGATGAATTTCACGAGCGCGGCGTATTCCGAAAAGGGCCGTTCGACTCGTTTACTCGAGGAACTTCTTCCGCGTGTTGCCGCGCTTCCCGGCGTCGAAAGCGTGGCCATTTCCAATGACCTGCCGCTCGAAGGTGACGACACGACGACCGGCGTGGCCACGGTCGACGGCCGGCAGATGTTCGAGCGCGGCCATCAGCCGTTGATGGGTGTGCACGCCGTAAACCCTGGGTATTTCCGCGCCATGGGCATACGTTTGCTTCGCGGCCGCGAGTTGAGCGCTTCTGACACCGCCGATTCGCATTCCGTCGCGGTCATCAATCAAAAACTTGCGGACCTCGCCTGGCCTGGACAAGATCCGCTCGGCAAGCACTTCGACACCCTAGGCGACAAAGCGTCCGAGGTCGTCGGTGTGGTCGATAACGTCTTGCACAATGGCCTGACCGAAACGCCTGCCCCTGAAAGCTATATCGCGTTTGCGCAGAACCCATGGTCTTACGTCGCACTCGCCGTCCGCACCCACGATCACCCTTCCGCAGTCTATGCCGAAGTCCGCCGCTTGGTCGCCGAACTCGACCCTGAGCTTCCGATACACGACATGCGCCCGATGGAACAGGTCGTTGCAGAAACAATAAGCACCCGGCGGCTCACTCTTTGGCTGATCGGTGGGTTCGGAGCCATAGCATTGGTGCTCGCCGTAGTTGGAATCTACGGCGTTATGAGCTATGCCGTCACCGAACGCGTTCACGAGATTGGTGTGCGCATGGCTCTCGGCGCTCAACGCGGCGATGTCCTGCGCCTTGTAGTAGGAAGCGGAATGCGATTGGCCGCTGCCGGGCTTGCGGTTGGCGCTGTGGCCGCCTTTCTGGCTACTCGCGCGATGACCAGCCTGCTCTTTGGTGTGCGCGCGAGCGATCCGATCACCTATGGCATCATCTGCGGACTTTTAGCGGCGGCGGCGTTTGCCGCTTCTTACATTCCGGCACGCCGCGCCACAAAGCTCGACCCGCTTGAAGCCCTGCGCTACGAATAGCGAAAGACGCAAGACCGAATTCTTTTAAAGGAGAAATCACGATGCGCGCAATGATTCTGATTCCCGCAATTCTGATCGCCACGGTATTCTCTGCGGAAAGGACCGTGGCGCAGACCGACGATTCACCGCAGGTGGAGAATGCCCGCGTGGAAAAGAAGGCGCTTGCCGGTCCGCTTGCGGCGGAAGTAAAGGCATGGGCAGCAAAGGCAGAGCAGCCGCAGTGGCTGGGCTACGCCGTGCCGCAGATGGGGCGCGACCGGGCGATGTGCTGTGGGGACTATGACGGTTCCTGGCGCAATGGCTGCGGGCATTGCCGGCTGGAGGATCACGGAAGCGGAACGAACATGACATCGAAGGAGGAACGGGGCACAACCAAACTGGAAGCGCCGCGCTCGATTGCCGTGCTGCTCCGAGCCAATCATAAGCAGATCACCAAGATTCGGGTTGTGTCGATGGATTGTTCGCTCGATGCGGGGGGACTGCCCTTTATGTGGCTGAGCGGAGTGAAGCCTGCGGAGAGCGTTGCGTTGCTGGAAACGTTTGTGAAAGGCTCCGACCTCGAAGCTCATGATGACGATCACGTTTCGCACGGCGCGCTGACCGCCATTGCGCTCCATGCTGACCCTGCGGCGGACCGCGAGCTCGAATCTTTTACGCGACTTAACGAGCCCGAATCGCTGCGAAAGCAAACCGCATTCTGGCTCGGGGCGGCCAGAGAAAAAGCGGGACTCGCCGTGCTTGAGAAAATGGCCAAGAGCGATCCCAGCCCGGAGGTGCGCGCGCAGGTGACCTTTGCCCTTTCGGTAAGCCACGAGCAGGGCGCGGTGGAAGAAATGATCCGCATGGCTCACGACGACCAGAGCCCGCACGTGCGCGGCCAAGCATTGTTCTGGCTGGCGCAGAAGGCCGGACAAAAGGCCGTTGGCGCCATCACCGGTGCTATCGAAAATGATCCTGACACCGACGTGAAGAAGAAAGCTGTGTTTGCGCTGAGCCAACTGCCGAAGGACGAAGGCGTCCCCAAACTGATCGAAGTGGCGCAAACCAACCGCAATCGCGAAGTCCGTAAGCAAGCCATGTTCTGGCTGGGCCAATCACACGATCCGCGGGCGCTTGCGTTCTTCGAGAAAATCCTGTCGCAGTAGATGCAGCGCGCTACAAGCTAAGAAACAGGACCACCCAAACGGTTGCGTTTGCGGCTAACCCGCCAATGCTATAATTTCCTTCTCTGATGGTGAAATCGGCCCAGGAAGCGGCAGGTATCGCTCCCGACGTGCTGGCTAAGTACGAGCCGGTGATCGGGTTGGAAGTGCACGTCCAGCTTCTGACTAATTCCAAAATATTTTGCGCGTGCTCGACACGGTTCGGCGATGCGCCGAACAGCAATACGTGCCCGATCTGCCTGGGGCTGCCGGGTACGCTGCCGGTGTTGAACAAGCGCGTGGTTGAGATGGCCACACGCGCATCGCTCGCAATCAATTGCACGGTGCACGAACACTCGCGGTTTGCGCGGAAGAATTATTTTTATCCGGACCTGCCCAAGGGATATCAAATCTCGCAGTATGAGCTGCCGCTGGCTACCGGCGGTTGGATTGAAGTGGAACACGACGGCGCGAAGAAGCGGATTGGCATCACTCGTTTGCACTTGGAAGAGGACGCCGCAAAGAATTTGCACGAAGGTTTTTCGGAATCGGCGACGAAGGCGTACATCGATTACAACCGCTGCGGCACGCCGCTGTGCGAAATTGTTTCCGAGCCGGACATACGCGCGCCGGAAGAGGCTTACGCGTATCTGACTACGCTGCGGCAGATTCTGCTGTACACCGGCGTTAGCGACTGCAACATGGAGGAAGGCTCGCTGCGCTGCGATGCGAATGTGAGCGTGCGCCCGCGTGGGTCGCGGGAATTTGGAACCAAGGTGGAAGTAAAAAATCTGAACTCGTTCCGATTTTTGCAAAAAGCACTGGAATACGAAATTGAACGGCACATCGGCGTGATGGAAGGCGGCGGGCGCATTTCGCAGGAGACGCGGCTGTGGAATCAAACCGCAAATCGCACCGACCCCATGCGCTCGAAAGAGAAGGCCCACGATTATCGCTATTTCCCTGAACCGGACCTGTTGCCAGTCCACGTGAGCGCAACGTGGCGCGAAGACATTCGCCGCGCGCTGCCAGAGCTTCCAGAAGCCAAGCGCGCGCGCTTTGTTTCTGCACATGGAATTACGCCGTACGATGCCGAGGTGCTGACCGGCACGCAAGCGCTCGGAGATTACTTCGAGGCAGTGGCAAAAGCGGGCGCGTCGCCAAAGAATGCCGCGAATTGGATGCAGACGGAACTGTTGCGGCGGTTGAATGATTCCGGCAAAGAGATCGACGCTTCGCCGGTTTCTCCCGCGGCGCTGGCCGAGTTATTGAAACTGATAGAAGAAGGAAAAATTACCGGCGCGGTCGGGAAAAAAGTATTTGCGACGATGTTCGAGAGCGGGCGCAGGCCCGGGGATATTGTCGCGGCGGAAGGTCTGACGCAGATCAGCGATACTTCCGCGATCGAGCAGGCGGCGCGGGATGTGATCGCGAAAAATCCAGAGAACGTGGCAAAATTCAAGGCCGGGAATGAAGGCGTTTTCAAGTTTTTTGTCGGCCAGGTGATGAAGGCTACGCGGGGGCAGGCTAATCCGCAGGCGGTGAATGATATTTTGCGGGGCTTGCTTACGTAATACGAGGTTGTAGTGATGTGCAGGCCGTAAAAGCGGCAGCCCTTCGAGGCTCAGGGTAAACACAAGACTGCCGCACTCCAAGGGAATCTGAGGTGATTGATGCTCAAAGCTGGCGATAAGGCTCCGGAGTTTCGGGTGAAGGCCGATGAGGGCAAAGAGGTTGCGCTGTCGGATTTTCGCGGGAAGCGCGTGCTGCTCTTTTTCTTTCCGAAAGCGAACACATCCGGTTGAACGGTCGAAGCGTCCGAGTTTCGTGACGCAAAGAAGCAATTTGAGAAGGTGAATGTGGCGATCCTGGGGGCGAGCGGCGATCCTATAAAGGCGCTAGCGAGCTTCAAGGAAAAGTATAAATTGAATTTCCCGCTGCTGAGCGACCCCGATTTCAAAATGATTGAGGCTTACGGGGCGCGGCGCATGAAGAAATTTCTGGGCAAATCGTTTTTGGGAATTGTGCGCAGCTCGTTTCTGATTGGGGCCGACGGAAAAATCGAGCACGTTTGGGACAATGTGAAAGCGAAAGGCCACGCTGCCGAAGCACTTGCCGTGGCCTCTCAAAATAGCGGGGGCGCTTCACCCGCCGCTAAACGAACTTGATGTAATCAGTTGATGCTGACCGGGGCGCGGGTCGTGAAGCTTAGCCGCGTCTCGGCGGGGAACTCTACTTCTTTCTTCCCGGTGGCTGCGGCGCCGACCGTGCCGGCTCCTGCACCGGCCCCTGCGCCAATCAACGCACCTTTGCCGCCGCCGGCGAGTCCGCCGATCAAAGCGCCAGCGCCCGCACCACCACCGATGAATCCGGCGTCGCGCTTGCCCTTACCTCCCATAGTTCTTCCCGAGGAGCTTGTTGCGATGGTGTACGTCTTGCCGTGGACCTCGACGCTCTTCAGACGCAGCCAAAGTTTCGCGGGCGTGGAAAGCCGACCGGAGGCTTGCGCGCTGCTGACCACGAGCTTGGCGTGCGAACCCTTTGGGATTACGACTTTGCCGTTGGCGGTCACGTCTTGCGCGACGGTGGCTACAACGCCTTGGCCGGCGTGCGCGGTTTTCGAGCTGATGGATTGATCGATGGTCACACTGATGCCCGTGCCCGTCGGAACCGAGGTAGCTGCGTGGGTGAAAGTCGTGATGCCGAAGCAAAGGGCTAGTAGAGACACTGAAAATCGCGTCCGAGAATTCATCTCCGTCCACCTCCAAGTGGTTTGCTAAATTTGGCCGAACACAATGGGCGCGATATTCCGGCGGAGCATCGCGGCAAAACATCGCAATACTTAAAGATGGTAGGCGAGATCTTCGGAACCGCCAACTGGCTCGAGGTACAGGTTGTCTATAAGCCTAGTCTTACCTATAAACACGGCAAGGACAGCATAGCAGGGGCGCGCGACGCGGGTTACCGGCTCGAAGAGGTCGGCGTCGACGATTTCCGCGTAGTCTATGGCGGCTAGGGGCTCGGCTTCGATGACTTTGCGTATGGTCGTTTGGAGATGCAGGGAATCGCGCTCGCCTGCGGTTAGCTGCGCGCGGACGACTTCGAGGGCTCGATAGAGAACGGTGGCGGCGCGACGCTCGTCTGCGCTGAGGTAGGCGTTGCGCGAGGAAAGCGCCAGGCCGTCTGGCTCGCGCACGATTGGGCACACCACAATTTCGGCATCGAGATTCAGGTCGCGGGCCATTTGCGAAATGATGCGGACTTGCTGGGCGTCTTTGCGGCCGAAATAGGCGAAGTTCGGCTGGACGATTTCGAGAAGTTTTAGCACTACCGTGGCTACGCCGCGAAAATGGCCGGGGCGGGAACGGCCCTCGAGGCGATCGCTGAGGCCTTCGACGGTGACGTAGGTGCGGAAGCCGGCAGGGTAGATTTCGGCGGCGTCGGGCAGGAAGAGCGCATCGACGCCGGCTGCGGAAAATTTTTCGGAGTCCGACTCGATCCTGCGGGGATATTTTGTGAAGTCTTCGTTGGGGCCAAACTGTTTGGGGTTCACGAAAATGGATGCGATTACGGGGGCGCATTCTTGTTTCGCGCGGTGAACCAGAGCGGTATGCCCGGCGTGTAAAGCGCCCATGGTAGGAACGAAGCCTATGACGCGGCTTTGCGCGCGCGCTTGCCGCGCAGCTTCTTTCATCCAGGCGATGGTTCGGATTGTTTCCACGAGTGGTGGCGAGATGCGAGCTAGGCTTTGGCGGCGACAGTGCGCTCGCGATAGAAATGCATGAGGTCGGTCAGGATTGGCTGCGCGCCGTGCTGCCGCAGCATGGTGGTGACTTGCCCGCGGTGATAGGTGCCGTGATTGACGACGTGCTGCATGGATTGCCATAGCGGGTTGGTGTAGACACCGAATTTCAGGGTTTTGTATTCGATGACACGGTCGAGATCGCTCCGGGTCAGGTTGCGAGCAAAATTTAGAAGGCGCGGCTCGAATTCGCCCCAGCGGTCGCCGAGGGTGGCGATGTCGGAATACTGGCTGGTGTCCGGTAGAGACGAAGGCGAGCGGCCCTGGAAACGCTCGAGCCAAATCCATTCTGCGCCGAAGATGTGGGCGAGCGTGTCGCGCACGGAGGAGAAGCTCGAGCCCAGGGGCTTGATGAATTGCTCCGGCGTGAGCGCGGCGGCGGCGGTCAGCGAGCGACGATTGGCCCAGGCGTTGTAGTCGTACAGCAGGCGCATTTCTTCAGGAGACATGGCGGTCCCTCGCTGATGATTTTGTCGTTGCGATCTTTTGTTGCGCGGCCTAGCAAATGGAAATACGAATCGGCTTGTCTTGGTCTGCCTTCGCCGACGAACCGGAGTGATAGGACTCGCTGTCCGACGGGAAGGCGCCGCTGCGCACATCGTTGCAATAACCGCGCACGGCGTTGGAAATGACTTCGCCGACATTGGCGTATTCGCGCGCGAACTTGGGTGTCTGATCAAACGTGAGCCCCAGCATATCGTGCACGACGAGAATTTGACCGTCGCAGTCGGGGCCGGCGCCGATGCCGATGGTGGGGATGCGCAGCTCGTGGGTGATTTGCGCGGCGAGCTCGCGCGGGACGGCTTCGAGGACGACGGCGAAGGCGCCCGCGGCTTCCACGGCGCGGGCGTCGCGCAGCAACTGCTCCGCGGAGTCGACCGTTTTGCCTTGTACGCGGTAGCCGCCGAGGGCGTTCACGGATTGCGGGGTAAGGCCGATGTGGCCCATCACGGGAATTTCAGCTTCGGTGAGGCGCGCGATTAGCTCGAGGCGGCGCTCGCCGCCTTCGACTTTCACGGCCTCGGCGCCGGCTTCTTTTACGAAGCGCACGGCGTTGTGCAAAGATTCTGCGGTATCCGAGTGATAGCTGCCGAAGGGCATGTCTGCGACCACGAGCGCGTGTTTGGTGCCACGCCGCACGGCGCGCGTATGATGCAGCATTTCGTCGATCGTGACGGGCAGCGTGCTGTCATGGCCGAGAACTACCATGGCGAGCGAATCGCCGACTAGGATTACGTCGACCCCAGCCTCGTCGAGCAGGCGCGCGGTCGGGTAGTCGTATGCCGTCAAGCAGACAATCTTTTTGGAATTTTCGGGGGAAGCTGCGGATGCTTTACGCTGCAGGAGTTCGGGCACGGTGATCTTGCCGTTGCCCGCGTGCGGAACAGCACTCATGGTGGCCTCCGGTACCGTTCCCTGAAATCGGGATACAGCCCTGTACCTTGCACACCAAGAATATCAAATTTCGATTCGGTCGAGCAAAATATCAATTCGCGGGCAAAGTTTGAGCCCAAGAAACCTCTGAGCTACAGGCGCCCGTGGATGGAAACTGACTAGAGTGTGGGAAGGAAAAGGCGCGGGGCTGTCCGGCTGCTGCCCGGCCCAAGGTCGCAGACTCCGCTCTGCCTACAGGGTCGTGCTCACATGGAATCTGACTGCATGGCCCCCCCCGGTTTTGCATAAGTGTTGATTCTGAAGGTAGTTAAAGTGGCTTGTTTTCATACACTTTTGCAAGTGTTCATTCTGAAGGGGTTACGGGGGCAGGAATTGATGCTTCTTCGGAATCCGTAGAGGCAGTTGAGGCAGACGTTGGGGCTGGATCTGAAGGCGGCGGTTCGGGAGTAGGCGAGAGGCGCTCGGCGGATTGATCGTGAGAGATGCGAACGGTCTCTCGCCAATAGTTCGCGCCAAAAGCGCTGATGTATTCGCCCTGAGCGAGGTGCAGAGCTTGAACGAGGGTTTGGCCCAAGTAGGCGAGCGTGGACGCGGTTTTGGGCTTCATCTGCCCTTGGGCCACGGCAGAGAAGAGGCGTCCCAGGGCGGAGCTTAGATCACAAGCGGAGATAAAGCTGCCGGAGAGGTGATAGGCGATATCCGCGCCGGCCTCCTGGCCCGCTAGGGCCTGCGCTTCCTTGCGGGCGTGAAACGCGCAGAGATATGGATGGCCGTCGCGGCGGTGCATACGGCATTGGCGGCCATCGGCAAACGTGAATGAACACAACAACGAACGGTCCTTGGAGCGACTGGTGGACATGGAAGTCTCCAGAAAGAAGATTTTGATTTTGGATTTTTGGGGGGAGCCCCGCCGGAGGCGAGGCGCAGTACTTTACAAAAGGAGTGTACTAGAAAGGGAGTACTGTGTCAATAAAATTCCGAGATACGATGGCGGCTTGTTTGAGACGCCGCGGTTTAGGTGGTAGCGGAAGGGGGAAAGGTAGGTGGTGTAGGTATAGTTGAGGGCGGACTTGCATACAGGCCCTGTGTAGCAATGAATTTTGCAAACTCTTGGGCCAACAGGCGAACCTGGTCGCTGTCTTTGATACGCGCGAACACGTCGTCCGGTATGCCGGCGGCACCCACGACGGCGCCGGCTAGCTGTCCAGCGATCGACGCGATTGTATCGGTATCGCCGCCAGCGCCGATGGTTTCAGCGAGCACAGCCTGAAGTGGCTGCGCTGCAATGGACTGCGCACAATAGAGAGCCAAAGGAACAGTATCAACCACGTAGCCGGTTGCGCCAAAATGCGACGCGACTTCTATTGCTGAGAGCCGCAGCGGAAGAAGTTGCTGAACCCGGTCGCGAACGGCAGAGTCTGGTATTGAATTCACCACGACATCCAAAAAATTCCGATGTCGCGGCCACGTGCCTTCGATAACCGAACGTATAGCCATAACGATAGCCAGTGCGCCGACATACGCTTCGTCGTTATGATGGGTGATCCGGCAAACATCCCGAATCAAACTGCGGTCGCCGGGTTCGGAGGTATTCAGCAGGAAGGCCAGCGGCGCAATTCGCATCGCGGCTCCGTTTCCGGCTGAGTATTCGCCGCGGCCTCCAGCGAGGGCCCAATGCACGCCGGCTGCGAGGTCCCGCATAGCTTTTAGAGTGCTTGATCCGATTCCGTGAATTCTTCCCTCGCGAAACCATCTCAGGAAATGAGAGGCAATGTTCTCGGGATCAACGCAGCATCGTTCGAGGATCGATTCGCAGGTTGCGAGAGTAAGCTGCGTATCATCAGACAAGGCTGGCTGCGTAGGAATCTCAAAATGTACAGGAGAGGTCGCGCCTTCGAATGGCCCACCCCAAGCGTCACCGAGTGCTCCGCCTAGTAAACAACCGACGATTCGATCTTCCGTGCTAATGGCTTCCACGAGATTCCTTTTGCCTAGAGACCTTAACTTTCGCGAATGTAACATCATTTGGTGCCGCGCTATAAAGAGGAGGCTTGATTACGGCCTTTCCATTGGGCGCCGCGGCCTAGGTAGTAGCGGGCGGCGGAGAGGCAGGTGGCGTAGGTGTAGAAGAGGGCGGCGAGCGGGAGAGTTGCGGCCCAAGCTGGGGATAGGCGGTAGAACCGGGTCGTTGGGAGATAGAGGAGGGACATCAGGAGCCAGGTAGAGGCGGCGAGGATTCGCGCGGCGGGATGGTGAGTGAAGAGGAGCGCTATGGGGGCGATGTAGGTGAGGAACATGGCTAGGAGCGTGCCGAGTAGGAGGAGCGGGGAGTATTGGAGTTGGGTGAAGGCGGTGCGGGCGATCGTGTCGCGGATTTCGGCGAAGGTAGTGTAGGCGCGGAGGCTGATGCTGGCGCGGGTTAGGCCCATCCAGATTTTGCCGCCGCTGCGCTTTACGGCGCGGGCTAGGGCGCAGTCGTCGATGACTTCGCTGCGGATTGCGGCTAGGCCGCCGATGCGCTGCAACGCTTCGCTTCGCAGGAGAATGCAGCCGCCGGCTGCTCCGGCGGTGTGGGCTTTCGGATCTGCTGTCCAGCTTGGGGGATAGAGCTTTAGGAAGAAGAAGAGGAAGGCTGGGATTAGGGCGCGCTCGGGGAGCGTTTTGGCATGCAGTAGGACCATGAGGGAGGCGAGGTCGAGGTGGTCGCGTTCGGCGCGGGCGACTAGGCGGTGCAGGGTGTCTGGCGCGTGGACGATGTCGGCGTCGGTGAACCAATAGTAGGTTGGCTCAGAACGTTCGTTGGTTGCCGAGCTGGGGCGCAGCGGTGCTGCGCCGCTACTGTTGCTTGATGCCACGGCTTCGTTGAGGGCCCAGAGCTTGCCGGTCCAGCCCGGAGGAAGCGCGGACGCGCTGCGGATTTCGATTCGAGATTCGGCGCTTAGCTCGCGGGCAGCTCGCTGCGCGATTTGTGTGGTGCTGTCTTCGCTGTGGTCGTCTACGACGATCACGGAGAATTCGCTGGCGTAATTTTGCTTTAGCAGACTCACTAGCGTTTGCGCGATGGTTGCGGCTTCATTGCGGGCGGGGACGACGGCGATTACGCTCGGCCAGGCGTTTGGTGCTTCGTGCGCGGCGACGTCATCGTTGAATTTGGACAGGCGCCAAAAAGTACCTCGCGCGACGGCTAGATATAGCCAGATGGACAGTGAGACGGACGCTATCGCGAGGAGGGCGAGGGGCACAGGTTATTTTGCATTGGATGGATGGGTGGCGGCTAGGAGGCGCGCATTTTTTTGGTCGGTCCGGCGTCGAGTGCGGCCTGACTCCGGGTGCGGTCGTTGGAGCACAGGCAGAAATCCCTGTGCCACTTAGGACGCAGCATGCTGCGCGGCTACAACGAAAAGCGGAATGCTGCAAGCTACGCTAAATCTGCGGCTTGGATTGGGAGGCGGCGGAGGCGTTTGCCGGTGGCGGCGAAGACGGCGTTGCCTACGGCTGGGGCTACTACCGGTAGGCCGGGTTCGCCTATGCCGGTGGGGTCTTCCTTGCTCATGACTACGTGGACTTCGATTTTCGGCATTTCTTTCATGCGCGGCATGTCGTAGTCGTTGAAGTTGGCTTGCTTTACGCGGCCGCGCTCGATGGTGATGGCGTCTTTCATCATGGCGGACAGGGCGTAAACGGCGGCGCTTTCCACTTGCGCTACAACTCCGGCGGGATTGACCGGACGTCCGCAATCGACGGCGTAGACGATGCGGTGCACGTGGACCACGCCATTTTTCACGCTCACCTCGGCAACCGCCGCGGTGTACGACTCAAAGGAAAAGTATCCGGCGATGCCGCGGGCGATGCCGTTCGGCAACGGCTTGCCCCATTCGGCTTTTTCCGCTGCGAGCTGCAGGACGCCTTTGAGTCGCGCGGTATCGAGCGGCTTGTTTTCCTTCGGATTCGTGAAGTCGGGAATCTTGCGGGCGTCGCCGATCAGTTGCAGACGGAATTTCAGCGGGTCAGCGCCTGCTGCGGCAGCGAGCTCGTCGACAAACGTTTCGACCACGAAGCCGCTGCTGGAATGTTCGACGGAGCGCCACCAGGCGCGCGGTACGCCGGAATGCGCCAGAGCGTATTCGACGCGGAAATTCGGCGTCTCATAGGGGATGAACGCGGCGGTGGCGAACTCGCTGGCTTCCGGCTTGTCCTTACCGTTCTTGTCCCAAACGGCGGCGATGGACGTGGAGCTTTGAAAATGTTTCCAGGCCGCGACTTTGCCTTGTGCGTCCACCGCGCCTTGCATTTTGTGGTAGGAGGCGGGGCGATAGAAATCGTGCTGCATATCGTCTTCGCGCGTCCAGAGAACTTGCACGGGTTTGCCCGTCGCTTTCGCGACTTGCGCCGCTTCCATCACGAAGTCGGCCTGGTAGCGACGGCCAAAGCCGCCGCCCATCAGCGTCGTGTGCACGTTCACTTTTTCCGGGGGAAGCCCGGACACCTGGGCGATTACCGCTTGCGCCCATTGCGGGGCTTGCGTGGGAACCCACGCCTCCGCGCCATCGGGGCGGATATGCACAGTGCAATTCATCGGCTCCATGCAGGCGTGGGGGGCGAAGGGCAGCTCGTAGACGACTTCGATTTTCTTTGCGGCGGAGCTGAGAGCGGCATCGGCGTCGCCATCATTGCGTACGACTTTTCCTGGCTTGGCGGCATTCTCGATGAAGTGCTTGCGCAGCGACTCGCTGGATTCGCTGGCGTTGGGGCCTTCGTCCCAAGTGATTTCGAGCGCCTTGCGGCCCTGAATGGCGGCCCAGGAATTATTTGCGAGGACGACGATGCCGCCGGAGGTGAAGGCGCCTTCACCGACAGCGTCGATGGAGATTACGTCGCGGACACCGGGAACAGCCTTGGCCTTGCTGGCGTCAAACTTTGCGACTTTGCCGCCGAAAACCGGGCAGCGGGCGATGACGGCGTACTCCATGGCCGGCATGCGAGAGTCGATGCCGAATTTTGCCGCGCCGGTGGATTTGGCGGCGGCCTCGAAGCGCTTGCGATCGTGGCCGACGATGGTGAAGTCGTCGGAATTCTTTAGCGGAACGGTATTGAAGTCGGGGACCGGCAGCTTGGCGGCGTCTTCGACTAGTTCGCCGTAGGTCAAGAATTGCTTGCGGGCACCGTGGAGGACGCCGCCATTTTGCGCTTTGCAAGTATCGCGGCTGACGTTCCAGTGCTGCGCCGCGGCGGTGACAAACATTTCTCGCGCGGCCGCGCCGGCACGCCGCAGGGGCAGCCAGGAACCGGCAACGCTGCCGCTTCCGCCCGTGCCGTGATCATAAATTTTTGGATCGGTGGGTGCTTGTTCGACGCTGACTTGCTTCCAATCGAGATACAGCTCTTCGGCGAGGATCATGGGGAGCGCGGTCATGGCGCCCTGGCCCATTTCGGATTTGCCGAGGATGAGTGTGACGCGATTGTCCGGCGTGATGCGCACCCAGGCGTTCAGGGGGTTCGCGGGCTTTTTTTCCTGATCCTCTGCCGCGGCGTGCGCGGAGGCTGGAAGATGGAAGGCAATGACCAGCGCGGCGCCTCCCGCGGCTCCGGTCTTGAGAAAGTCACGGCGATTCAGAACGGGGGCAGTAGTCATGACGCACCTCGATTTTCTTTTGGGCAGGAAGACTGCGCGTTAAGCGGATTTGGCTTTGGTTGCGGGGGTGGCCGCAGCGCGATGGATGGCTTTGCGGATGCGTTGATAGGTGCCGCAGCGGCAGATGTTGCCGCTCATGAAGTCGTCGATGTCGGCATCGGTGGGATTGGGTTTTTTGGATAACAGGGCGACGGCGGCCATGATCTGGCCGGACTGGCAATACCCGCACTGCGGAACGTCTTCGGCGATCCAAGCCTGCTGGACAGGATGGCTGCCATCGGCGGATAGGCCTTCGATGGTGGTGATTTTCTTTCCGGCGACGCTGGAGATCGGCGTAATACAGGAACGCGTCATTTCGCCGTTGATGTGCACGGTGCAGGCGCCGCAAAGCGCCATGCCGCACCCGAATTTCGTGCCGGTCATGTTCAAGGTGTCGCGCAGGACCCAGAGCAGGGGCATGTCCGGGCTGACGTCGACGGTTTGGGACTTTCCGTTGAGGGTAAAGGTGGTGGCCATACGTCCTCCTAGCGGTAGAGCGATATCGTACAACAACTCCGGTTTAGCGTGAAACTCCAGGCCGTGGCTTCGCGCGAATATCAATTTGTGTTCTCAATTTGGCGTATGCAAGGCCTCCCTCATTATGATTGCGGCGGAGTACAGACAGGCAGCAGCGGTGAGCCTGGCGAGCACCAGCACCTCCACACGGAAATGGCGAGCCACCCTAGCGATTTCAGACGGCGGCGGAGCGGGTTGGTGAGCAGTAGAAACTCAGGCGGGGGCGACGGTGCGCGGGGCTTCCGGTTCTACGCCGCGCCAGCCGACCGGGCGGCCGCTGACCGCTTCCTTCACGGAACGGAATAGGACTACGTACATCAGTTGGCGATAGTAGAAGCGCTGCAGAAGCACCGGGACGAGCAGGGTCCAATCTTCTTTCTTCTCGAGCGCGAATGCCAAGACGCAGGTCAATATATCGATAAGCAAAAAGCCTAGGAAGAATAAGATGGAGCGCTGGAGGTCCGCCGTTGCGGTGGCGGAAAGCAAGGGAAGCCGCACGATATGATATTGCGCGAGTCCCCAGGCGATAACCGAGCCGAGAAAAAGCAAGTCGATGATTGGGGAGATTAGCGGAAGCAGAAGCTGGAAGACGAAAATGTTTGGCAGCGCGACCATGCCGAGCGTGCCGTACTTGGGCCGGAACAGCGTGTCGCTGTGCTTCCAAAAGGATTGCAAGGTGCCGAAGGTCCAGCGGAATCGTTGGCGGATAAGCATGCCGGGAGTTTCCGGAGCTTCGGTCCACGCGATGGCTTCTTCCTCGTAGTCGATGTGCCAGCCGACGCGGCGAATAGCGATGGTGAGGTCGGCGTCTTCGGCTACGGTGTCTGCCGTGATTCCTCCGGCATCTTCGATGGCTTTCTTGCGCCAGGCGCCGAGGGCGCCGGGGACGACCGTGATGCAGTTGAGCAGGTCGAAGGCGCGCTTCTCCATGTTTTGGCTGGTGATGTACTCGAGCGCTTGCCAGCGGGTTAGCCAACGCGAGCGGTTGCCAACTTTTACGTTGCCGGCCACGGCGCCGACCTTTTCGTCGGAGAAGTGGCGCAGCAGCTTGCTGATGGCGTCCGGCTCGATTTCGGTGTCGGCATCGATGGTGACCACGATTTCGGCTTGCGCTTCACCGAGAGCGCGGCTGAGCGCCGCGGCTTTTCCTCGATTTACCTGGTGCAGGATGGTCACACGCGGGTTTTGCGCAAAATTTCCGTCGAGAAGATCACCGGTGCGGTCACTCGAGCCGTCGTTCACGACAATGACGTGCAAATCCTTCAAATCGGAAGCGAGCACGGACTTCACCGTCTGGACGATTACGGTTTCTTCATTGTGTGCGGGAATGAGCACGGAAACTTCGGGCGTGGGGCTTGGAAGCACCATGTTGTCGGGCCGCAACTTTTCGATCAGGGCCAAAATGCCGATAATCAGCGCGCGGCCGCTGACCATCACGATACCCACAATGAAAATGGTGGCGATGCTGACGCGGAACCAGTGCCAAATGCCGAAGATGAATGCGTCCGCGCGTGCTTCGAGCTTTTCTTGGGCGGACAGCGGCATCATCACGTCAGCGCGTTTCTTACCGATTAGGTCCGGCACGGATACAAGCTGATAGCCCTGTTCGCGAAGCTTGTCGATAATTTGGGGCAAAGCAGCGACGGTGTTTGCGCGATCGCCGCCGCCATCGTGAAGCAGGACGATATTGCCCATTCCCGCTTGGCGAACTACGTTGTTAACAATCTCTTGGGCGGGTATTTGTTTGCCGTCCACCTGACGCCAATCGTGGGCATCGATTTTCTGACCGATGATGAGGTAGCCCATGTCTTGGGCGAGCGGGAGTTGCGCGACCTCTTCCGCGTATTCCGGCTGATGGTCGATGCCATATGGGGGACGGAACAGGATGGACTTCACGCCGATGGTGCTCTCGATCAGCCGCTGGGTCAGATTCAACTGCCAATGAATTTCGGTTTTCGAGATATCGTCGAAGCTGGGATGCGTGTAAGTGTGATTGCCGATCTCGTGGCCTTCGGCATACTCGCGTTTTACGATTTGCGGAAACTGGCTGGCGTCTACACCGATTACGAAAAACGTTGCCGGCACATGCTTCTCTTTCAGAATGTCGAGAATTTTCGGAGTCCAGCGGATATCGGGACCGTCGTCGAAAGTGAGGGCGGCCTTATTGTCGGCCGCGCCGATCTGATCGATGTTGTAGGAAAGCGGATAGGCTTCGTACTTTTCACTGGTGAGGAGATCGCTGGGCGCGTCGTAAACGAAGCTGCGCACACCGCTCTTGGGCGTATCGGTGAAGTGCCAGACGTCGCCGTCGCCTTCGAGAATCAAATCTGGGCCTGGCGGAATGTCTTTTAGCTTTGCGCGAACGGCATCGTCGGGACGGGGCGAATCCCATACCGGCCAGAGGGAACCGTCTGAAGATCCCAGGCGGAATAGGGCGGTGCCCTGCACGCCCAGGCGCTCGCTGGCGCGCAACTGGTTATAGGCAGTTACGGCATCGAGCATCCAGACCTGGTGGGTGTGGTTGTGCTCGTCGGAATAGGAATAATGCGGATTTAGTGATGCCGGGTCGAATTCGACGTCGGCTTCGGATTCGTAAGCGTGCAGCAGGGCTTCTTGCACGCTCATCTCTTTCGCAGGTTCGTTCACCTTTTTTGGAGCTTCGGACCAGTCGTAGGCGTAATTAGCGATGCCTACGACAACTTTTTGCGCCGGGACGTCTTCTAGGACCTGGCGCAGGTTCTCGACGAACCAGTCCTGGGCGGCAACCGGGCCTGGCGGCGAAGTCAGCCAGTGCTGGTCGTAGTTCATGAGTACGACGGCGTCGCATTCTTTGCCGAAGAAGTTGTAATCGTAGGCATCGTCGCGGGCGGGAAGCGCGATCATCAATTTCAATCCGACGGAATGCAGCGCAGGACCGAGCTCTGCGGCAAATTCACGAAAGTGCGGCTGCGTGGCGTCGGGGACTTCCTCGAAGTCGACCACCACGCCGGCTTGGTGCGAGCCGACGGTGTAGTCGACGACGTCGCGAACCAAGTTCTGGCGCGCCGTTTTGTTGCCGAGCATGGCGGCCATTTCCTTGACCCGCCAGGTCCGGCCATCGTAATTGTCGAGCAAGCCCATAAGCGGGAGTTCGACGTTGGCCGATTTCATCCAGCGATGGAGCTTGTCGTCTTTCAGGAGCGAGACGGCCTGCGTTGGGCTCGCTTTGACGGTTTGATAGCGTTCGTAGTCGACGATAGTCAGCGCACCGTCGGGCGTCACGGCGTGTAGTTGATCGGGAATGAGAACGTCGATGTCCTTATAATGCTTCTTTAGAGAAGCGAAGCTGGCGGCGTCCCAACTCACGAAAAAGGCGGCGCGCAGAGGGTCGTAGCTGGCCGGCACCGTGCCGATATTCGAGATGCGGCGGTGGCGGCCTTCGCGGGCGGGGACTTTTTTGCTCTTAATCTTGAGGGCGCGGTAGGCAGGGCGGGTATCTGGTAGCAAGCCGGCGGGAAGCTCCACGCTGACCGCGATAGTCACAAAGAAATACGCCAGCAGAAGCGTTAGCAGCGCGCCAGAAATTTCCAGCACGCGGCGCGTGCGACGCCAGCGGACGCGCTCCGCGTCATAGAATATAGGTCGACGTTCCTTCATGAACATTTTCAGCCCGGCGGCAAGGCAGGGGCGGATACGTGCCGGGCTGGTCCCAATCTCCCTCGACTGCGTTTGCTCTATCGCCCTGCGCTCTATTGTAAGATGCGATTCATAGATGAAGCGAATTTTCTCTAGTCCCGTTGTCGCGCTGTTAGCCGGACTTTGCCTCCGGCTTTTTTTCGTCCTGAGGTATCCGGCGAATTCCGGCGACACCGTCCTATACGAGCAGATCGCTACAAATTGGCTCCGGCATCACGTCTATGCGATGAATGTCCACGATCTGGTTACGCCGGTGGACATGCGCATGCCGGGTTACCCAGCGTTCTTAGCGCTGCTATATGCCCTCACTGGGCGTATGGGAGAAGCCGCGCGCTTATGGGTGATGCTCGCGCAGGTCGTTGCGGACTTGCTGACTTGCTTGCTGATTGCCGGGCTTGCGGCTCTTCTCTTGGTTGTCGGCAACGATCAGGCGCGCCCACAGCGCGTGTTCCTTGCGGCATTGTGGCTTGCAGCGCTGTGTCCCTTCACTGCAAATTACGCAGCCGTGCCGCTCACGGAGGTATTCGCGACGTTTTTCACAACGGCGGCGTTGCTGCCGCTGTGCCTCCTGGTGACTCGCGCACAGAACCTCGGGTGGCGGCTTGCCGAGAGGCACTGGATTCTTGGCAACGATTATTGGTACTTGGCGGGTTGCTCGGCTGTGCTCGTCGGCCTATGCACACTATTTCGCCCGGAGGCGCCGCTGCTTTTGCTGGCAGCGTGGCTGGTGCTAGGCGTAATTCTCATCCGCCAACACGAAAGCCTGCGCTGGCTCAAGACTACCGCGCTGATGGCCGCGCTTTGCGTCGTGCCGGTCGTACCCTGGACAATTCGCAATGCCATCACGCTTCACGAATTTCAGCCACTTGCTCCGAAAAATTCCAATTTGCCGGGTGAGCTGGTTCCGTACGGCTTGATGAGTTGGGAAAAGACCTGGCTGTATCGCTTTCGCGACGTCTATCTTGTGCCATGGAAGCTAAACGAAGAAGTTATTGACGTGAATGAAATTCCGGCGCGTGCTTTTGACACGCCCGGCGAAAAAGAGCGCGTGGCGATGATCCTCGAACAATACAACGAGGACCTTACGCTCACCCCTGAAGAAGACGCCGCTTTCGCGCAGCTTGCGCGGGAACGCACGGCACGCCGTCCGCTGCGCACCTATCTATGGCTGCCTGCCGCACGAGCAGTGACGCTGTGGTTCACGCCGCGCATCGAGCTGCTCCCATTCTCGGGCACGGTCTTTCCGCTAGCGCAGTCCTGGGAAGACGATCGCATCGATCAATCGGTGACTGCAGGGCTCTTCCTGCTCAATATCGGCTATATCGGATTGGCGCTTTGGGGCACAGCGCGTTTGTGGCAGCGAGCGCCTGCGGCACGGGGAGCAATCGCGCTGCTAGCAACATTCATTCTGCTGCGAACCGCGTTTCTTACGACCCTCGAAACGCCGGAGCCGCGATACGCGCTGGTGTGTTATCCAGCGCTGGTGGCGCTAGCCGCACAGGTTTTTGGCGGGAGCGAACCTGCGGACTAGCCTTCGACGGGCTCAGGGTGAATCGTGACGCGGTGGATCTGAGGGAAACGTTCTTTCACGCGGTCTTCCAGCGCAGCCAACACGTCATGAACCTGCGTGATGGGCAGCGCGCCCTTCATCGTGCAGTGGCAGGACACTAGAATGTGGTGCTCGACTTGGCGCGTACGTACGTCATGGCAGTTCACTAGCTCATCGAACTCCGCAGGCAACGAATTCAAGAATTGTTCCACGGCGCGCGAAAGCTGCTTCATCTCGCCAGCTCCGGCATCTGGAGTGGCGATGTGGCGGCCGAGCGGCTCAATGTGAATATTCACATCAATGGGGCCGTCGCGCAGCTCGCGAATTCCTTCTTCAAGATCGGTGGCTTGCCGGTGCGCATCGCGCAAGCTTAAATTCTCGTCCACCTCCAGATGCAGCTCGACGAAAAGTTGCCCTCTCTGCTGGAGTGCGCTTAGGTCATGGACGGCCAGTCCCATGCGCTGTGCCACCGCGCGAATGGCTTCAAACAAATGTTCGCCCTGCGGCGCGCGTGGCTCCGCATGCACCATCACATCCGAAGGAACGATCTCGCCGACGCGCTTTTCGATGGCGTCGCTGAGCGCGTGCACCTGCTCGAGGCTCGCGGTGCGGGCCACGCTCACGGTAGCGTCCACGAAATGGTGGTGGCCTGCTCGCCGCACGCGCACGCGATCCACGTCCAAGACGCCGTCCATGCGGGCAATGGCGCGGGCGATCTCTTGCTGCAATCCCTCGGGCGCAGCATCGAGCAACGCGTCAATTGTACGACGGCCGAGTTGCGAGCCGACCCACAGGATCACCGCGGCAACCGCCAGCCCAGCCAGCGCGTCGGCATAAACGAGATACGGCAAGTTCCACGTCTCGCCGACCCAGACCAAGCCGAATCCGGCGATGACCACGGCCGTGCTCCATATATCCGTTGAGAAATGCAGCGCGTCCGCTTCCAGCGCTTCGCTGGAGTATTTCTTCGCCACGCGCGAAAGCGCCCGAGCGCGAGTGAGGTCAATGGCGAGGGCGCAAAACAAGATCACGACGGCCGTGATGCTCGGCTGGATATGCACGCTGCGGAAAAAAAGCCGAATAAACGCTTCATAAATGATGTACAGCGCAGTCAGCAACAGCAACCCGGTCTCAACGAATGCGGAAAAGCTCTCGAATTTTCCGTGCCCGTACGGATGCTTCTCGTCAGCGGGCCGATCGGACATCCGCACGGAGAGAAAAGTGATAATTGCCGCGACCAAGTCCAAGCCGGAGTGCAGCGCTTCGGACAGCACACCCAAGCTGCCGGTGCGAATCACCAGAAACGTCTTGAGCGAAACCAGTACAAGCGCCGAGGCCACACTTAGCAACGCGGCGCGCTTCTTCTCAAAGACTTCCTCGACCACCGAGCCGGTCATCACGATGCGCCTAGACTACCGCAGTCTGGTTCCTTTAGCTGCTTCGGCTCTCGCGCTAGCGAACCGCATCCCTGCTTGGCTGTATACAAATTGTCACTTGCCTCCAAGCTAGCGGCGCGATATTTTCGTGTCACCCTGTGGAGGCCGCCAGCCATGTCCAGCAGAGTCTCGTTTGCCGCCCTTCTTTTGGCTCTTACTTCAGCTTTGGGATACGCGCAAACTCCCGCGCAGTCCGGTGCCGCAACGGTCTGGAACGCGCTCTCGGGTCCGGCCATGGATCCAACAAAATCCGCGCACGTTGAAAATGTCACTATCGTCCGGGATGCCGTGCATATTACGCTCTCCGACGGCACGATCCAGTTTGCGAAGCCGGTCAATGGCCTAGTCTTCGCCGCCGTATTTCACGGTGCTGGGCGCGTCGAAGCCACGCCTCCCAATCCCCTGGAATGGCAGCAGCTTCGCCTATTCACAAAGCAAGACAAACTCAACATGGCATTCACTGATGCCACTTTCTCGTTCACAGATAATCTTTTAGACGACGTCGCCAAGCAGGTGAAATGGCAAGCCAGCGGCCCCGGATCCGATGATCTCTATGCCAATCGCCAAAAGGACAGGGAAGATGTCGGCGCGGAATATCTGCCACGGTTGTTCAAAAGCGTCTTGTCACCGGGTCGGGAGCGCACTGCCTACTTCCTGGCCGATTTGAAGACCAAGGAAAAAGGATGGATTGAAGTTCGCTACGATGCCCTGCAACCTGAGGAAGTGCGCGTCGGCCGTTGGGCGGATGTGGGGCCTTTCAAAGTTCATGATGTCTGGATGAACTTTCCCGCCGGCGGCCGCGACTTCCGGCACGCCTATGACGATCCGACAGCGCGGCAGGATTTCCTGATCCCCAGCTATCAGATCAGCACACATCTTGCGGACAACGCCGAGCTGAACGCCACGGCGCACGCCACCGTGCAACCGCGTTATTCCGGAGAATCCATTTTGCTTTTCGCGCTGGATTCCAACCTACGGCTCAGTTCTGTCAAAGACGGTCAGGGCCGCAGTCTGGAATTTTTCCAGGCGCGTGAGCGAAAAGAGCGTTCGCAGTCGTATGGAAACTACGTAGCAGTGGCCCTTAAGGAACCGACACAAGCAGGACAAAACGAGGTCCTGGAATTTCAGTACGGCGGGAAACACGTAGTCATCAAGGTGGGCAGCGGGAATTTCTTCTGCCAAAGCTTCGGCTGGTACCCAAGCGCATTCGCCAGCGAATTGGGGGTGGACGAGTTCGCATTTCGCTCGAATTTCGATCTCACCTTCCGCAACCCCAAGAAATACAGCCTGGTGGCCACTGGAAACAAGATAAGCGACAGCGTCGACGGCAAGGAGACGATCAGCAATTGGAAGAGCGACATCCCGCTGGCGGCAGCGGGATTTGCCTTCGGCGACTATAAAATCATCACGGAAAAGGTCGGCGATGTGGAGGTACAGGTTTACGCAAATCGCGAACCGGACGACCTGCTATCTTCGATACAAAGAGCCTTTGATAACCCCCTCAATGATTTGGCGCAAGGGCCCGGAGGCGGCCAACATGTAAATGCGGTGATAGGGACCCTCACACCGGCTGCTTTGGGCAAGACGATTAGCATTGAGGCGGGCAATACTTTGCGGGTTTTCGAAAGTTATTTTGGTCCCTACCCTTATAAACACCTCGCGGTCACCAACATCATTGGCAGCTATGGCCAGGGCTGGCCGGGCCTTCTCTATCTCGGCTGGTTTACATTTCTTGATGCCACGCAACTGCATGAGTTGGGGCTAAAGAACCAAGTGGGACTCACCGATTTTTTCCGCGGACATGAAAGCTCGCATCAGTGGTGGGGCCATCGCGTAGGCTGGAAGAGCTATCACGACCAGTGGCTCTCGGAAGGGTTCGCGGAATTTTCCGGCAAGCTGTACGTGCAGTACCGCCAGAACCAAAAGGAATTCCTTACTCAATTCCGAAAAGACAAAGAGCTGCTTAACACGGGCGATGTCAAAATGCATCCATTGGACTCCCTCGGCCCGATCTGGATGGGCCAACGCATTCGTTCCTCGGAGACCGGGCCGGGCTCTTACCAGAATCTGATCTATTCCAAGGGTGGCTACGTTTTGCAGATGCTCCGCGAGCAATTAGTAGACCCACGTAACCAGGACTCCGATCATTGGTTTAAGGACATGATGAAGGACTACTGCAAAACCTTCGACAATAAGCCCGCTTCTACGGAAGATTTCAAGTCCATCGTGGAAAGACATATGACACGAAACATGGACTTAGACGGCAATCACAAAATGGATTGGTTCTTTAACCAATACGTTTACGGCACGGGCATTCCCCACTACACGTTCCGTGCCAGCCTAGATGCAACTGCCGACGGCAAGACGCACATGAAAGGCGAGATCACGCGCACAGGCGTGCCCGACAACTGGAAGGACGTCATACCGCTGTATGCGCACGTGGGCGATAAGACTCTGCGCATCGGAACTCTTTCGGTTACGCATCCAAACGAGCCGCTAGATCTGGTGCTACCGCTCAAGGCCGACCGGCTATCCATCAACGACCACGAAGACCTGCTGGCCGAGGTGAAGCAATAGCGCGCGGTTGCGCAATTTTTCTACGGAATTAGGAATTGCTTCGCGGCAAGAAACGCAGCGCGGCGGAATTGATGCAGTAGCGTAGGCCGGTGGGTTGCGGGCCATCGGTGAATACGTGGCCGAGATGGGCGTCGCAGACAGTGCATTTCACTTCTTCACGTACGATGCCGTAGCCGGTGTCGGTTCTCTTGTAGACATTTTCGGATGCGATGGGTGCCCAAAAGCTCGGCCAGCCGGTGCCGGAGTCAAACTTTGCGCCAGAATCGAACAGGGCGTTTCCGCAGCAGGCGCAACGGTAGAGTCCCGGCGCATGTTGATCGTACAGGTCGCCGCTGTAGGCAAATTCGGTGGCTGCACGGCGCGTAACGTCGTATTGCGCGGGAGTCAGCAGTTTCTTCCATTCTTTGTTGGTATGGCGGACCTTTGCGACGGATTTTGTGCCGAGCCGCTCGCCTTGGTCGGTAAATGGAACGATGCCCACCGGCCCGTGATTGTCCCGCTCGTCGTCGGCTTGGTCATCGGCTAGCGCCGAAAGGCAGACGTGCTGCACGCCTACGAGCAGTCCGTAGGAAACGAGCGTCGCCGATCCAAAAATGAATCCGCGGCGGGCGAGGTTATTCATGGTCTGTTGGCGGACCGTGCGGCTAGAAGAATTACTTCGCGGCACTCAGCGGAGGCGCCGGCAAAAGGGGCAGCCGCTTTGGTTCTCCGCGCGCGCCGCGCACTTCCAATTCTTCAAAGAACAGCGATGGAGCCACGACCGAGGCGGGCAGACCCCCTTGCGCTGACCCGAACGCGCCCAGCGCGGTGCCTGCGAACCCGGCGACTTGGCTCTGCATGTAGTTGTACACAAAATTGTCGTTGCCTATGCCGGCGACGTTCCGGAGAGCGCGCGTGTTCAAGCCAATAATGCGCGCGCCACGAATAATCTCTTCGCGGCCGTCCTGCGTATAGACTTTGTATGCCACCAGTGGCAAGCGGTCGCCCGTTCCGGCACCTCCACCAAAGCTTGCCAGGAGCTCCGAAAAGTCTTCCTGGTGCAACAGGCTAAGCGCGGGATTGTCCATTTCACGCACGATGATGCAGTATTCCAGCTTTTCCGAACGGCACGTATCCATGAACTTTTTCTTCAGCTCCGCGGGCGGGACTTTTTCGGACGCGTTGAAAAAGAGATTGCTCATGGTAGCTTTGGCGTCGCCCAGAAACCCGGAACGCCCGTGGCCATTGGAACCATCAGAATCCTGTCCGGGACGGCGGGACATCAGTAGTTCCTTCAAATTGCCCTTGTCCACGACTGTAACTTTCTGCGCGCGAACGCCTTCATCGTCCACGGCATATCCGCCGAGCAGCGGCGTGCCATGAAAATCCTTGGCGCTGGGGTCGTCGACGAGACTTACGGTGGCTGGCAGCACGCGCGAACCGATACGGCCGGCCCAGTCGCTCTTACCGCCCAGGCCGCTTAGCATTTGCTCCACGACGGGCTGAAACGCAACCGGCGGGCGCGAACCATTCATCGCGGGACCAAGCACCTGAGCTAGAAGTGGCGCGGCGGCGCGCGCTTCAAACAGGACCGGACCGGTGTAATCCTCTGCCGGCTTGGCAGCGCGGAGAGCCATGAGCTCGCTGGCCGAAACGTTCAAACCCTTGCGCACCGCGTCTACGTTCGGCAAATCGACGGGCTTTGGCGCGTACGAGGCGTACAGGTGGTTGAGCGGCATGCCATCGCTCGCCAGCGTGTTCATGCCGGCTTCGACGGCCGCGTAGGTGCGGTTGGTGCGAATTTCGGCGCCTTCGCTGGTCAGAAGATACTCGGTCGCGTAAACGAGGTAGTAGGTGACGCGCGATTCGTAGATATCCGGGAACAGACGCAGCGTTGCGGAAGCCTCGCGCGCTTCCTGCTCCCAATTGCGATTGCCCCAGTCGGGCGTAACGAGAGGTTCGATCTGCTGGATGGCCTGGGCCTTCGAGAAATCGTCGATATTCGATTGCCGCGCCAAGCCGCTCAGGTACGCTTGCTTGCGCGAGTAGGTCTCGACGGCTTGCTTAAACGCCTGGTCCGTGGCGATCCACAAATCCTGGCGCAGTGAGTCGTAATCGCGGTCGATGCCGACCGAACCTTGCGAGCCGATGAAGCCGCGGAAGGCCTCATCGCCGATGAAATTGGAGCTGTCCAGCTTGTAACTGCCGACGCGTGCTTCTACGTTCATAAAGCGATTGCGCCCCCGCGTGGTGGTCAGCAGGGTGCCGAATTCCGCGGTGATTTCCCGCACGTCGAGATCGAGCAAGCGGTATTCGACGTAGTAGGGCCGCACGGGCTGCTGGGTGCCGGGAATGTTCAGCTCCAGACGCGTCTTCGAGCGAGCCATTTCGTCGCGCATGGCGCGAAGCGTCTGGTCATTGTCCTGGGGAGCCTGCGCCGCGCTTGCGGCGTATGTGGGCTCAATACAGCCCAACAAAACCACCGTGCAGGCGAATACTTTCAACAACCGCATGCGGCTCATTGCTGGCCTCCCGCCTTGATGATGTCATGCGCGGGCGCCGGTAAAATCGGCGGGCGGTCCGTGGAGCTTTCTTTCTTCTGTACCTCCAGCTCGGAGGTCAAAATCGCCGGCGATGCCGCCGCTACCGGCACGGAGCCCGATTCAGCGCCGCAATAACCGTTAAACACTTCCTGTTTGTCGCCGGTCGCGACGATCTTGGTCAACGCGGCCAGCGGCGTTCCCACGATATCCACGCCGCGCACTAGCTCGTCAGGCCGGCCGTCCGCGTACACCTTGTAAACCACGAGTGGCAGCACTTGAAACGCTTGCGGCTGTCCACGCCCTGTGAATGTGAATCCTCCCGCGATGTCGTCGATTAGCAAACCGAATTGCTTGCCCTGCTGCTTAATAAGCTCGATGAGCTTTTCGCGAAGCTGCGCATCGGTCATGGTCTTGCTGCTTTCCACGATCAAGTTGCCCTGCCGCGAAACAGGCGAGGCACCGAGCTGGCGGCGGCCATGCCCATTGGAATGCGCGAACCCGACCAATGGCGAGCGCGACATCTCGAAGTCCTTCAACACGCCGTGGTCGACCAGGACCACGCGGTGCGCCCGCACGCCTTCATCATCATATTCGTAGTAGCCGAGCAAATCGGTCGGACCAAGCCTGCGCATGGTCGTGTCGTCCACAATGCTCAGGAACGGCGGCAAGATCTGCTCGCCGACTTTTTTCGCGAAGGTCTGACCTTCCGCCACATCTTTCTGGCGATGTCCTTCGGCGCGATGGCCAAAAACCTCATGGAAAAAGACAGCCGCAGCGCGTCCGGTCAGAAGCGCAGGGCCGACAGAAGGTTCGTTGATCGGCGCAGCGACTAATCCTTCCAACTCCTTGCGCATTGTCGCTTCCGCGGCATAGACCGCCTTATCATCCGGCGCATCGGAAGGCTTCACCCAGTCAAAGTTGTAGTAACGGTTCAGGTCCATGCCGTCTGGCGCTTTGCCCTGAACAAAGAGCTCCAGCCGGTAGCGAATCTGCCCAAATTGCAACTGCGTGCCCTCGCTGGTTACGTGATACGAGTTCTGGGCCAGCGCGGAAAAAGTCACAATCGAATTGATAACCGCAGCTGAATCGCGAAAAGCTTTTGTGTAGACGCGTACTTTCTCTTCCCAGGGTTTGCGCTCGAGGGTGAAAGAATTCTCCGGACCGATATAGGTGTGCGCCTGCTCGTGCGTAAAGTCGGGAGCGCGTCCTTCCGCGGTTTCGACTTTCACCTCGCGCCCGGTCTTTATCTTGATGAGCCATTCCGCGGCGGACTTGTACTGCTTGTCCGTCTCCAGCCAAATCTCACGCCGCATCACTTCCTGGTCGTCATCGATCGGCACGGCCGTTCCGGGCCCGCCGTTTTGGGCCTGACGCTCGCCGATTTTGTGTGTGTTATCCAGGTCGTAGTTGCCGGTGCGCACTGCGACTTCCAGCCAGCGGTTGCGATTCTCGCTGCTCGAAAGCAGCGCGCCATTGGAACCGGAAACGTCGGCTCGCTGTGTGTCCGTAATGGTGTACCCGATGAAGTACGCCGACGGATCCTGCGTGCTGAGGGTCTTGTATGAGCGGTCCAGCTCGCCTTGCATCACGGCCAGCAACGGAGAGCGCTTGGCCTGCGGCGCATCGGGAGGCGTCGCCGCCACTGCCGAATTCTTCAGCGCTCCTGCGATTGCCAGTGAGACAAGTGCACCAGCAAAGAAACCAACGCGACTGCGAGCAAATGTGTTCAAGGAATCCTCACTCCGAATTAGACGGGGCTTCGAATTATTCAGTGTACGCCGTTAAGGAAGGCCGCACAAACCCAGCCGCTTTCAAATGTACATAGATTGGACGAAAAAAGCCGCTCCAGCGTTGCATTTTGCCAATTCAATAATCATCATTTGCGCATCGCCAGAAGCAACGCGCGATACTTCTCCAGGCCAATCGTCACCTCATCTCTTATATGCGGTCAATAGACCGTAGTGGAAGACCGCGGCCGCCATATCATCATGCTGTGGCCGGCCCACGGTGAAGGCTTCCACGGCCGCGAATATGCGTCTTAGGAGTTCTCGGGGCGGAATCCGCAGGCCGTTCTCGCAAACGCTCTGCAGACGCGCTACGCCAAACGCCTCGTTTTCCGTATCGAAGGCATCTGTGATCCCGTCCGTGCAAAACAAGATAGAGTCGCCGGGTTGCAAAGTCAGTGTCGAGGTATCGTACTCTGCGTCCGCAAACAACCCTGGCGGAAGCCCTGGAATGTTCAGGACCCGGCAACCTTCCGCAGAGAGATGGAACGGCCCTGGCATTCCTGCGCTGGTAACATGCATTTCAGCGGTGCGCGGATCGAAGACTGCGTATTGCGCGGCGCTATAGCGTCGCGGTACGCCTCGAACCAGTAATCTGCGATTCAGAGTAGAGAGCACAGAACCCGGTGATTGGCCCGTTTTATGGACGCCCCGGAGCGTTCCCACGGCCAACGCGGCGTACATCGCCGCCGGAAGGCCTTTTCCCGACACGTCCCCAAGGTATAGCCCGATGCTTCCATCCGCTAGTTCGAAGTAATCCAGGAAGTCGCCACCCACCGCGGCGACCGGCTGAAACTCGTGCGAAATTCTGACGGCGCCGGCGCGCAACGGTTCGGCTGGCAGCATTACGCTTTGAATCGAGCGCGCTTCTTCCAACTCTTCTTCGCGAAGCTTCTCTATGCTGAGTTCCAGCCCGGGCACGGTCATTTTGTAAACCTACGCAAGGGAAATTGCACCAAGGAAAGGGGGTTCGGAGGCAGCCATGAGTCTAGCAGGCCGCTTCCTCAGCAAAAGGGCAAACCTGCCTGTTGTTTCCTTCCGCACGTCTGTGAACGTCGCGGTTGCAGCCGCCGCTCTAACGTCCCACAATTTCTCTATGAAGATTTTTGTGTCGCTACTAGTCACCGTCGGCTTTCTCTGGGGTATCTATCTGATTTATGTGAAGAGGATCCCAACCGCTGCGGAAGGCACCGTCTCGACACAGGCGGTTAGCATCAGCGGCGTGCGCATGGACCTACTGCAAATCGCCAAGGCCGAGCGCACGAGCATCAGTGTCGACGGCCATTGCATGTCCATGGATGAACTCCTTACCTCCGGGTCGATGAGCATGTCTCGCCCGGAACGGGACGGCTATTCCTACTCGGTCCAGTGTTCCGGCAACGATTTCACCGCGACTGCCCGCCACGCTCCCGCACCCGCCGGCTCGCCATTCCGTTACCCCAACATGGTGATCGACCAATCCATGCAAGTCCGCGAAGTTCAATAAACCACTGAAACACGCCGCCTAAGCTAGGGTCTAAATTCAGTTCCACTTACATTCCTTGACGCCACGGAACTTTATTGCGCCCGGCCGCGTACCTTTAATTGACATCAGTTCCCGCACACTGTTTGGCGCAAGGGGCGCCCAAAGAAAATCAAGGAGCGCAAATGGACGGCACGATTATCGGCTTAGTGGCTGTGATTATGAGCCTGGGCATTCCCCTGGGCGCAATGTACACCTATTACCGCGTACGTAAGTTACGCACCGAAGAACGGCTGGCAGCCATCGCTCGCGGCGTTAGCGTTCCGATGGAGCCGGAGCTTACACAGGCGGCGCGCTCGCGGCGTTGGGGCATTCTGTTCGTGTGCGGCGGGCTCGGTTTCCTGGTGGCGCTCGGCCTGATTGCTCAGATCGAGCATGAGCCCGACGCTTGGAGCGGCGCGGTTCTCGGCATTATTCCCTTCGCGATCGGGATAGGGTATTTCCTGGACTTCACGTTTATCCGCCGCGACCTGCAGGCCTCTTAGCAGCGGGGCTCCCCTCCTAAATCTCTGCGTATGGGAAGGGGTGCGCGTTTCACAGCGCGCCTTTCCTGCATGGCGTCATGGCGTCCGTTTCTGGTCAGCGACTAACACCCCCGCCTCGGCGTAATTCGTCGGCGCCACATCGTGAAAAGCGACGTGAATGTTCTCGCGCTTCGCCCGCCCCTCTTCGATCAGGACGCTGGTAATGCGCTCGGCAATTTTTCGCTTTTGTTCCGGCGTGCGTCCCTCTACCCAGGTAATCTGCACATGCGGCATCGCTTTTCCCTCCCAAAAATCTATCCGCCGCATTCTATCGCAATGCTCGGGGGAGTTAGTCTGCCGGAACAGTTTACTTAAGGGCGGTGGTAAGGGACGGAGACGAAGTGGCGTTTTGGTGTTGGGGCGCGATGGCGCTCGGCCAGATTACTTCGAGGGCGGTTTCGCGACGGACGAGCATTTTGGGGCGCTTGCTGACGCGAATGGTCAGCGTGTTTTCGGTGTCCGCACGAAGCTCGCCCAAGCCTTCTTTTTCGGTCTGCAGGCTCTTGTCGGCTCGATACAGGGCGACCCGGAGTTGGTGTGGTCCGGCGGGCAAGAGGCGCTCAAGCCGCATTGGGTCGGCAGCCGCGTGTTCACGCAGCCCGGTGGTTAGCAGCAGCTCGTGATCGGCGAAAATTGCAAGGGTCCCATCAACCACTGTCGCATCAATTTTGATACGCAGGGCGGCGCGTTCCATGGCGACGGGGACAGCAGCGACGGCGAGCGTCGGTAAAGACAGCACCGGCACGGTTAGATCGGAATGCGCGCCTCCGGGCGCAGGGGCAACGGCCCGAGCCAGTTCGCTATTGCGATGGGCCTGGCTCGCGGAGCGCGGCGCCGTCCGAATTCGCTTGGGCGCCAGCAGGCTTTTGGGAGGGACAGGTTCAGCGTCAGCAACCGAGCGGGCAACCTCAGTTGCGGCGTAACCTCGCAAATCCTCCGGGGCTTTGGGGGCAGCGAAGGAAGCGATAGGCGCAGGCGTGGGGGGCACGTGGAAATGCGAGACAACCGCGCGTCCTGCCGGCACGCTACTTCCCGCCAGCAAAATGACGGAAGCGAAGGCCCAAACATCGCGCGCTTGCATCGGGCGCGACCACCAGGAAACGCTTGGAGGGGGGAGCGGGGACGGACCACGGCGCGCCAGGGGATAGAGTGACGCGGCCAGCGCATCTCCTGAGGGGTAGCGGTCTTCCGCCTTTTTGGCGAGGCAGCGCATGACGATGTGGTCGAGGCCAGAGGGCAGCGCCGGATTGCGCTTCGAAGGCTTGACCGGATCGGCCGTCAGGATTTGTGCGCAAACGGCTGCCACCGAGCTGCCGTCAAAGGGTGGTACGCCCGTTAGCATCTGGTAGAGAACAATGCCCAGGGCGAACAGGTCGGAGCGCGTGCTGTGGGGCTCCCCCATGATCTGCTCGGGGGCTAGATAAGCCGGAGTGCCCATAATGCGCCCAGAACCAGAAACTTGCGTGGCGAAGCGCGCGATACCGAAGTCGCTGAGCTTTACCTCGCCTTCTTCGGTGATCATGATGTTGGCGGGCTTGACGTCGCCGTGAATGATGCCAGCGTGGTGCGCGCGGCCGAGCGCCGTGGCTAGGTCCGCCGCCCACGAACAGGCGCGCGGCCAAGGAATGGGAGATTCGCACAGGACTTGCTGCAAGGTTCTGCCGTTCACATACTCCATCACCAAGTACGCGATGCCGGTTTCTTCCACGCCGACGTCGAATAGGTTGACGATCGCCGGATGCGAGAGCTGGCCGACGATTTGCGCTTCCCGCAAGAATTGCTTCTGCTGCGGGGCCGCGCCGAAGGAATGAACGAGCGTCTTGATAGCTACCGTGCGGCCAATGATCTTGTCCCGGGCTTTGTCCACGCGGCTGGTGGCGCCGAAGCCCAATGGGCCAAGGATCTCGTAGCGATCTTTTTGCATGGTTGAGGGCAAACCCGCGACCCGGTTTTAACGCCGGGTTCAATCGAGATACTGAAGGAAAAGCTGTGCAAAGGAAATGGACCAAGAGTCCAGGTAAGAACCCGTCTTTGGTACCACGTCTAAAGGGCTAAGGTATTTCTGGTAGGGCGAACGGCTTGGTAATTTACTGAAAATGCGTCATTTGCTACTGCAAAAGTGTGGTACGAAACCCCGCAAGCATGCCGCTTTTCACAAAAGTACTACAAAACATGCCCTCTAGGACTTTTTGCAATGCCCCAGAAGCTAAGCCGAGCGCAGTAGCTGACCGACCCGTTCCTTCAGGGAGGACTGCTGTGTCTGTGTTTGCGCCGGTGCGCCGCGCCGTGCCAATGGGTGAAGGCGCTCCGCTAGAATATCCGCCGAGACGCAGCGCTGGGCAGGATCCTTCGCCAGGCAGGAGGCAATCAGTTCGTCAAAGGCTACAGGCACGGAAGGATTGGCGTGGGACGCTGGCAACGGTGTCGAGGAAAGAATTCGCGAACAGATGCCTTGCAAGGAGTCCGCATCGAACGGGCGGTGGCCGGTCACCATCTCATAAATGACCACGCCGAGCGAAAAAATATCCGAGCGAGCATCCTGGGGCTTGCCAACGATCTGCTCGGGGCACCAATAAGCGGGAGAGCCGAGTAGCGGCGTGTCTTTGGAATCCCGGCTGGCTACCCGAGCCATACCGAAGTCGGTCAGCTTTACGCGATCGCCCTCAGTGATAAGGATATTTGCCGGTTTCACGTCCCCGTGGATTACGCCTCTGCGGTGCGCAACGCCCAGCGCAGTGGCAACTTCCGCGGCCCAAGCGCACGCTTTCGCGCAAGGAATGCTGCCTTTTTCCAAAAGTTTCTCTAATGATTGGCCCTGAATGAACTCCATCACAAGATACGGAGTCTGAGAAGGTTCATCGATTCCCATATCATGTAGCGCGATTACCGCAGGATGGGAGATCTGCCCAACGACGCGCGCCTCTTGCACAAAGCGATTGCGGGCCTCGCCGCGGGCCAGTTCGCTTGGGAAAAGCTTGATGGCGACAATACGCGCGATCAGCGGGTCGAAGGCGCGGGCCACTCGGCTGTTGGCGCCGACACCGATCACTTCCAGAATTTCGTAACGGCCGACCTTTCGCAAATCGGAGCGAACTTGCACGGGGACGTTCCTCTTATCTCTCAGCATATAAGGATAGAAGAGGTGATGGGAAAAGGGATGAAGCGGTGGTTCCTAAAATAGAGGTACGCGCGTACTAGGCCAAATTCGTGAAAGGGTCAGCGCTGCGCGGGCAAACCGTGCAGAGCGGCGAAGATAGGGTTAGTGGCGAACTGGCCGGGGAATTCGCGGACGTAGGATTTCATTCCCGGATACAAATGGTAGTGAAAACCGAAGGAGTACATTTCGGCGACGGCCTGGTCCGCGGTCCAATTCTGCTGGGCAATACGATAGGCAGCGACCATCACTCCGGAACGATCTTCTCCGTAGTAACAGTGCACGAAGACTTTTTGCTGAGGATCGTCCCTGAAGAGTTTGAGAAATTGCGCCACCTGCGCGTTGGTAGGCGCAGACCAGCCGAGTACAGGAATGTCGATGAAACGCATTCCCAGGGATTCGACCTCGCGGCGCTCCGAGGCGACTGGTCCGCTATTACCCCTCAAATTCACGATCGTGGTGATGCCTAATTTTTTCAGTTCGGCGAGGCCTTGCGCGGAGGGCTGCGCGCCGCGGAAGAGCACGTCGCTAATTCTTCCGGCGCGGGGCACGCCGGCGACTTTTAATTTTTCTGCAGGTGCGCCGAAGGAAACACGCGCAATCGCAGGCTGCGCGGGAGCCTCGGCAACAATTTGCGCGTGCGAAGGAAAAGCAATGGCAGCGACAAAGCAAGCAGCCAGAAAAGTTTTGCACAAGCTGGAAAAAAGGACCCTGTTCACCATGGCTTGGATGCCTTAGTGTACTCCGTTGGATGGATGAAAACAGGTACAAACGGGAAAGTGTGGGCATGGAACATGACCACTACAGGTAGACATGGTACGAAAACGTCAACGACATTTAGCGTTTTCCTCTTGACACGGATTTGACAGAAGTCGATACTGCGCATCGCTGACTTTGACGGTACGTGGTAGCGCCCGGGCCGGTTTTTCTGATCGGGGGATGACCGGCTTAGAAACCACGTCGCCGCCAAGCATCAACCAAAAACGAACGCGACGACTTGCGGTGCGAAAGACGCACCGTCAAAAAGCTGCCGTGAAGCCTCCGAAGAGGAGGAGGCTGAGGCCAGCTATTTGCATTTTGCGACGAGAAGGAGTTCTGAGCCGGGATTACGATTCGTAAGGAGGCTGCATTTTTCGACCTCAATGCAGCCTCCTTACGGCTCTATAGAGTCCACGTTGCGAGCCGGTCGAACCCAGTACCAGTAGTAGTAAACTAGAAGGGTCGCCTCTGGCAGAGGCCGCCCACGAGCGCGGAGGGACAGAATGGCTACAGTGAAGCCGGCACTAAATGCGAAAGCGGTGGAGACGGGAACGCGCACGGATCAAGCAGGCGCAAAAAAGGGATTGGTGTTTGAACGCCGCTTCACGGACGGAAAGACCTCCCCGTTCGACGTGGTCGCGTGGGAGAAGCGCACTGCGCTGATCGGCAACGAAAAGGGCGCGACCATCTTCCGCCAGGAAGGTGTCGAAGTCCCCAAGAACTGGTCGCAAACCGCCACCAACATCGTCACCAGCAAATATTTCCACGGCAAGCCGGGCACCAGCGAGCGGGAAAATTCCGTGCGGCAGCTCATCAGCCGCGTGGCCAATACGATTGTGCGCTGGGGCGAAGAAGGCGGATATTTTGCCGACGCGGAATCGCGCGACGCTTTCAAGGACGAACTGACCCACCTCCTCGTTGAGCAGAAGATGGCTTTCAACTCGCCTGTCTGGTTCAACGTCGGCGTGCAGCCCAAGCCGCAGTGCTCGGCATGCTTCATCAATTCCGTGCAGGACAGCATGGAATCGATCATGGGGCTGACCCGCACGGAAGGCATGTTGTTCAAGTGGGGTTCGGGCACGGGCACGAATTTTTCGACTCTGCGTGGCAGCAAGGAAACGCTATCGGGCGGCGGAATTGCTTCCGGGCCGGTGAGCTTCATGAAAGGTTTCGACGCCTTCGCCGGCGTGATCAAGAGCGGCGGGAAAACGCGGCGCGCCGCGAAAATGGTAATTCTCAACATCGACCACCCCGACATCGTCGAATTTATCGAATGCAAGATGAAGGAAGAGCGCAAGGCGCACGTGCTGATCGAGCAGGGCTACGACTCCGGCATCGATGGCGATGCGTACAGCTCGATTTTCTTCCAAAACGCGAACCATTCCGTCCGCGTTACGGATGACTTTATGCGCGCGGCGGAAGAAGACCGCGATTGGTGGACTCGCAACATCACTGACGGTCAGCCGAACGAAAAGCTGCGCGCGCGGGATTTGCTCGCCAAGGTTGCTGATTCGACCTGGCACTGCGGCGATCCAGGCATGCAGTACGACACAACGGTCAATCGCTGGCACACTTGCAAGAGCACCGCGCGTATCAACGCTTCCAATCCGTGCAGCGAGTACATGTTCCTCGATGACACCGCGTGCAATTTGGCTTCGCTGAACTTGATGAAGTATCGCACGTCGAATGGTCAATTTGATGTCGAAGCGTTCCGGCACGCGGTGGACGTCACCATCACGGCGCAAGAAATCCTGGTCGACAACGCCAGTTACCCGACGCCGAAAATTGCCGACAATTCGCACGCCTTCCGGCCTCTTGGGCTGGGCTACGCGAACCTCGGCGCGCTGCTAATGTCCATGGCTCTGCCTTACGACTCTGATGAAGGGCGCGACGTCGCGGGCGCGATCACGGCACTGATGTGCGGTGAAGCGTATGCGCAGTCGTCACGCATCGCGGAGCGCATGGGGCCCTTCCCAGGGTACGAGGTAAACCGCGAGCCGATGCTGGACGTAATCCGCATGCATCGTGATGCCATCCGTGGGATCCAGCCGGACCACGTGCAGCCGGAACTATTTTTGGCCGCGCAAGAGTCTTGGGACGCGGCACTGCAGCACGGCGAACAGTTCGGCTACAAGAATTCGCAGGTAACCGTACTGGCGCCCACCGGAACGATCGGTTTCATGATGGACTGCGACACCACTGGAATCGAGCCCGATCTCGCGCTCGTGAAGCACAAAAAACTCGTGGGCGGCGGTTTGATCAAAATCGTTAACAATACCGTGCCGGAAGCGTTGATGAAGCTCGGCTACACGCCGGAACAGAGTAGCGAAATCGTCTCGCACATCGATAAGCAAGGGACGGTGGAAGGCGCGGCATATTTGAAGCCCGAGCATCTTCCGGTATTTGACTGCTCGCTGGCGCCGGCCGGTGGCGGCAGGTCGATTAGCTGGACTGGTCACGTGAAAATGATGGCGGCCACGCAGCCGTTCCTCTCCGGCGCAATCTCAAAAACTATCAACATGCCCGAGGAATCGACGATCGACGATATTTCTCAGGCCTACCTCCTTTCCTGGAAAATGGGACTGAAGGCCGTGGCGATTTATCGCGACAATTCCAAACGCTCACAGCCGCTCTCTGCCGCAGGCAAGAAAGACGAGAAGAAAGCGGAAGGCGCGACAACGGCTGTGCAGGCTGCCATGCTCGAGCCACTGCAGCGCGAACTCTTTGGACGACAGCAACGCGAAAAAATGCCGGTGGAACGTGCTTCCGTAACGCATAAATTCAGCGTCGGCGGCCACGAAGGCTACATCACCGCGGGCATGTACGAGGACGGGCGTCCGGGCGAAATTTTCATCAAGATGTCCAAGGAAGGCTCAACTCTGTCGGGCATCATGGACGGCTTGGCCCTAACCATCTCGCTGGGCTTGCAATACGGCGTCCCCCTCAAAGTCTTCGTCGACAAATTGCTGAATACGCGATTCGAACCATCCGGCATCACCGCGAATCCCAACATTCGCTTCGTGTCCTCGGTGCTGGATTACATTGCACGATGGCTCGGCGGCCGTTTCATTTCTTCGGACTATCTGAAATTGAATGGCGAGCACGCGACCGCAACGTCGGTTTCCGCTCCTGCTGCGCAAGCCTCTTCGACAGTATCGGCCATGACCGAAGCGATGCGCTTGGCGCCGCCGCTCACCAATCCGCTATCTTCCAAACCTCGCGACGCCCATGAGGGCGCCCCCACGTGCTCCGAGTGCGGCATGCTGATGGTCCCTAACGGCGCGTGCTACAAGTGCGAAAACTGTGGCAGTACCTCAGGATGCAGTTAAGCTGAGCCGGATATCGTTCTTACTTTTTGAAATTAGTTTGCGCGTGCAACGTACGCGAAGAACGGCAGAGATGAGCCCCGGGGAGGGGCCCGCGATTCGATGAGCGCCATGCGAACCGGTTCGGCAGTCGCCGCTGTAAACGTTGCTCCACCAAAACCGAAAACGCATGGCTTCTTGCGAATCGCGCGGCACGGTACCGGACCTGGCGCTATGTACGTGATCACTTATCACCGCCTCGAGCACGCGGAGCTCACGCGTCCGCGTCCCGTTGCTGCGGAAAGCTCACAAGCGCTGATCGAATTGCTGGAACGCATTGGCGTGGACTTCCGCCTTAGCGAAGTACGCGGCGCGCTCGAAGATATCTTGCGATTCGGCTCCGCGAATATTCCGGACCTATGGCTCAGTGACGAAGAGATGATCGAGAAGGGTTTAGTCGAGAGCTAAAGACAACAGCTAATATGGATTGCAGCATCCGCCGGAGAAGTCATTCCGGCGTTTTCACTTTGTGACGGTGAAAAACTACCGCGGTCGGGGGCGCAGCGGCGGACGCGCGGTGAGAGGGCGCGGGCGCATGCGGAAGCGCGGGCCCAGGGGCGGCGGAACATTTCGCAGAAAATCGCCACAGCAGGGGCACCGGCCTTCTACGCAAAATGCTCGCGTAGCGTCGGCGCGCAGCCACTGGCCTCGCGCTTCGCACTGCGCGTTTATGCATTGCACGGTGAAGCCGGGCAGATACTGCATATCGTTTCCCCTTCAGTGGCCGCATCGCCTTGGCGGCAGCGGCCCGTAGCGAGACCCGAATTCCCCTGTAACGGACGGATGTTGGCGCGGATTCTGGCGCAGGCCGCCTCTGCTGTCAAGAGGAAAGACCACAACATATTGGGGTGCCCTTGCAGAAGGTAGTTGGCAGATTCGATGCTGTAGCCTGGAGAAAAATAAAACGCGGGGCCGCGTAGTGGATGATAGAGGCGGTGCGCGCGGCATCCGCTTGCAGGGCTGCGCGATGGAGGCAGTCAATGGTGAACGTAACGCGTGGCGGAGGAATGGACTTGGGCGGCTCGATGCCGTCGATGCCGAATTTCCGGCTGGGAGGGTCGCGGATCCTGCAGATCGGGCTCGCGATTGTGATTTTGCTGCTGTTGCTGTGGAGCACAACGTCCATCCCGACGGGCAACGTTGGGGTGCTTACGCTTTTTGGGCGCGTGACTGGCGAAACGCTGCCAGAAGGCATCCATCTAATCAATCCTTTGAAATCTGTGCAGAAGCTCTCGGTGCAGACACAGTCGCTCAAGGAAAGCGCCAACGTCCCTTCCAATGAGGGGCTGATTTTGGCGTTGGACACTTCTCTGTTGTTCCGCCTGGATAAGAGCAAGGCTGCGTACGTCTACCAGACTATGGGAGAACCCTATGTCGAGAGGGTTGTGGAACCTACGCTACGCGCGGCAATTCGCGCGGCAACTTCCGCGCACTCCGCAAACGCGCTCTACACCAACGCGCGCGAACTGGTGCAGGCACAAATTCAAGATGAGCTGACCAAGGAACTCGCGCCGCGCGGCGTAATCGTCGAAAACGTGCTGTTGCGCGACGTTCAGTTACCCGCGATGTTGAAAGGCTCGATTGAGGCCAAGCAGCAAGCCGAACAGGACGCTCTGCGGATGAGCTTCATCCTACAAAAAGAAAAGCAGGAAGCGGAGCGCAAGCGGATCGAGGCGCAGGGTATCGCGGATTTCCAGAGGATTGTCGCGCAAGGCATAAGCACGCAGCTTCTCGAGTGGAAGGGTATCGAAGCAACAGAAAAACTGGCGACAAGCTCGAACGCAAAAGTAGTGATAATCGGCAATCCCAAGAACGGCTTGCCGCTGGTGCTGGAGCCGAGATAGCCGTTAAACCAACTACGATTGCGGAGGGTTGGCGGGGGTTTCTGTTTGCGGCGGTGGAGTCGCTTGCTGTCGCGCGGGCTTGCGACGGCTTTTCAGCTCTTCCAGGGCGGCGAGGCGTGTTTTAAGCCGCTCGACCTGCTGCTGCTTGTCGTCGATCTGCTGTTTCTCGCCTTCGAGCTTGGCTTTCCCCGCGGCGTCGTGCGCGTAGTCAGGATTTGAGAAATAGGAATCCTGATCGAGCGCGAGCTGGCGCTTGGAAAGATCGAGATCCTTTTCCGCATCTTTGACTTGCTCTTTTAATCTGACTACTTGCGCGTCTTGCTCGGCGGCATCTTTCAAAGCTTGCTGCTCCGAAGCCTTGTCGCTTGCTTCGGCAGAGGCAATCGCCTGAGGGCTGGGCGGCTCCGTCTCAAGCTGGGGGGCAGAGCCGACGTTGAACCCTCCATGGCCGGGCTGAGAATTTCTCCTATCAAGGTCCTCATCGGTAATGACTTTAGCGGACTTCGAAGTACCCTTTTTTTTGTCGCGACTGCGACGCGCAGCATCGGCTACGGACGAGTTTTGTGAAGTGGAGCCGGCATCCTGAGATTGGGCCCGTGCAGCTGTCGGTAAGCAAATTGCGATGCCGAGGAGTGTAGCGACCATCTGCAAAGAAGCTGTTAGACGCATAAGAAATGACCTCAATGAAAATCCGACTAGCAGGATAGCTCAGGATACGCCCCAGGTTTTGGCGGGGCAACACCGCGCGTCCGGGCTGTGCGAAATGAGCAACGGAGTTCAACCAGCAACGTGGGGCGGGCGTAACGCGTCCTATGTAAGCTGTGCATGGCTTTGAGTGGCGGGTTCACAAGCGCAGAAAGGTTGCGAATCACGTCGCCGCCGCGCATACTGCCGAGCCGTCAGCAGAGCTTGCCCGTCAAAGGAGATTGATGAAGTACGGTTTACCGGCTGGATTTGTAGCAGCCACAGTATGGATTGCACTGACGCCAGCTATCACCGCCGCGGGAGTGGCGGCAAGCTCGCGCGCGGCGGTGGTCGTTTCCAGTGCGGCGGCGGCCCAGACCGCACCGAACCGTTCCGCGCCTACGCCGGCGCCGATTCCCGGACTGCCGAAATCCGAGCACGTGGAGCTGCAGCGCGGAAAAACCGAGCAGTACACTTTGTCAGAAGACCGCTACGAGAAAGCGGTGGCGTATTCGCGCGCGGGTTACACGCTATATTTTGTTTCGTATTTTGTGAGCATCGCCTCGCTGCTTTTGCTACTGCGTCTGGGAGTCGCGGCCAGATTCCGAGATTTCGCGGAGCGCCTGACCGGGAGGCGATGGTTGCAGGCGTTTGTCTTCGTGCCGCTGTTGATCGTGACCTCGGACCTCTTCGATTTGCCTATCCGCGTGTACTGGCACTCATTGTCGCTTCGGTACGAACAGTCCGTGCAGCGCTGGGGTTCCTGGTTCTGGGATTGGACCAAGGAAGAACTGATAGGCACGTTTTTCGCCCTTATCCTGGTCTTGATTCTGTTTGCGGTAATACGACGCACGCCTCGGCGCTGGTGGCTGTATTTCTGGTTTGCGGCTCTGCCCATCCTGCTTGGGATTATCTTTATCGGCCCGCTGGTGATTGATCCTTTGTTCCACAAATTTGAGCCGCTCGACAAGGAACACCCGCAACTCGTGAACGCAATTCAAAAACTCACTTGGCACGCCGGAGTGCCAATTCCGCGAGAGCGCATTTTCCTGATGCGCGCCAGCGAAAAAAGCAACGCGATCAACGCCTACGTGACGGGAGTCGGGACATCCAAACGCGTCGTGGTATGGGACACCACTTTGCAAAAAACAAGCAACGACGAAGCCCTGTTTATTATCGGCCACGAACTCGGGCATTACGTGCTGGGGCATATCTGGAAGGGATTTCTGTTTGGCGCCGTCGCTCTGCTATGTGCCTTGTACCTGATCTTTCGCGGATTGCATTGGACGCTGGGGCGCTGGGGCAAGGATTGGCAGCTCTATGGCTTGGAAGATTGGGCTTCGCTAGCCGCTTTTCTCTTGCTCTTTCAAATTATCATGTTTTTCGCTTCGCCGGTCGTGAACGGCGTCACTCGGATGGAAGAACACGCCGCGGATGTGTATGGGTTGGAAGTAATTCACGGCATTGTGCCGAATTCGGAAGAGGTCGCGGCGCACGCGTTTCAGATTCTGGGAGAAGTCGATCTCGAGGATCCGAATCCGCCGGCATTCATTAGATTTTGGCTCTACTCACATCCACCGGTTGCGGAGCGCCTGGTTTTTGCCTACAGCTACGATCCCTGGTCGAGAGGCAAGTCGCCCAAGTACGTGAAAACGCGCGCAAATTGAAGTTATGAGGTGTGTCGTCGCGCGAAACTGGCCACCTTATGCCGGTTGCCGCAGATAGCCATCGAGCACCAACGTCGCCGGCGCGTGCGCGATTTGTCGCTAAAGAAAAGACCGCATGCAGGATTGGAGCAAACGCGCAATCGGGCTTGCGCGCCTTCCACGATAATCTCCGCCGCGGATCGCGCGATAGCTGCCAGCAACCAATCGAGACCACCTTCACGGGCCATGAATTCCATTTTCCACGAGGTTCCATCCGATACCAATTCGTCGTGGCCTTCCGTAATACGCAAAATCTGGTTGATGGGCTCAACCCACTCGCACGAAACTCCTTCTCGTCTGACGATCGCACTGAAAGCCTTCCGCAATGCGTTGCGAAGTCCCGTGGACCGCGATAATAGGGTTTGGGCCGCGTCCGGCTCGGAGCCAGAAAGCGCTAGAAGATTGGCGCCCCGCTCCGCGGAGACAATGCGCGATGCCTCAAGAAAAAGGATCAATTCCTCCCAAGAGAGGTGCTGAGCGGGAGCGCCCGGGTAGGACGGAATATTGGCGAAATCGATGGCGAGACGGCCGCCGAGCAAGAGAGAAGGAGCAGCAAGGTCAGGCAAGACCGCCCTCCGGAATAACCGGTTAACTCTAGCACGCCGGTTAGAAAGCGTCACCCGTATCGTTTTGTTTTCGACTGAATCTAAGTCTCGTCCGCCAGAGTTCAGCAGACGTAGTATGTATTGAGTCGCGGGAGCTGCGTTAACCATGAAGCGGTTGCCATCTCTACTGCTGTTGGCTTTAGTTTTCTTCCTGGCTGCCATTTCCCAAGGGGGAATTCCTCAGCAGCCAGTTGGCGCCGCATCCGTCGCTGGCGTCCGGGTGCCCGTCGTTTTGGAACTGTTTACATCCGAAGGCTGCTCGAGCTGCCCGCCCGCAGACGGTTTGCTTGCAAAGCTCGAAGAAAATCAGCCGATAGCAGGGGCGGAGATCATAGCTCTCGAAGAGCACGTCGATTATTGGGACCATCAGGGCTGGATTGATCCATTTTCTTCGGGGCAATGGACACAGCGGCAACAGGCCTACGCGTTCGGCTTCGGTGATCACGGCATCTATACGCCGGAACTCGTGGTCAACGGACGCTCCGGTTTTGTCGGCAGCCACGAACGTGACGCCTACCGAGCGATTGCCGGTGCCGTGGCGGAAGCCCGAACGGATATCTCTGTTTCGCTACCTAAGCCGGAGAAGAATGATCGTCAACACCTGAAGGTCGTGGTTGGAAAACTCCAGGGAGCACAACAAGGCGACATCGCCGAGGTATGGCTGGCAATTACAGAAACAGCGCTGCATTCGGCCGTAACCGGCGGCGAAAACTCTGGCCATGACCTGCGTCACGCCGCGGTGGCCCGCTGGCTGCACAAAGCCGGTACGGCGGACCGCGATGCGGCGCCGTCTTTCACCGGTGAATCAGACCTGAAGCTGGACTCTGCCTGGAAGCGCCCGAACTTACGCGTCGTGGCGTTCGTGCAGGAAAAGCGGAGCCGCCATATTCTCGGCGCCAGGTCGGCGCACCTCGAACCGTAGGCCGTCGCTCCGACACGGCACCTCGCGAGTGCCTGTGCTATCGTCAGTCGCGGCATCAAGCGAAAGCGTTCGCAATCGTCGACAGCGCGCTTCAGCTCGAACGCGTTTCTATGACCGACGCAAGTTCTTCAAATCCGGAAGTTCCACCGCAAGCAAGCCCGCCGCCGGCCGGGCACCGCATTTTTCAAAGTCAGTCTCTTCTCTTGGTGTTAGTGCGTGTTGGGATGTTCATTGTCCTATCGAGCGGAATCAGCTTCGCCTTGCTCTGGATTACGGCTGCGCTGATGCCTGGCCCGCGCTCCATGTACTCCCCGAAGATCCTGACAATCTCGGAGGGCGCTTCACTGGCAGGCGCGTTTGCCGCAGGCCTGATAATGTCGCAACTGGAAGGTCACCGGTTCGGGGACTATGGCCTCCCAAGGCGCGGGGCGTTCGGAAGATTGTTTTGGCAAGGCGCACTATTCGGGTTGGCTGAAATCAGTACCGTGATTGGCGTCATCTCGACGCTAGGTTCCTATCATTTCGGATCCTTAGCGATTCACGGAGTCGACCTGCTTCGCTGGACAGCATTCTGGGGGGCATTCTTCATCCTGGTCGGGCTCTACGAGGAATTCGCCTTCCGCGGATACGTGCAGTTCACGCTGGCGCAAGCCGTCCGCTTCTGGCCCGCCGCCATACTGTTGTCTGTCGCGTTTGGGCTGGTGCACATTACGAATCCCGGTGAAAGCAAGCTGGGCGTCGCAGGAGTGATGCTTACGGGCTTGTTCTGGTGCTTTACTCTACGGCGCACCGGGAACCTTTGGTTTGCAGTCGGGATGCACGCCAGCTTCGATTTCGGCGAGACGTTTCTCTTTTCCGTTCCGGACAGCGGCGTCGTTTTTCCGGGACATCTTTCCAATGCGACGCTCGCCGGGCCGGGATGGCTGACGGGCGGCAGCACGGGCCCGGAAGCCAGCCTATGCGACTTCATCGTACTTCTCGTACTTTTCTATGTGTTTCACCGACTTTTCCCACCTCGCGCTCAAAGCTCGCTGTAAATTGATACAGATTGAACGTCCGGCGGCTAATCACACCGTCTGCTACACTGGCGCGCTTCATGGACCTTTCCGCAAGGCAACGTCGCGCGCTTGAAACCATTTGCGACACCTTCGCACCCGCAGGAGACGGCTGGCCGTCGGCCTGTGAGTTGGGAGTTTCCGATGCGATTGCGCGGGGCCTGGAATTTAATCCCCGCTCCGCCGTTCGCGCGCAATTTCTGCAACTGCTTGATCTCTGGGACTCGCGCTTCCACAGCTTCTTTACTGTCGGCAGATTCGCAGCTTTTTCTTCACTAACTCCAGAAGCTCGCGAGTGGGTCTTGCTTTCTTGGGCCGACAGCGGCATCAGGCGGCGGCGCGCCGCGTTTCAGGCGCTGCGCAAAGCGATTGGATTGCTTTACGTCACGCTGCCGGCAGTGGAAGGTGGCCGCAGCAAAGTCTGGGACAAACTCCATTATCCGGGACCTCCGGGTTCGCAGCGGCCCGGCGCACGACGGCCGCTGCGCGCAGTCGTGCCGGCCACCGATTTGGATTTGTCCTGCGATGTGTGCGTCATCGGGTCTGGAGCCGGAGGAGGAACTGCAGCGGCGGTGCTCTGCAAAGCAGGATGCGATGTAATCGTTCTCGAAGCCGGCGGCTATTTCGATGACGCCGATTTTGACGGCGACGCGTTGCGCGGGTTCGAACGCCTATACGCAGAGGCAGGGAACGCAGCAACCTGGGATCGAAGTGTAAACCTGCTCGCCGGGGAATGCCTGGGCGGTGGCACGGTGGTCAATTACTGCACATCATTCCGCACACCGGACGATGTCCGCGCAGAGTGGGCCGCCGCCGGTGTGCCGTGGTTCACGCAAGACGAGTACACGCGCAGCCTGGATGCGGTGTGCGCGCGACTGAACGTAAATCTAGAACACAATCGCGTTTCCGCGCGCGAGCACATCCTGGAGCGCGGACTGCAATCCCTAGGCTGGCATTGCGCGGCGATGCCACGAAACGTCATTGGCTGTGACCAAGGCAAAATCTGCGGCTACTGTGGATTCGGTTGCGCCATCGGAGCAAAACAGTCCGCAGTGAAGACATGGCTTGCCGATGCGCAAGATGCGGGCGCGCGGTTTTTTGTCGAGACGCGTGCCGAGCGTATTCGCGTCGAAGCAGGCAGCGCCGTTGGCGTGGACGCACGCACGCGCCGCGGCCAACGCGTCAGTGTGCGCTGCCAAGCGGTAGTGGCCGCGTGCGGCGCCATTCACACGCCCGCGCTACTGCTGCGTTCCGGCTTACGCAATGAGCACATCGGCCGTCACTTGTATCTTCATCCTGTCTCGAACGTATCCGGCGTCTTCCGCGAAGAGATTCGTCCCTGGGAAGGCACGATGCAAGCCGTGTATTCCGATCAGTTTCGCTTTCTGAGCGGCAATTACGGCGTCAAATACGAAACCACCGCGCTGCAGCCAGCGATCGAGGCCGCTGTTCTTCCGTGGCGCGACCCCCAGCACTACCGCTTGCTCCTCGAGAAGCTTCCGCAAACCGTGGGCATTGGTACTTTGCTGCGCGATCGCGAGGGCGGCCGCGTAACATTGGATGGCGACGGTCATCCGGTCACTCATTACGCGCTCTCAGCATTTGATCGCAAGCACCTTCGCCACGGCTTCATCGGCGCGGCCCGCATCCTGCAAGCGGCAGGTGCTGAGCTGATCTATTCACCGCACGCCAAATGGTGCGCGTATGAGCCGGGACGTCGAGGCTCGCTCAAGAGCTTTGTACAGGATATGGATACCGCCGGCTGGGAGGCCGCACAGCTGGCTCTCTTCTCGTTTCACATCATGGGCACCGCCCGCATGGGCCGCTCGCCCAAGAGTTCGGCCACCAATCCCGACGGCCAGACTTGGGAGGTCCGCAATCTCTACGTCCTGGACGGCTCATGCTTCCCCAGCGCTTCCGGAGTGAACCCCATGATTTCGATCGGGGCAATTGCGCATCGCGGCGCCACTGCGCTGGCCGCGAAATTCAACAACTGACTGCCCATTGGAACAGGGGCTGGTCGAGTGACCCAATTTGTAACGTTTTCACCCGTCGGTCTGCGCCGGCCTGGCAAAGTCTTTAGGGTGGCGGCAGGAAACCTTCGTATTTGCAGCTAGTTACACACCTCCGTTCGCTTGGCGTCCCGCCTGCTTATCTTCTGTGCATTACGGACGTGTCGCCAAGACTTTAGATTTTAGAACGAACGAAAGGAACTCAACATGAGGGCCGAACCCAGCAAGCCCAGGAAGGCGCAGCGCGGCGTCTCGCTAATTGAACTATTGGTAGTCGTCTTCGTGACGCTGATTACCGCAGCGATCGCAAGCCCGAACATCATGCGGGCCGTTTACGACATTCGCTTGCGCTCCGGTGCCGGCGATCTCGCCGGCCTGATGCAGCAGGCAAGAATCTGCGCTGCGAAGGACAATCAACCCTACCCCGTTCGGTTTACCACCCTCGGCGGCGCGAGAATCGCGTATATCGATCTGAATCGTGACGGCACTTACGTGTCGACTGAGCCGCAGGTGCAATTCAGTGGGACCGTTGTTCCAGCCGCTGGCGCGCCGAGCGGTACCGGTGGGGCGCCTTCTGCGTACGTTCTCACAGGAGACAGCAGCAGCGGATCGGTATACACGAATACAACCACTCTGGGCTTTTCGTCGCGAGGTCTACCTTGTGCTTTCGACAGCAGCACAGCGCCCCCGACTTGCGTGACTCCAGCCACAAACTATTTCGCCTACTACCTGACGGATACGCGGATGGGCACGCCGGGTTGGGCGGGCGTAATTGTGACCAAGGCCGGACGGACGAAGGTTGTTATGTGGGACGGTACATCATGGCACTGAAAATGAAATCGGCAAGATCGCGTCAGCAGCGCGGGATGTCTTTGATTGAGCTCATGATCGCCATTGCTGTTCTGACGATCGGAGTGACCGGGTGTGCGATCGTGATTCCCATTGCGATTGGTAGAAACTTCGCCAACCGGCAACAAGGGAACTCGACCGCGATCGCCCAGATGGTGCTGGAAAAACTAATGAGCGTGCCTGCCAGCGCATCTGGGACCCTAACCATCACCGACTGCGCGGGTAACGCCAACTCAGTGAACACTACAGGAACCGCCGGCGGGAGCGGGTCGACGCTGTTGGCTTCGGGCGACATCGATTTCTCACAGACCCAGGGGGGCGGAGGGGCCCCGGCCGGCTATTACATGGACTATACGACATGTGGCACGAACGGACAGCAATTCACCTATGACGTTCGCTGGAACATCAAGGCCCCATCCACGTACAGCGAGCTGATAACCGTTTCAGCCAAGCTGAAGAAGACAACCGGCGACGCAAAGATGTTCTCGCTCCCGGTGACCATTCGTTCTATGGCCGGGCAAGGAAGCTGACAATGAACAGCCAAGACATTATGCGGAGACGTGGGCAGCAAGGCTTCTCGTTGCTGGAGATGCTCGTGGTGGTGCTGGTTCTGGGAGTTGTAACCGGTGGAGTGCTTTCCCAGATGGAGGTCGCTATACGACGTTCCAACGCCGAGCAAGTAAAGCTCGACAATTTCCAGGAGGCTCGCGACTTCGTCAACCAGTTCTTCCGTGACATCAATCAGATAGGGTATCCGAACATACGGATGGCGAGCACCGCGGCGGCATGGCCGACGCCGCTTGTAACGCAAAACACCTACACCTGGGCGTCACAGTACATTAATGACAACCGATTCGCCATCGGCTTGGTAAAGATTGACGCAAACGAGATTCGCTTCGAGGCGGATGCCAATGGGGACGGGAACGTCCAAAGCATCGTTTACACCATCAACGGCTCGGGCGCGTGTGCCCTGTGCCTGCAGCGGAGTCAAGTCGACAAGGTCACCGCCAATCCGCTCACGGGACAGACACCGAACTGGGGTACGGAAGTAAATGACGTAGTTAGCACAAACCCGATCTTTTCTTATTTTAAGGCGGACGGAACAGCAGTAGCTGGGTTACCCGTCGACATAAGCACGCAAGCGGGTGCCCAGACCCTTGCCTCCATCAAGACCATTCAGATAAGCCTCGTCATTCGTAACAACGCTGTGAAAGATTTGAAAACCGGCCTTGCCATCGAGACTCCCTTCGAGGGAGAAGTTTCTCTCAACAACTGTTCGATGGCGGCCGCATACTCATCCACCCTAGCCCCGATGGGATGTCAGTAGGAGAGCACATGTCTACCCTTCACAAAAAGAAACGCAGTAGCTCTGAGCAGGGCATAGCTTTAGTCATGGCCATACTTGTGCTACTTGTGATCAGCACGGTCGTGGCGGGCATGATGATCATGTCCACAACGGACACAAGGATCAGCGCCAATTTCCGCGATGAACAAATTGCTTTTTTCGCGGGACGCGCGGGACTTGAAGAGGTCCGCGACCGCTTGCGGACGAGTGCCCCGGGCACCAGCACCCTGACTACGAACATTTGGTTCAGCACCACTCCTCTTTTGAAGCCCGGCGATAACAAGGGAATTCTCTACATCACGAATGCCCAGGCCGGAGAAACCGTTACTCCCTGGGATACGTCTGCGGACCCACAATGGGGCACAGGTACGCCGCATTACCCGGATGACGAGGTCTGCAAAGAAGTCTTTGCAGCCTGCAGCGGTAGCCCGGCCGTACCCGCCGGCAACCCATGGTATACGAGCGTCACAGCAAACAGCAGCTATTACGCTACGCCAAGGCTCCCCTGGAAGTGGGTGCGCATCATGCGCAAAATAAACAAATCCGATACGGGCGCAACGCGCATCACCACCGTGGACGGCAATCAGAGCAATAATCTTATCTGCTGGAATGGCTCGAACGAAGTTGTGATGCCGGCCGCGGCTTCAGATTGCGGTTCGAATGCGCAGGTCTTCACGATCACGGCTTTGGCGGTCACGTCGAACGGTACGAGAAGGATGGTCGAGTACGAAGAAACGTCAAATGTGAATGTTCCAGTTACTGCGGCGATGTACGCGCAAAATCACATCGATACTGGACAGGCGCTTAACGTAACCGGCGCGACAGACACGGTCTGCAGCTCGCCATCCGTTTACGGCGCGGCATCTGGGACGTCCACGGTAACAACGCCAGGATCCGGAAACGTGACGGGGTCACCCGCTGGAACCGCCAATAGCTATGGCTGGAACGCCAATCTCATTAGCAACCTGGTCAACTCCTTGAGTTCGGGCGCCAGCAATGTGACTAGCGTGTCCGGGATCACCAACGATGGCAGCAGCCCGCCGAATTATGCTCTGACTAACGGGTCGCTAGGAACGGCGCCTACAGTGACTTATTCGGGAAGCGACAACATCACAGCTATCACGAGTCCTGGCACTCCTGTCACGTACATCACCCCTGATTTGACCATTACTCCGGTAACGAGTCCGCCTACATACAGAACGCTGACTTTGGGAGGGGCTTCACCCGGAATCTCCGGCCAAGGCGTGCTGATTGTCCGAGGGAACCTCACCATGGACTTTGGACAAGCATGGAGCTACTTCGGGTTGATCATCGTCGAGGGTAACCTCAACATGATCAATACGGGTGGTGGAAATGCGAATCCCAGAATTCACGGCGCCATCATCGCCGGTGGCACGATCCTAGCCAATGGCACTGGGATGGGCAACTTCAATGGCAGCATCTCGATCCACCAAAACGCGTGCATGGTCAACAATGTGATACAGAACCAGTATTACAGGACCGTCGCGCAGCGCGAGCTGATCTACCAATAGGAGCGTCGGCTGGATCGGCTGCAAAGGCTGCCCTGTCGGGCAGGGTTCTCGGGATGGTACACAGGTTCTATTGCTGGAAGAGTGTCTGGATCGTAAAAGGTAAGCTCCAGCCACTTTCGTAACTTGGGAGCACCCCCCACACTGTGGGACACGAGAAGTGAGGAGGCTATTTTCATGGGGAAGTTCAATATGAAGTTCGTTGTTTTGGTCATTGGTCTGGCGTTGGCGTTGTTTGTAGGCTTGCCGAATGTGGTCTCTGCACAGCAGCAGGGGCAGGGCGACCAGAGCAATAAGGATGATCACGGCAAGAAAGATCAGAACGAAGACATCAACGACGACCGCCAAGATGGACCGAACGACCAGCTTCAGGAAGGTCCAAACGACGAGCGCAACGACGACCGAGAGATGGATAAGGCGGAAGGCCAGAACGCGAAGCAGGAAGTCGCGGACAGCAAGCACGAGAGCACGGACCTGAAGCACGACGCTGTGTTCGGCCATAAACACGAAGCCGACAATCGGAATCACGAAGGCGCCGCTCAGGAAACCGCAGCTGGCGACAAAAACGAAAAAGACGTAGACAACGACCGCACTCAGGACCAGCAACAAGATCGGGAGCAGGATGAGCAGCAAGGGGCCACTTCCGAGCCGCCAAGCGGCTTGTAAGACCCAAGACGAAACTTGCGCGGTCTTGCCCGCGTGAACTGAACCTTAGAGAACTGGTGGGGAGCACTACCACCGGGCGACACAGACTGCAGGCCGCTCGCGAGGTAGGCTCCCCTTCCTTCGTTTTTAGGCTCTGCAATGGCTGTCCGGGACCCTCCGGTGGCGAATGTCCCACGTCGAGGAGAAAAGGATGCGACTGCTAAGGAACTTCACCGCGCTGCTCTGGGCCGTATTTTGCATTGCTACCCCTGCTTCATCGCAAACCAAACCTTCCGCAAACGATGCCGTCGAACTCGGCCGTAACGCTTTGCGTCAGCAGAACTATGCGGAGGCCATTCGCATCCTCGAAGCTGCGCGGGTGGAAAATCCTAGCGACCGCAATCTCAAGCTAGAACTGGGGAGGGCTTACCTGTATAGCCGTCAGGATGACCGCGCCATTCGCTTGTTCCGCGACGTTCTCCGTGACGATCCTTCCAACCGTACCGCGAAACTGGAATTGGCCCGCGCTTTGAGTTACAAACGCAATTTCAAAGACTCTGATCAACTCTATCGTGATTTGTTGGTAGCCGATGCTAACGATGAGGCAGCGTCGATCGGCTTGGTTCGAAACCTAATCCATGAGAAGCGCTTCGAGGATGCGCGCAGCGCCTGCTCCGCCGGCTTAGCTCACCACCCAGATAGCAAAAGACTTCGCGATTTCCAGCAGATAGTGGAGGTAAAGAGCTCAGCCCGCACTGGCACGCAGCCGGCAAACGCAGAGCCGAATGCTGCCGCGCGGCACCAGGGCGGAGAGGCTCAAGGAAACACCGCTTACTTTTCGGATTCCGCAGGCAATCGCTCCTGGCGGTCTACCCAGGGCTTTGACCACCAAATCATCCGTGGACTAACCACCCGCTTTCGCGTGGAAGAGCGGTCTCTATGGCTAGTTGGAGGGCCCAAGGCCAATGTTCTCTGGGGAACAGACCAGGTGCGTTTGCAGTTGATGCCTTCCTTTGCGCTCAGCGGCACTGGCGGCCTTGTGCGTTTTGCTGATGGAAGCAACAGCGTCCTCTATCGCGCCGAAGCGGAGCTGCACCCCGCTCGACGACTTTGGCTGGAGGGCGGCTTTCTGCGACGTCCGATCTCCCCCACCTACGATTCCACGCAATTTAATCTGACAGCGGAAGGTTGGCGCGCCAAAGCAGAGTGGTATCCCAAGGGATGGCAATTCGACGCCTCCTGGTCGGGGGAACACTACTCCGACAGCAATCGGAGCCAAAGGTTCGAAACAGAATTCCTCCGATGGTTTGGAACATCGCATTTTTCTGTGGGCGCAGGCTATCGGCTCAATTATGTTGCTTTCGATCAGAGCCTTCTTCACGGTTATTTCAATCCCAGCAAGTATTACAGCCATCTGGGGCGCGCAGGGCTCAAATTCCGCCTGGGGAGGGCCTTTCGTGCCGAATACCTCGGGGGCGCCGGAGCAGAGTCGATCTCCGCTGCTCCATACCAGAACGCCTGGGAGTTGCTCCTTCGCAACCGCATGAAATTTGAAAGTTGGGAATTCGGCGGAGATTATTTCTATTTTCGCCTGGCCCAGAGTACCGGAGCCTTTAACTCTCAGGGCGGTCGCTTAGCCCTCGCCTATTATTTTTAATCTGGAAAGCAATGAGCTTTGCTAGTCGCCTGCCGGCACACTCGATTGGAACGCGGGAACGTCAGCAAGTATAATCATTGGATGCTCAGGACTTCGCGGAGCGCGCAGATGCATGGCACCACCGTGCTCTGCGTGCGCAAAGACAATAAAGCGGTGCTCATCGCCGATGGCCAGGTGACCATGGGCGATCACGTTATGAAGCACACCGCGCGCAAGACTCGCCGCCTGTTCAACGACAAAGTCATTGCGGGCTTTGCAGGTTCCACAGCCGACGCCATCTCGCTTTTTGAGCGTTTCGAGGGCAAGCTCCAGGAACATTCCGGAAATCTCCAGAAGGCCTCAGTCGAGCTGGCTAAGGAGTGGCGCAAGGACCGCGCACTGCGCCACCTGGAAGCGCTGCTTATAGTGGCCGACAGCAAGTCCACGTTTCTCCTGTCTGGGAATGGCGACGTGATCGAGCCCGACGACGGGCTCTGCGCCATCGGTTCCGGGGGCAGCTATGCTATCGCCGCGGCGCGCGCCATGCTCAAGCATTCCAAGCTCGGCGCGAAGGATTTGGCAATGGAAGCCATGCGCATCGCCAGCGAAATTTGCATTTACACCAACGCAAACTTTACAGTCGAGGAGCTGTAGAGTTTATGGGAGTACAACGGTTTTGTTTATCTTGAGCCTCCCAGGGCCGCTCCGCTTTTCAGGCCCGCAGTAATCGGTGGGTGGGGCAATCCAGATTAAGAAGCAGGCCGGGCTAACCTCCCCATTCCAAAACCGTCGGGACTTCAAGCAATGGGTTCGCATCTTAGGTAAGATGGAAAGATTGGGCCGGATCAGAGGAACAGAAGGATTCATGCCAAGCAAGTCTGAAAAAGAAATAATCTTGGCGCCTGGAGGCAATGGCGCCGCGCCAGAGGAATCCGAGGAGCTTCTTCCCGCGCTCGACGACATGACCCCGCGCGAAATCGTCGCGGAGCTCGACAAATATATCGTCGGGCAGAACGCCGCGAAGCGAGCCGTCGCCGTAGCCTTGCGCAACCGTGTTCGCCGCCAGAAACTCCCGCCCGAAATCGCAGAAGACGTACTACCCAAAAATATTCTGATGATCGGGCCCACGGGCGTTGGCAAAACGGAAATCGCGCGTCGCCTCGCGCGTCTAGCTGGCTGCCCCTTCGTAAAGGTCGAAGCCTCCAAATACACCGAAGTGGGCTACGTCGGCCGCGACGTGGAATCCATGGTGCGCGATCTTGTGGAAACTTCGATCGACATGGTCCGCGAGGAAAAGCTGGATGAGGTCGCGGATCGCGCCGAGCAGACCGCCGAGGAACGCGTTCTAGACCTGCTTTTGCCTCCTTCGCCTCCGCCCGCGCAGGGTACCAGCGAAGCGGAGCTCGCCCAGCAGCGCGAGCAAATGCAGCGCACCCGCGAGAAACTGCGCGCGCAGCTTCGCGAAGGCAAGCTCGACCAGCGCATGGTTGATCTCGAAGTGCGCGAACGTTCCATGCCCTCTTTCGAAATCATCTCCAATCAAGGCGTTGAGGAGATGGACGTAAACATCAAGGACATGCTTTCCGGCATGTTCGGCCAGCAGAAAAAGAAGCGCAAGATGAGCGTCGCCGACGCCTTCGAATACCTCATTCAGGAAGAAGAGAACAAGTTGCTCGACATGGACCAGGTCACGCGCACCGCTGTCGAGCGCGCCGAGCAGATGGGCATCATCTTCATCGATGAGATCGACAAAGTCGCGGGACGCGAATCCGGCCACGGCCCGGATGTCTCCCGCGAGGGTGTCCAACGCGACATTCTGCCCATTATCGAGGGCACCACAGTCAACACCCGCTACGGCATGATTCGCACCGACCACATCCTGTTCATCGCCGCCGGGGCCTTCCATGTCACCAAGCCCTCGGACCTGATCCCCGAGCTGCAAGGCCGCTTGCCGATTCGCGTCGAGTTGCAATCGCTAAAGGAAGAAGACTTCGTCCGCATTCTCACCGAACCGAAGAACGCTTTGATCAAGCAATACGTCGCCCTGCTCGAAACCGAAGGCGTGAAGCTGAATATCACCGATGACGCCGTCGACACCATCGCGAAATTCGCCACCGTCGTAAACGAGCAGACCGAAAATATCGGCGCGCGCCGCCTCCACACCATTCTCGAAAAAGTCCTCGACGAGCTCTCCTTCGAAGCGCCTGACCTAAAGAAGAAAAACGTCAAAGTCGACTCCGCCTACGTCAATAAGCAGCTCGCCGAAATCGTAAAGAACCAGGACCTGAGCCGCTATATCCTGTAAAACCCGAAACTCGAAATGAACAATCGAATTTCGCCGAGCCCCGAAGCGCCCAGGATTCGGCGGCCGCGAATTTCGAGCATCGAAATTATTGCATCGCTCTTCGTTTTTTCGCTTGCCGCCGGCTGCGGGGCACCTGGCGAGCCCACCCCACCTTCTCCTCCGATCCCCGTAGCGATCGCCGACCTCGTGGCACAGCAAGCCGGCGACGCAGTGCAGCTAACCTTCACTCTCCCGGCCAAAACCGTCTCCGGCGAACGTCTCGCCGATCCACCCGCCGTCGAAATCCTGCGTGGCGCGCTCAAGCCCGACGGGTCGCCCGACCCAAAATCATTTCGCACCATCGAAACGATTCCCGGCGCACTCACCAACGAATATCGCGCCGCCGATAAAGTTCAAATCATCAGTCGCCTTTCTCCTGACGACCTTCGCGCCCATCCCAGCGGAGCGCTCGCGTACCGCGTGCGCACCCGCGCCTCCCGCAAGCGCGCATCCGCCGATTCCAACACCGCGATCGTCCGCATCCGCCCCGCGCCGGAACGCATCATGTCGCTCCATGCGACCGTCACCGAGTCCGCCATCGAACTCTCCTGGTCCGCACCCACCCGAACTTCCGCTGGCGATCCGCTCCCTCCCATTTCCGAATATCGCATCGACCGTGGTGAAATCGACCCGGCCTCCGCCGCAGCAGCGGCAAACGACCTCTCGCAAGCGAAATGGAAATCTCCGCTCGCATTTCTCGCCTCCTCTTCAACCACCAGCTACCGCGACACCACATTCGATTTCGGCAAGACCTACCTCTACACCGTTCGCACAGTAATTCCCGCAGACGGCGGCACCGTTGAGTCCAGCGACTCCGTCCCCGCGATCGTGACTCCTCGCGACGTCTACCCACCCGCCGTCCCCCAAAGCTTGGTCGCCGCCGTGGTCAGACCTGATCCAAACGCCCCGCCTGAGGTCGATCTGTCCTGGTCCATCAACGCTGAAACCGACCTGGCCGGCTACCACGTCTATAGAAGTGAGCAACAAGACACGCCCGGTCAGCTTCTTACTCCCGATCTGTTGCTCTCCCCGGCCTATCGTGATACGTCTGTACAGCCCGGTCACCTCTACTGGTACTCTGTGACCGCTGTAGACCGCTCCGGCAACGAAAGCGCGCCCTCCGTTCCCGTCGCCGCAGAAGTCGCGCAACCTTCTCCGTAGGTCCGGGTTCAAGACTAGGCGAGCTTCTGGGAGCTTTGCTTTGATTGCTGTGCGCGCTCATCTCCCTGGCTATGGAAGGCTCCACGTTTTCAAGAACGCGGCCATCCGCACCGGTGTCTACTCCGGTGTTGGTTTGTCCATGGTTCTTGTCGCCTGGGTCTTGGTAGCTAATCGCGCTGCTTCCCTGGAGCCCTTCGCCCTGGAGCGCAACCTCACCGCCGCGGTAGCCCTCAGCCTTTTCGCCGCCGTCCCCGTCCTTCGGTTCTTGCGTCTTCCCGGGCCCCTTTTGGCGTCCGGCCTGGTTGCCTTGAGCATCCTGGCTATCACCTACCGCCTGCTTTGTGTCTATTTTGTGGGACTTGAGGCACGCTACAGCACCGTTCAGCTCTTCACCCTGGGCGCAGTTCTCTATATGATTTTGGCCACGCTCTCCTGGATTGCCACCTGCATTTGGAGAGCTCGCGAGTCAAAGATTTCGCACTAAAATCCAAATCACCACGTGAGCTGACCTGCATGAGATTCTGCCGCTTCGCTACTCTTGACCCCGCTGACTCGTCTCGTTCTCCGCTTTACGGCATCCTAGATGAACACCAGGTGCGCGAAATCTCCGGCGCTCCCTGGGCCGAGTGGTCTCAGTCATCTCGAGCCTGGCCGCTTGCCTCCGTGCGCATCGTGGCGCCCGTCGATCCCAGCAAAATCGTTTGCATCGGCCGCAATTACGCCGCGCACGCCGCCGAGCTTGGCAACGAAGTCCCCAAAGAGCCGCTCATGTTTCTCAAGCCGCACTCTTCCATCGTCGCCGCCGAAGAACCCGTCGTTCTCACAGCCTACTCCCAGCGCATCGAACACGAAGGCGAGCTCGCCGTTGTCATCGGCCGACGCTGCTCGCAGCTCCGGGATTCCGATGACGCCTTGTCCTACGTTCTCGGCTACACCTGCCTCAACGACGTTACCGCGCGGGACATCCAAAAGAGCGACGTGCAATTTACGCGCGGCAAAGGCTTCGACACGTTCTGCCCGGTCGGCCCGCACATCGAAACCGATCTCGACCCTACCAACGTTCTAGTCGAAACACGCGTAAACGGCGCTGTCCGCCAATCCGGCAATACTTCCCTCATGATTTATCCCTGCGCCTTTCTGGTCCGCTGGATTTCCCGCATGATGACCCTCTACCCCGGCGATGTAATCGCCACCGGGACGCCCGCCGGCGTAGGCCCGCTCGTCGCTGGCGATGTTGTGGAGGTCAGTGTCGCCGGAATCGGAGTGTTGCGTAATCCGGTGCACGCCCCACGAGCGCAGTAGTCGCCTCCCCCGTGCTTCGGTAAAATTGCCTTCGTGGGGTTGTACCCGCTAAACCGGTGAATGTAGTGGTCGGCCTTTAGAAACGGCCAGAGCCTGCACAGGTCCCACATAAAATCGGAGCTGTCTCATTGAATACAGTGTCGTCGTCGGATTGGAAACTCATGCTGGCCATGGGTGGCGCCGCCGTTGCCGCCATCGCAATGATTGCCTACGCGTTTTTTCGTCCCAAGGAAAACCCCGAAGAAATCGAGCGCAGGCGCCGCCTGCATCTGAATCAAATCGGCCGCATCGCGGAAGGCCAAGTCGTTGAGCTAGTCGCGCACGCTCCCGAGCCTCGCGAAAAAAGTAAAAACCTCTTCGGCTCACGTCCTGAACCGCTCGTAGATTTGAATCCGCGTCAGCTCGTTTCCTACAGCTATGCCATCTCCGGCGTCACATACCACACCGCGCAAGACATCACCGGCCTCGAAAGCCAGGTCCGCTTCGATAAGCTGGTCGCCGGCCAGCCAGCCAGCATCAAGTACGACCCGTCCAACCCGACGGATTCGATCCTGGTAGCCGACGACTGGTCCGGCTTACGCTGAGAAGCTCTTGTAGGGGCGCACCATGCTGCCCTCCTCCTCGGCGCGATTTGTAATGTAAGCGCGCTCGTCGTTCTGATTTCTCAACCATTGCGCTATCCTTCTACAGCGGCTTAGACCATGAAACGCATCCTCGCCTCCATCCTCACCACCATCCTCATCCTAGCTATGACACTCGCCGCTATGTTCACCCTCGTGCGCGCCACGGCCTACGTCACATCCATACCATCGCCTCTGCAGCGCGCCGTGGCCATAGCAGCCGAACTCCTCCTTGGCGTTGTCCTTCTACTCGGGACTGTGTGGCTGGCAACTCATCTCGCCGTGCGCATCTTCGGTGTGAAAGAGGCGCAATACCCGGGAGGTCCCGTTGCCTGAACCTAAACGCGTTTCGCAATCGCTCAGCAACCATCACGACCGCATGGAAGAACTCCGCAAGCTTGACGCCGAAGCGGAAGCTGGCGGCGGTCCCGAACGCCGCGAGCGCGAACACAAGTCGGGGAAGCTTACCGCGCGCGAGCGCATCCATTTGCTCCTCGATGAAAACACTTTTGAAGAGCTCGACAAATTTATGCGCCATCGCTGCACCGATTTCGGCATGGACGAGCAGCGGCCCGCCGGCGATGGCTTCATCACAGGTTTCGGCCGCATCGACGGCCGCCTGGTTTACGTCTTCGCCCAGGACTTCACGGTCTTCGGCGGCTCGCTCTCCGAAACCAACGCCCTGAAAATTTGCAAAATCATGGATCAGGCTATGCGTGCCGGTGCTCCGGTGATTGGCCTCAACGACTCCGGTGGTGCGCGCATTCAGGAAGGTGTCGCCTCGCTCGCCGGCTACGCCGATATTTTTCTTCGCAATACGCTGGCCAGCGGCGTCATTCCGCAAATCAGTGCCGTCATGGGTCCCTGCGCGGGCGGTGCCGTCTATTCTCCCGCGATTACCGACTTCATCTTCATGACTCGCGACACCTCCTACATGTTCGTCACCGGTCCCGACGTCATCAAGACCGTCACCCACGAGGAAGTCACCAAGCAGGAGTTAGGCGGCGCCATGACCCACAACGCCACCAGCGGCGTCGCGCACTTCGTCGCACCTGATGACGCCGACTGCCTGGCTATGATTCGCGAGCTGTTGAGCTTTCTTCCCTCCAACAATGTCGACGACCCGCCGCGCCGCGCCACCTCTGATCCTGCCGATCGCCGCGACGAATCACTCAACACGCTCGTCCCCGATGACCCGCAAAAGCCCTACGACATCAAGGACGCCATTCACTCCATCGTCGACGACGCGTACCTTTTCGAAGTCCACGAGCACTTCGCCAAAAATTTAGTCGTAGGTTTCGGCCGCCTCGACGGTCGCCCCGTCGGCATAGTCGCCAATCAGCCCGCGTTTCTCGCCGGCGTTCTCGACATCAACGCTTCGGTGAAAGGCGCGCGCTTCGTGCGCTTCTGCGACGCCTTCAATATTCCGCTCATCACCTTTGAGGATGTCCCCGGATTCCTCCCCGGCACGCAGCAGGAATTTGGCGGCATTATCAAGCACGGCGCCAAGCTGCTCTTTGCCTACGCCGAAGCCACGGTACCAAAGATCACCATCATCACCCGCAAAGCCTATGGCGGCGCCTATTGCGTCATGGCTTCGAAGCACATCCGCACCGACGCCAATTTCGCCTGGCCCACCGCGGAAATCGCCGTTATGGGTCCCGAGGGAGCCGTCAACAT
>DATBYP010000182.1:0-19707 GCA_036513675.1 Candidatus Acidiferrum sp.
AATTCCAGGTGAAAAAGCCGACCAGCCGCATGGCGCCCACTTCGAGCAGCGAGCCTTCAACGCGCCAATAAGTCACGCTTCGCGGCCGAGCCGGCCCCGGAGGGTCTTTCAATTTGGCTATGGTTTCCGTCATACCAACAAACGATTATCGGGCAAACACACGCACGGCAGCCATCCCGAATGTTCCGGACGCCCGAATACTCCGGATAAAAGATGTGGGCACGTGATTGAACGACCTGGAGGAGAGCACCCCGAAGCCCCGCCTCCGCACCTGGGCCAATCGTCCCCGACGTAGGTGAGCGGTCACCTAATTGGGAAAGTAGCATCCTCGGCGGGTTCTCGCAAGAACCGCGGAGGTTCGGGGGCAGGCCAGATGCCGGGGTCGCCAAAAGACCCGAGACAAGCGCGACTAGTGGCGTTAAACGCCCCAGCCGTAGCGCTCGGCGTGCTCGAGCGTGCGTTGCATTTCCTCCCGGAGCATTTCCGTGAACACAGAGCCGGTGATCGTGCGCGTACCAGGTCCGGCGATATCCGGGGTGCGGTAGCCGCCGCTCAGGACGCGCAGCAATGATTGCTCTACCCAGTCCGCTTCCAGCGACAGGCCGAACGCGTCGCGCAGCATCATGGCCGCGCTGAGAATCGAGCCAATCGGATTTGCCGTATCCGTGCCCGCCAGTGAAGGCGCGGAGCCATGAATCGGCTCAAATAGCGGTGCACTTGAGCCAAAGCTGGCAGACGGAATCACGCCGATCGATCCGGCCAATGCAGCGGCCGCGTCGCTCAAGATATCGCCAAACATATTAGTGGTGAGCATCACGTCAAACTGCGATGGCCGCAGGGTAAGCTGCATGGCGGCGTTATCCACGTACATGTGCTCGAGCCGGATTCCGGGGTACGCAGCGCTCATGGCTGTGACGGTGCGGCGCCAAAGCTGGGAACTCGCCAGAACGTTGGCTTTGTCCACCGAGCAAACGCGGCGCGCGCGGCTTTCGGCGCGTGCAAAGGCGAAAGTTGCAATACGATCAATCTCGTACGTCGAATACGACTCCGTATCGAAGGCGCGCTCCACACCATTCTCGACTGCGCTGCCGCGCTCGCCGAAATAGATGCCGCCGGCAAGCTCGCGCACGATTTCGAGGTCCAAATCACCCAGCCGATCGGCCTTTAGCGGCGAAATTCCGCGCAGCGGGTCCAATAGCTTCACCGGGCGCACATTGACGTAAAGCCCGAGCCCTTGGCGTAGGGCCAACAGTCCGCTCTCCGGGCGTTTGCCTACAGGGAACGAATCCCACTTGGGTCCACCAACGGCACCGAGAAAAACTGCATCGGCTTTGTGGCACGCGTCGAGGGTGGCGTTGGGAAGCGGCGTCCCCACGGCATCGATCGCGGCGCCGCCAACGGGAAATTCAGCAAACTCAAACTGGTGATGGAACTCGTGCGCGGCTTCGCGGAGCACGGTAACCGCGGCCCGAGTCACTTCCGGGCCGATTCCGTCTCCTGGGAGCAAGACAATGGTCTTCTTCATGGCAACAACCCCGATCGAGAAAATCGTAGCACTCTGGGCCGCTTTGCGAACGAATTGCAGCGGACCCACCGGCGAACTCTCACTGGGCCGCGCGAAGAGCTTACTCTTTCTGAAAGCTCAAGCTGGCGATGCTGCTTCGGCTGCGACGGCCACGGCTCCACGGCGAATCACTTCATGAGCAATGGCTACCAAGTCGCGCTGCCGAACATCTTTTTGTTGGTCGGCGAGAGCGGTGACCCGGCGGTAGACCTCCGCGAGCTCCGCGTCGCTCGGCTCGTAGCCCAGATCCCGCAGGCTCAAGCGCAATGCGTTGCGCCCGGAATGCTTTCCAAGCACCAGGGACCGCGCGGGGACTCCGACCGTTTGGGGCGAAATGATTTCGTATGTCAGAGGGTTCTTAATAATACCATCCTGATGGATTCCCGCTTCGTGTGCAAAGGCATTCGCGCCAACCACCGCTTTATTGGGTGCTACAACGGCCCCGGTGATTTCTGAAAGCATGCGGCTCGTCGGGAAAAGCTCCTCAAGGCGAATGCCTGTCGCGACTCCGAAGCTTTCCTTGCGGACGGCAAGGGCAACCACCACTTCTTCCAATGCCGCGTTGCCGGCGCGTTCGCCAATGCCGTTGATAGTGCATTCAATCTGGCGAACGCCGGCGCGAACCGCGGCCAGCGAATTGGCGACAGCCATGCCAAGGTCATCGTGGCAATGCGCGCTCAGCGTGACACCCTGGGGATCGCCCAAATACTCGCGCACCTGGCGGAACATCGCGCCGTATTCTTCAGGCACCGCGTAACCAACAGTATCCGGCAGGTTTAAGACGGTGGCTCCGGCGTCGACCGCTGCACGGCACACCTGGCACAAAAACTGAATATCGGTGCGGCCGGCGTCTTCGGCGGAGAATTCCACTTCGGCAACATGCTGCCTGCCGAAACGGATCATCGACGCGATAGCTTCGAGCGCCTGCTCCCGCGACATATTCAGCTTGACGCGAAGATGCAGATCTGAAGTGGCCAGAAAAATGTGCAGCCGCGGGGCTGCCGCGGGCTCCAGAGCTTCAATCGCCGCGGCGACGTCGTCCTTCTTGGCACGGGCCAGGGCGGCAATGGGCACGTCGCGTACTTCCTTGGCTACTAGGCGCACCGCGTCGAGGTCTCCACGCGAAGCGATTGGGAAACCCGCCTCGATGACGTCAACACCGAGCTTGGCCAACTGCCGCGCCATGCGAATTTTCTCCGCCGTGTTCATGGAGAAGCCCGGCGATTGCTCGCCGTCGCGCAGGGTCGTGTCAAAAATACGTACGGAGTCCATAGAGTCTCCCAACTATAGGTAAACAGAGCGGACGCTGTGGGTCAAATTTATCTTTATTCTGCTTTTGATAATCCTGCCTTATACTTAGCAGCGGCTGGAGGCCCGGTGGATCTCGGCGAATTGCAGGTATTTCTGATGGTAGCCAAGGAAGGCAGCTTTTCGCGTGCCGCGGAACGCCTGTACCGCACCCAGCCGGCCATTAGCCTGGGTATTCGCAAACTGGAAGATTCGCTGGGCCAGCCCCTGTTTGTTCGCGGGTCGCGGCCTGTGCGCCTCACCGATGCCGGCGTACTGCTTAAGGAGTATGCGGAGCGTCTGCTGAACCTGCGCGATGAAGTAAAGAAAGGGCTTAGCGAGCTGGAAGGCCTGAAGCGCGGCGAGCTGTCCCTCGGCGTGAACGAAAGCTCGATTCACGCGCTACTGCCCGCTCTTTCCAAATTCCGCGAAATGCATCCCGGTGTGCAGGTGCGTGTACACCGCATGTTTTCGCGAGACATTCCCCACGAAGTGCTGAACTACCGACTTGACGTCGGTGCCATTTCGTTTGTGCCTCGCGATACGCAGTTGCAAGCCACGGAAATCCTAAAGGACGAGCTGACGCTGGTCGTGCCGCTAAAGCATGCGCTGGCCAAGCGCCGGGAGGTGGACGTCGAGGATCTTGGCAATGAGACGTTCATCGGGCACATTGTGGAATCGCCGTATCGCCGCCGGGTGATCGAGCTTTTTGCCAGGAATCGCACCACGCTCAACATGCCGATCGAAATGCCTACCATTGAGAGCATGAAGCGCTTTGTGCAGATGGGCATGGGGGTAGCCATCGTCCCGCGGATGTGTGTGCAATGGGAGATTGAGCGCGGCTGGATGAAAGAAATAAAAGTGCGGCAACTGAGTCTGCCACGCCACGTCTACATGGTCTCGCGTCGCGGTGCACGGCTTCCGCATGCGGCCGCGGAGCTTATGCGCATCCTGCGCAACGGGGAATAATCCGTTCTCGCGTAACCGCAAGGCGTGCGTCCACACCGATTCTTCGGTATCCTGCAAATGCGGCAGACATCGGACGCAATTAATGACTAGCGGATTGGCCATCCTCGCCATTGGTTTCTTTCTCGGGATGCGGCATGCCACCGATCCCGACCACGTCATCGCGGTTTCGACGATTGTCAGCCGCGAGCGCTCCGTCTCTAAAGCGGCATTTATCGGAGTCTTGTGGGGCTTGGGCCATACACTGACGATTCTTGCCGTGGGCGCGGCTATCATTCTATTTGGGCTGGCAATTCCAGCGCGCCTGGGCCTCACCATGGAATTCTGCGTGGGCCTGATGCTGATCCTGCTGGGCGCGCTGAATCTTACCGGCGCGACGAAATGGATTAGTCAGAAGTTCTCTCCCGCGCATCCGCCGGTCACCGGTAAACACGCACATATTCACGAGCACAACGCGAAGTTGCACTTCCACCGGCATTCGCATGCTCCGGAAAGCGAGCACCACGCGGAGAGCCTCGCGCCGCCTGTGCTCGAGAGATCGTTCGCGGGACTGAGCCTTTATCAAGCCCTCCGGCCTCTGTTTGTGGGGATCGTACACGGTCTCGCGGGCTCTGCCGCCGTGGCGCTGTTGGTGCTGAGCGCCATTCGCGAACCGAAGTGGGCCGTGCTCTACCTGCTGGTTTTTGGCGTCGGCACTATCGCCGGAATGATGCTGATCACCAGCGTTATCGCGCTGCCCTTCTCTTTCGCAGGGTACCAATTCGCTTGGCTGAATCGCACCCTGGTCACCGGCTCAGGAATCTTGAGCCTGGCCTTCGGCGTATTCGTCTGCTATCAAATTGGCTTCGTCAACGGCTTGTTCACCGCGCACCCCAACTGGAAACCGAGCTAAGCGCTAACCTATCCGATCGTTTTTTCCTGGCAAACACATTATGGTTGCCAGCATCGTCGCACAGTGAGTTTCCGCATCACCTTTGCGCACATACACATCCGCAGCGCAAGTCTTGAGGGTGCTGCCCGAACGCACGACGTGAGCACGCGCGATTAGCTCGTCGCCGGCTGCCGGGGCTAGAAGATTGATCTTGTATTCCACAGTCAGGACAGAAGAATCGCCGGCAGCAGCGTATAGGCAGCATAGCCGCATGCGCTGTCGGCAATCGCTCCCGAAACACCGGCATGGAAATAGTTATGCTGCTGCGTAAGCTCGGCGCGGTGTGCCACGCGAATTTCGACGCGACCCGGCTGCAATTGGGCGATGCGCGAACCAAGGTGCTTCATTAGTCCCTGCCGCTCAAAACTGTCCAGAACTCGCTGGGCAAAGTCGAGATGCACGCCTTGAAAAGGAAGCTCTTTGACCATGCGCGCGAGTATAGCCACAGCCTCAAGAAATTCCCAAATTGGGAATTCCGACTATTTTCTTATTCCTGTTAGGTTAACTAAATAGCTTGACTATAAAGGAAGAACGCCGTATCTTGCCATCCGGCCCCTCTCGGAACTGATTTACCGTCGTTTTCTTCGTTCTGCCAAGGAAGAGTTATGGCCCAGCAAGCGCCCCTTTCTTCACAGCCGGCCGCTGTGTCGAAGATCCTCGGCATCTTGCGGCTGCTTCTTCTGCAGGCTTCTGTCGCCGCCGCTGCCGCTGCGCAAACTCCTCCGCAGCAATATGTTTTCGGTTCCGTCCCCGTCACTGCCGCAACGTCGCAAGTGGTCGCGTACGCGAAGAACGGGCAGAATGGAACTCTTTCCGCGGTCAGCGGCTCGCCGTTTGCCGATAGCCTGCAGGGCGGCGCGATGGCTGTCGATGGACTGGGCCGCTTTCTTTTCGTCATCAATCCCAGTACCAGCAACATCTCCATGTTCCAGATCAATCAGGCCACTGGAACCCTCGTAGAAGTGCCGGGCTCTCCTTTTTCCACCGGCCCGACCGAAAACCCAAACATGGCCGCTATTTCTCCGGTGTGTCTGGCGACGGAAAAGTCCGGCCAGTTTCTCTATGTTGGTTATCGATTCGGAAATCTCGTCAATCGGGGCGCCATCAACGAGTATCTGATCGACGCTGCCAATCGCCAGATCGTCCCGCTCTCCGGACAACCAACCACGGATATCGCGTCAGCGCCGATCGGAATGGTTACCGACCCGAGAGGCCTTCACCTTTACGTCGGGTTGGGCCTAAACGCGTGGACGGGAATGCAGGATGCGGGTACCAACGTCTATTCCATCGATCCCGTTAGCGGGACGCTCGGGTTCACGGGCACGGCGGGTAATGCCATTTCCGCAGGGCATGGCATCGCCATAGATCCCCGGGGACGCTTCTTTTTCGATGACTGGGGAACAACACTTGGAACGATTGATAGCGCGCTGATTTCGCCGGCGGACGGAACCGCCCTCACCGGAATCTCCAGCGTAAGCTCCGCAAGCCAAATTCCGGGCGCGATGCTGGCTGACAGCAGCGGCAACTTTCTCTATGTCCAGCAAGGCTTTGCGCCGGTGGTCTATGCAATTGACCAGACAACGGGTGCGCTGGCGGTTCCCCCGGCCGCTGTCGCGGCTTTCAGCTTTAGCCCAGGCAGCGCTGCCGCCGATCCTCTCGGTCCGTACATCTACTCGTTGCAGCAGGACGGCGTTCACGGGTTTCTCGTCGATACTCAAAGCGGCGCTCTCTCCGAAGTGCCCGGCTCCCCGTTCGGAAACAGCGTCGCGCAAGGGACGCTTGCTATTACAGGTGCGCGGATACAGGCAGTCAGCGGACCGGTTGCGGCGATCTTTCCTGCGTCGGAAAATTTCGGAAGCCTCACGGTTGGACAATCCAGCAATTCCAAGCTCGTTACGCTCACGAACACTGGCGATCAGGCGCTCAGCCTCAATTCCATCAACATCACGGGCGCCAATCCTTCTGACTTCGTTGCCACTCCCAACTGTTCTCTTCCAACTGTTCTTTTACCAAACGCTACCTGTAGCGTTAGCTTGGTTTTCTCGCCGACCGCCGCGGGCGCACGCCAGGCAAGCTTGGCCGCCGCAAACAATGCGCCCGGCGGTCCGCAAACGATACCGCTCAGCGGCTTTGGCGCCGCTCCCATTCCCGGCGTCACTCTAGCGCCCGGCAGTCTTGCTTTCGCGACCACTACACAGGGAAGCGCCAGCCTAGCGCAGACCATCACCGTGACCAGCGCGGGCACGGCAACGCTGCACATTTCCTCGGTGCTTCCAAGCGGCGCAAATCTGGCGGATTTCCAGGTCACGAGCGCTTGCTCCGGCGCTTATCCCGTCGCCTCGACCTGCAACATTGCTGTGACTTTTTCCCCGTTGGGCGCTGGCCAACGCACCGCGAACTTGACCATCAACGATGATGCTCCCGACTCTCCACAATCAGTGCAGTTGAGCGGCACAGGCGCAGCACCACCACCCGGAACTCCGGTCGTTAAACTAACGCCAAACAGCGTCTCCTTCGGTACAGTCACGCAAGGCGCGGTCGTGGGCGGTCAGGTCATTACGCTCACAAGTTCCGGGACCGGGCCGTTGCACGTTGCTTCCGTAGCTCTCGGCGGGACGAACTCGAGCGACTTTAGCTTGACCAACAACTGCGCAGCCGCGGCCTATGCCGTCGGTGCTAATTGCACCATCGGGGTGTCGCTCTCACCGCGCGTAACCGGCACGCGATCCGCATTCATCACAATCACCGATGACGCGCCCAACTCTCCGCAGGCGATCGGCATCAATGCCACGATTAATGCCGCCCTTGCGATTTCGCCCGCGGCGCCAGGCTCAAATTCCGTTACTGTGACCGCAGGACAAACCGCAGCCTTCAACATGCAACTAACGCCCGGGACCGGTTTCGCCGGCAGTGCTTCCTTTGCCTGCGCAGGTGTCCCGGCGGCGGCCACATGCACCGCGCCGAACGTGCAATTCGCCGGCGGGAACTCCATTTCTTATGTGGTCAGCGTATCCACCACGAAGGGGACGATGATTGTGGCTCCGCCGCACCCGCCGCAACTCCCTCCGTTCGTTTGGTTGCATGTTTTCTCGATGGCGGCCTGCTGCGGGATTGTTGTGCTGCTGCTTCACGCCTCCAAACTGCGCGTCTTGCGCCCTCTCGGGGGATCGCTGCGCGTGGCGGCGTTCGCGCTGCTCGCGTCACTCTGCGTGATCGAGGCCACAGGATGTGGCGAGGGCGCAACCAGCGCGGGCCTACAGAGCATTCCCACGCCGCGTGTGATTGGCACGCCGCAAGGGACTTCCATCATCACGCTGACGCCCTCGGTGACGACGTCATCCGGCACACCCCTGTCAGGCATCGCGCCGATTCAATTCACTCTCACGGTGCAATAGGCTTCGCGGCGCCGATTCCCTGGCTCTCTAGTGCGCGACCGATATACGGTAGATTACTGCGGCGCCATCATCCGATACCAATAACGAGCCATCCGGTGCGACGGTAACGCCTACCGGGCGTCCATACACTGTGCCTGAAGAAGGGTCGGGGACAAGTCCGGTCATGAACGGAACCGGATCGGCCGAAGGTTGCCCGTTTTTGAACGCCACAAAGGCAACTTGATATCCCGCACGTGTCGAGCGGTTCCAGGAGCCGTGTTCGGCAACGAATGCTCCACCGCGATAGCTCTCTGGAAATTGCTTCCCGATGTAGAACGCAAACTGCAGCGGCGCGACGTGCGCACCCAGCAGCACGTCCGGCACAACCGCTTTCGCGACGAGTTCCGGGCGCTGCGGCTTGACGCGCGCGTCAACGTTGTCGCCAATATAGCTATACGGCCAGCCGTAAAAACTGCCCTCTTTCAGTGATGTGAAATAATCCGGCGGCAAGTTGTCTCCCAATTCGTCGCGCTCATTCACCGTTGTCCATACCTGGCCTGTCACCGGTTCCAGCGCCACGCCCACAGGATTCCGCAGCCCGGTTGCAAATTGCCGCGCGTTTTTTCCGTCCGGATCGCAAATCGTAACCGCCGCTCGAATCGGCTCTTCACCGGGACTAACATTCGACTCCGATCCGACGCCGACGAACACATGCTTGCCGTCTCTCGAGAAAACTACGGAGCGTGTTTCGTGCCCGCCGCCCGGCAGGGTCAGCAGGTGCTCGGCTTCGCCTAATCGCTTCGACGTCTTTGGGTCGTATTTAAAGCGCACGAGTTCCCTCATTAACCCCACGTAGACATAGTCATCATGAAAAGCGATTCCAAATGGGCGCCGCAAGCCTTCCGCAAAATTCTCCCGCGCGGTGGCGCCGCCCGAATTCTGCGGGTCGCGCAGTATGACAATCTCTCCTGCACCCATGTCCGACAGAAAAATGTCCCCGTTCGGCGCAACCGTCAACCACCGTGGCACTTTGAACTTGCTCGCGAAAACATTGATCGTGAATCCCGCCGGCACAGTGGGGAGAAACCCTGCCGGGGGACTTACCTTACTGGGCGAATTGGCTGAGGACTTCGTGGCATACGGCGGCGGAAGCTGTGGCTTTTTTCCGTGTGTCACTTGGCCCGAAAGCATGGCTGGAGAATAGAGCAGAACAAAAACATACAAGAGAACCCGAATTCGCAGGCGCATCAAAACCCCCTCAGAGTTATGGCGCCCTTAGCATGCCCTATCTCCCCCTCCTTTTCTAGTTTCCGAGGTAGTATCCGACTGACTACACCGTGTTTCACAATCCGCCTGCACTTCGCTAATGTGGACGATGCGTTCGTCCGGCGGGTGCCGGATCATTCGATCCACAATCAAAGCGAGGAACGATGAAAACGATTTCCAGTGTTCTGTGCCTTGTGGTTCTCGCCGGCGGTGTCGCCACCGTACGAGCCCGAAACGCGGCCGCTTCCAAACCCATCACGGTGGAAATTAAAGATGCTCAGGGTCAAAATGTCGGAACCGCCGTGCTCAGCGAAGCCCCGCATGGAGTGAAGATCAAGCTGGACGTAAAGGGCTTGCCGCCGGGCGAGCACTCTCTGCACATCCATCAAAACGCCAAGTGCGAAGCGCCCGACTTCAAGTCCGCCGGGCCGCATTTCAACGGCGCTTCCGGCCACGCCGAACACACCGGTCTACCGGCTGGAGACATTCCAGATTTTTCGCTGATCGTGGCTGCCGACGGAACCGGCCATGCGATAGTAGTTGCGCCGAACGTCTCGCTGGGAACTGACGAGCATTCCGTCTTCAGCAACGGTGGAACCGCTATCGTGATTCACGCCGTCGCCGGCGGGACTTCCAGCGCCGCGCCTCCGCGCATCGCATGCGGCGTCATCAGCAAGCCCGACTAGCGCATCATCCAACGTCGCGACGCCGGCGTATACTTCAGTAGCAGCGTTGTCGGGCGTGGTTGTACATGTTCACTGCTTCGCCTGTGAGGATTTCTCCGGAGTACACCTGTGCGCAGTACCACTATCGGCCGCACCTTAAGCATCGCCGCCATTGTCGCTTTCTTCGCCTGGAACGCTGTCCGCTCTATCGGCGCCCGACCCGCTGCTGAGCCGCACTACCCTTTCCCTAAGCCGACGCTGGACGGGCCGTTGGCCGCCAGCAAGTCTCAAGAGACCGCCGTTCTCGCCGGCGGCTGCTTCTGGGGTGTGCAGGCCGTCTTCGAACATCTCAAAGGCGTCCGTTCAGTGACCGCAGGCTACTCCGGTGGCCGCATCAATTCACCGAGCTACGAGATGGTGAGCAGTGGGCTCACCGGCCATGCGGAATCTGTGAGCATCGCATTTGATCCGTCGCAAATTTCGTTCGGACAGATCCTGATGATCTTTTTCTCCGTGGCGCACGATCCTACACAAGTGAATCGGCAAGGTCCCGACGACGGTACGCAATATCGTTCCGCGATTTTCTATTCCAGCGAGGACCAGCGGCGTATTGCCGCTGCCTACATCGAACAGCTCAATGCCGCCAAAGTTTACCCCAGGAACATTGTCACCGAGGTTGTATCGTTCAAATCGTTCTTTCGCGCCGAGGACTATCACCAGGACTACTTGCAGACTCACACCGACCAACCGTATATCGTCTACAACGACCTTCCCAAATTAGAGCACCTGAAAAAGCAATTCCCCGACCTGTACCGTAACTAAGCGACGATTGACTGATGTACGCGGGCGAAGCAACTAGGCAGAACCGGGACGCTCCGTTACTGCGCCGCTAGGTGCTCCAGGTAACGCCGTCTTCGCTCCGCCGCGTGCCTCACCCTCGAGCAGCGCTTCCAATCGGTCATACGCGTAAATTGTCGGCGCATGATTCTGCATCAAACCGCCTGTGTCCGCGGTCGGCCCATAGTTACTGTGTAAATCACGCCCCAGCATCCGGAGCATGGCCATCTGCTGCCCGCGATGATGCGACGTGTGCGTCAGCCGCCGTGTTAGCACCCAGGCCCGGGAACGCGTGACGTCGAAAAATTTCGTGTCTTCGTCGAACCAGCTCTCCTGCTTTGTGCGTAGCGCCTCCAGGCGCTTCCCGCTGCCTTCGGCATAGCGCTTGATGAATTCCAGCCGCGTCTCCTGTGTCGGCAGCGGCGGCGCGCCCACATCGATTCCAAGCATGGTGCGAAACCACAGATCCTCGCTCACACACTGATGTACCATCTGCTCCCGCACGCTACGCCCTCGCCAGTCATCGGCTCGCGGACGAACAGGCAAATCTTCGTCGCGAAACTCGCTCCATACGCTGAGCACTTTGACGCGCTCGGTTTCATACGTCTCGACCAGGAACTCGTAGCGCATGTTCACCTCCGCAGCTTACCTTCGCGGCGTATCTCCCTCCGTCAGTACGATGGCGTCAATGCGGCAAAGTTGCAGAAAATAAAAAAGAGGGCGAGCCTCTGGCCCGCCCTTCGTCACTCTATTGCGAATTTTGTTGCGCGTTACCTTCTGCAACTGCGACTAACCGTTTTTACATCCGTCACCGTCAAGTGGCCGTGCTCGTTCGGATTGTCTTGTGTCTTCTCTTTGGCCTTTTCCTTGGCGTCGTGCATTTTTTCGTGGTTTACCGTGCCGGTTACCCGCACCGTGTGGCCTACATAGTCGGCCAGGTTGGCCCGCTCGCCTTTGAGTTCCCAGGTCGAGCCATTATCGGCCACGAGCTCGTACTCGTCTCCTTCCTTTTGCAGGCAGCCCGTCAGTTCACGAACTTTGCCCCGGTTGTCGTCGCGGTCCTGCCCGGTGTGATTCGCAAAACCTGCCGCTGGCAGCAGCGCCAATCCAGAAAAAGCGAAAAAGCTCAATGCTAATTTGCTTCTCATTCGTTTACTCTCCTCGTGAGGAGCCTCGGTTCCGGCGCTCCTCCCTTGCAAAATTGTTCCACCTCCCAGGCCGGCACGACATAGGGACAAACACCCATCCTTCCGCAAATCAGGCATTACTCGACCCTGCATCGTAGACCATTGCAGACAAAGGGGTTACGCGCTTCGGCGTGCTGCTGGCCTGCCCGTTCGCAAAATCCTTGACTTGCGTCGCGGCCCGGAGTATCACCCTTTCACGCGTACCAGCTTCCCCTCAACCAACGGTGCGCGCACGTCCAAGCTCTCTGGAGGTTCTCCAATGGCAGCAAATGTTCGTCCCATTCCCGAAGGCTATCATTCAATCACCCCGCAGCTCACTTGCCGTGACGCCGCCCGCGCGATCGATTTCTATAAGGAAGCCCTTGGCGCCAAGGAGATTATGCGCATGGCCGGTCCCGGCGGTCGGGTGATGCATGCTGAGATGCAGATCGGCGACTCTCGCTTTATGATCGGCGACGAGTTTCCCGGGATGTCCGTCGCGCCCACAGCATCAACCCTTCATTCTTATTCGTTGTTCGTTTATACCGATGACGTGGATACCACGTTCAATCGCGCCTTAAAGGCCGGTGCCCGTGCGGACATGCCACCCAGCAACATGTTTTGGGGAGATCGTTACGGCAAGTTCACCGACCCGTTCGGTCATCAGTGGGGTGTAGCCACGCACATCGAGGACGTTTCTCCGGAAGAGATGCAGCGCCGCTCCGAAGAGTGGTCCAAGCAAATGGCCAAAGCCGCCGGCCAATCCAGCTAAGTGCAGAATTGCGATTGCACAGCCCGCCCGCCATCGACCGGGCGGGCAGTGCTGTCTCTGCAGGGCCTCGTTTTTCGTTCACTTTCTTTTCACTTTCCAGTGTCGACTGGCGACTTCTTGCTCTGCTAGCATTCGCAAGTGCCACAAAAATCCACTTCCAGCCGTGCGCTCCTCTCCGCCTTTGTTCTCTTCGCCGTAAACGTCCTTAATTTCTACGACCGCCACGTTCCCGGCGCGCTGACCGAGCCAATCCGCAAAGAGTTCCACCTGACGGACACGCAGATCGGTCTCCTCGGCAGCGCTTTCATTTGGATTTACGCCTTGGTGGGTCTGCCGCTAGGCCGCATTGCGGATTCTGCCAGCCGCAAGAAGCTCTTGGCCGCGGCGATCGTTATCTGGTCTTCACTGACCGCGTGCGCCGCTTTTGCCGGCAGCTTCAGCACGCTGCTCTTCTCACGAATTGGTGTCGGTGTTGGTGAGGCAGGCTGCGCTCCTGCGGCAACCAGTTGGCTCGGCGATCTCTTTCCGCCGGATAAGCGATCTCGCGTCCTCGCCCTGTTCATGCTCGGAGTTCCAGTCGGTGGCGCGCTAAGTTTTTTCTTTAGCGGGCCTCTGGCCCAGGCCTACGGCTGGCGCGCGGCGATGATCTTAGCAGCCGGCCCCGCGCTGCTCTTGATTCCCGCTTTACTGCTGCTGCCTGAACCCGAGCGCGGCGCCAGCGAAATTCATCCCGCTCCCCTGTTCCGAAGTTCCATGTGGACGATCCTGCGCATTCGCACTCTGTGGTGGATCATTGTTTCCGGTGCGCTTCTGAATTTCAACCTGTACGCCATCGCCACATTTCTTCCCGCGTTCCTGAGCCGCATTCACGGACTTTCACTCGCCTCGTCCGGCGTCGCTAGCGGCATCGTGTATATCACTGGAGGTCTTGCCGGCTGCCTCACCGCCGGTTATCTGGGCGACGCCGCCATTCGGCGCCGAAACGATGGCCGGTTGCGGATCGCCGCCATGACTTCTCTCGCCGCCGCGCCTCTCGCCTGTGTCGGCGTACTTCAGCCGCGAGGCGCGCTCCTGCTAGCCGTCATTTTCCTCACGCTGACATACTCCCTGCTCAGCAGCTACTACGGCCTCGTTTATTCCGCCATTCAAGATCTGGTCGCGCCCAACCAGCGCGGCGCCACTATGGCCATCTACTTCATGGCCATGTATATGTGCGGCGCTTCCTTTGGGCCGCTGCTTACCGGACGGCTAAGCGATCTTCTCGCCCGCCGGGCCGCCGCACTCGCCGGGTCTGCGACGGTCAACGAAGCCTTCCGCGCAGTCGGCCTGCAACAAGCTATGTTGATTATCCCAGTCTTGTCGGTAGCACTCGCTGTAGTGCTCTATTTCGGGTCTCGCTCGATGATCGTGGATGTTGCCGACCGCCAGGCGATGCCGGCGCCTCGGCATTCTCTTGCATCTTGAGGTGCATCCAACGACCAGGTCAGCCGTAACCTGAGCGGCGTTAACCCCAGCTAGACTCGCGCGTTTTCAGACTCACATTTTTGGGCTGGCGTCTCGCCCTGCGGAAGACCGAGCCTTGGAGGACCCATGCTAAAAAAGCACACTCTTTGGGTGGTCGGTGTGTTGTTTGTTCTGGCTTCAATGTCCCCGGTCGCGCATGCCAAACGTTGGATTTTGCTCGGCACCGCGCATGTGGACAAAAGTGAGGATCACAAAACGATTCATGTGGGCAGCGCGGCGGGTCAATTTCACAAAATTCAATTGCGCGTGAATGGCGGAGCGGTCGATTTTCAACGCGTAGTGGTTCACTTCGGCGACGGCAAACCAGAAGAGCTTGCTGTGGCCGAGCACGTTCGCTCAGGCGGAAAAACACGGGAGATCGAGCTACCCGGCGAGCGGCGCACGATTGACAGCGTAGAGCTCTGGTACAGCAAAGAAAATTTGGCGACGCGTCCGGAAGTCAGCCTTTATGGGACGCGGTAGGCACGAAATGCCGCTTGGAGACGGGCCGCAGTTGCGGCCCGTCCGGCATATGGTTCGTCATCATTAGTATGTGCGCTGATTGCTGTTATCGGCTGTCGACGACGAAAACGGCTCCGCATTGAGCCTCGAAGTCGCCCGCCAATCCACTTCCGTTAGATCTACCGAACCCTTACCGCCGCTCGCCAGCACGTAGCTCAAGCTGCCGCCGTTGATCCGGTAGTTTGTCACCGCGTATATGTCTTCGGACTTCAGGGCGATCAGCCGTACCCGTGAGGGCTGCCCTGAAACCACCGAACTTGTGCGGACTATCTGCGCAGGTGCTTCCGACGTCGCTGCGGTTGTGTTTGCAGCAGGAGTGGCAGCGTCAGTCGGAACTATGTTCGCCGCCTCATAGCCAATTTCAGGCAAATCGGGAGTGTCGGTGGACGGTTTTTCGAGCGTCGGCTTGTCCGATGTCGGCTTTATCGAATTCTTGAGCGCAACCGGCTTACGGAACGATTGCGAATGATACGAGGCGGGCGCAGGTGGACGCTCATAAGAACGTAGGGACGTGCCCTGCCGCGGCACATCAATATCGTCCATCAAGCGCACGGTAATCTGCTCTTCGCCTTTCAGTGTCGGACGTGGCCCGCGCGCCGGCAGCATCAAGATTTTCCACGGCCACAGAGGCGGTATCAGCCATTCCACCGTGTCGCGTGTCGCGTGCCCTTTGCCGACGATATCCCCCTTTTTGTCGACGCGATAACCCTTCGCTGCGATAATCTTGCTCGGCACGGGAATGTCGCTCTCCGGAAAACCAATTCGATCAAACTCAATTTTCAAGTAACCTTTTCCCCAAAAATGGCCCGGCTCTTTATCCGCTTCCAAGTGCCCGCCCAAATAACTTCCGCGCGGAAACACCGTCTTGCCAAATTGCCGCAGCGCGCTCAGATGACAAATCACTGGATCGCCAATGTCCGCCGTCGCCGAGGAAAAGTTTGGTTCATCCAGCGTGCATCGCAAAAGCGTGCCCGCGGGCACAAGAATGTCTTGCGCCTTTGTGCTCGCCTGCACACCCAGAAACAACACGGAAACCGCCAAATACGCAGAGATTCGCCGCATGTGCTACCTCCCGGTTCGCAGGGTCAGGCAGAACGAGCTCGAAACGCAGGTACGGAGACGAACGATAGAACGACCAGCGTGAGGAGTACACCGCCGGGACCCACCCATTGTTCGCGCCGCGAATTTCTTCGAGGAGCGTAAACGCAAACTACTCCTCTCGACGTAACGAATTCAATAGGCAAGATTTACGCGCTTTCAGCTAAAAAATGCGGCAGCTTGAAAACACCACTGCTTAAACCCGCAAACACTCGCGTTTTTCAAAAGTTGCGCGGCAGATTCGCATTCGGCAAAGAATCTGAGCGTAAACCTACTGAGGCATCGCGGCAGGATTGCGTTGCAGCAAGTCAGTCAAATCATTGACGACTCGCGGCGCTATTCCTTTAAACACGTTTTCGTCCGCATCCTTACTGAGATCGAATTTCGTCAACGGAACGTAGGGGCTAAGCGTTATCACCGCGCCGGGCTTGTCTTCGTTTCCAGGTAGATTCGCAATCTCATACAGCGCCTGGTCCGGTTTTGCCAGGTTCGCCACGGCAACCAGAGCTTCTATTTTGCCGGTGTCCGTGACGCTGCGGATGACCGCGCGGCGCCAGTGATTTTCACTGTCCACTTCCGCGAACAATCCGCGAATTTGAACGCCGCTGTCCGGTCGCGCATCGCCCGGGTGCATGCGCACTGCTGTGTAGCCTGCCTTCTGCAAGGCAGCAACCAGCTTTGTCGACATCAGTTCGACAAGGCGGCTCGCCAGCTTGCGCGGATCATCTTCGGGCTTCTGTGCGCCAGACTGTTCCGACAGAACGTCGATTATGAAATCGGAAACGTAAACAGTCGGCTTCGGCGGTTGCGGCCGTCTCGCGCCAGCGCTGGGGTCCGCAAAGAGTCCATACCAATTCGGTGTGAGAAGAACTGCTGCAAGGAATGCAGCGCGAGAAAATGCATTCATGAAATACCTGTTCGAGTTCCGGCCGGTCATACCAGAGTATAGAAAAGCGCGGGCAACCGACAGTCTAAAATCGAAAGGCGCCATCCGCTAAGCGGTGGCGCCCAGAGATCACAGTGACCTATGTTCGGTTAATGAGGGTGACTGGCGGCGGCCACGGGCAATGCTGAATCCTGAATCGTCAGCATGTCCGTGCGCGTCTTGTCCCATTCCCGCAGCGTAAGACCGTAGCTGGCAAACATGCGGCGGATACGAACCGAATCCCAGCGCAGCACTTCCTCCAATACGGGCACGAGCACGCTCATAGCGTTGTCGCTCAGCACGGTGCGGCGCGCGACTTTCGTAATGTATTTCACCTCGGAAACCGCAATCGTTAATCCATCGTGATGATTCACATGCATCATTACCGGTAAATCCGAGCTGCCATCCCCCATATAGATAATATGGTCATGGCTGATGCCCAGCATGGCGCGAATCTCTTCGAGCACCGTGATTTTGCCCCAGCCGGCGGATGCCCGAATTATGGAGTCCACTTCCCCGGTCGCCTCGTTGTAGCGAAACCGCGTTCCGAAAATGTGGTCAGGCGGCACAATGCCGTCGAGCGCCGACACAATGATTTCCTGCGGCGCCGCGGAAATTACATAAAACGAAAACTTGTATTCGTCAGCAAGATTATCGAGAGCGCGCGCAAACAGCGCCACGTCGTGCTTCAGGCGGATGCGTTTGCCGGTTTCGATGAGGTCGTCGCGTCGTACCCGCCGGAACTCCGGATCGTGCAAAATCAGGTAGCTGAGTTCGGCGCCCTGCTGCACCAAGTTCATTTGAGACAAGCCCGCCACTTTGTCGTGGAAGCCGTGAAATCCGATGAGTTCGCTCAGAACGACCCCAGAGTCGTTAAAGCTGAGCGTCTGGTCGAAGTCGCTGGCCAGAAGAAACTGCTTGAGCATGTTCTAGTACTCCTCTTCCTTAGCTTACAAAGACACCTTAACTGCTTTTGGACCGGGCACCCTACGAATAATTTTAATGGGTGCTATGCGTATATATCGTGAATGTTTTGTTAGCATTTCCTTAGATGCATCCAAGGGGTAACCGGTTATAAGCAAAGGCTTTGCGCCATAACGTTAGCCAGGAGAATGGGATGCGGTCGTATCCTGTCAGGGCGAAGGCCAGGAGAAGGCTTCTGAAACCCGCCCCGGAGCCGCCACAATAGGTGGGCGTAGCACAACCACGGGCACCTAACTGCAATTCTTGCGCTATGCTTGACCTTCGCTCTTCCGAGCCGAACGGGGAATGAACACACTCGAGAATTGGTTTTGCTCCAGCCGAGCATGGCGATACGTTACCCAACAGAAGCTGCTGCCTTGGCTCTTGGCCGATTCCCATTTGGGCGACCACGTCTTGGAGCTTGGCGCTGGACCGGGAGCTGCGACATCCGAACTGCGCCGCCGCGCACCGCGCGTAACCAGCCTGGAATACAGTCACGGCCTCGCCGTTGTGCTGGCACACCGGATCAGTAACGCCAGTACCTCTATTGTGAACGCCAGTACCTCTATTGTGCAGGGCGATGCAGCGCTCCTACCATTCGCCGGCAGCACCTTCTCTTCAACGGTCGCAGTTCTCGTCTTGCATCATCTGCGATCAAGCGAGCGGCAGGATCGAGCGTTTGCCGAAATTCACCGCGTGCTCCGGCCCGGCGGTCAGCTTTTCGCATTTGAAATACAAGATGGATGGCTGAACCGCGTCCTTCACACCAACAGCACACTTGTTCCCCTGGGGCTGGAAGGACTCAATGGGCGATTGACTCGCGCGGGATTCGCGGAAATTACGGTCGCCTTGCGTGGTGGCGCATTTAGGTTTCGCGCCTCGCGTAAAAATTGACTAGACCTTAGGACCTTGCTTCTTTTTGGTTTGCCCTACTAGCGCGTGGGTGTAAGTGATCCAACTTCGCTGCGCGCTTGCATCACGCGCAGTATGGAATCGCGCGTGATCATGCCAATGATGTGCGCGCCATCATTTTCCGTGTCGCTCACTACCGGCATCTGGTTCACATCCGCGGAAACTAGCCGCTCCAGCAAACCCAGCAACGGCTCCTCGGGCCGGGCCCACAAGATTTTCTCGCGCGGAATCATCGCCCCTTGTACGGACATATTGCCCCACTCGTTGCGCGGAACGGAATTCAGCGTATTAACGTTCATCATGCCCACTAGTCGGTCGTCCGTAGTCACCAGATGACAACGGCGTCCCGTGCGAGCTACTTCCTGCCCGTATTCCTCGAGCGAAATATCTCGAGCCACAGTGGGCACCTCATGGCTCATTACGTCCGCAGCATGCAGCCCGCTCAAGGTTTCGCGAATCGCCACTTGCGCCACGCTCTCTTGCGCCGCATTCAGCAGAAACCAGCCGATAAATGCCATCCATAGCCCTGACGTCCATTGCCCCTTCGTAATCCCCAACCAAGCGCCGAAAACAATCAAGCCGTAAGCCACGACTTTTCCGCTCATCCCGGCAATTGTTGTGGCGCGCGCGAAGTCCTTTGTTATCCCCCACACAACAGCCCGGAAAATTCTCCCGCCGTCCAACGGAAACCCCGGCAATAAGTTAAAAAGGGCAAGCGCCGCATTGGTTTGCCACAGCCACACCGCAAGTGCTCCCACCATTTGCGCGTACGGGAAAAATGACGCCAAGCCGTAAAAGCCAAAAGCCAGAACAAGGCTGGCAATCGGTCCGGCAATCGCAATGTTGAATTCCTGGATAGGTTTCGTCGGTTCGCGTCCTAGTCGCGCGACACCACCGAAAACGAACAGTGTGATTGAGATCACGCGAATCTTGTAAAAGCGTGCCACCACGCTGTG
>DATBYP010000183.1:0-98122 GCA_036513675.1 Candidatus Acidiferrum sp.
CGCATGGTGGCAATTTCACGGCCGCGTTCGGCGACGGCGGAGTACATGGTGTTGAGGGCGCCAAAAACCGCGCCAATGGCCATGATCAACGCGACGAACCCGCCAAGTATGGTGATGAGCTGGGTCATGCGCGTGGACTGCTTAGCGTAGTAGTCGATTTCGCGGGTTACATCCACATTCAAACGCGGATCGGCGGTGAGAGCGTCCCTCAGCTGTTGAAGAGCGGCAGGCGAAGCGAGGTGCACCGTAACAGACTGAGAAAAAGTGTCGGGACGCTTATAGGCGCCGTTCAGGAGGTGGGCGTCGCCCCAAACCTCGGAATCGAAGGCGCTTCCGCCGGCGTCAAAGATGCCCACCACTTGCCAACGCACGCTACCGAGCCCAATTGTGCTTCCCAGAGTCAAGCCCGAATAGGTCGTGTTGGCGTTTTTACCGACGATGAGTTCCGACAGGCCAGGCCGGAACATGCGGCCTTCTTTAATCTGGATGTTGCTGCGGATCGCAAGAACGTTGGGCGAGACACCGCGAAGCTCAACGTTAGCGTCGGTCCCGGTAGAACGCAACGGAATCGGCGCCATCAGGACAGCCTCCTGTGTTAGCAACGGGCCCTCGGGCCCGCGAGCGATGCCGGGAGCATCCTGGATGATTTTTACGGAATCGATAGAGACTCCACTGGTCATTTCGGATGTGGCGCCGGCGCGGGTAATAAGCGCGTTGTCCGCGGAGCCGGAAGAAACAAGGGTGGCCCTGAATCCGCGCGCGAGCGACAACATGGCAATGAAGACACCAACGGTTCCGGCAATCCCCGCCACCGCAACGATCGTGGAAGTCCAGCGAGCTTTGACGCTGCGAATGTTGTAAATGATGGGAATCGCCATTTCAGACTCTCCTCAACGCATTAACAACGCGCATGCGCATGGCGCCAATCCCCGGTAGCAGGCCGCTGACAACGCCAACAAGGAGCGCAAACCCAAGGCCAAGTGTCAGAAGCGTCTTGGAAAGGATAAGGGGCGGCAGCAGACCGGTAAGAGCGATGCCGATAACAGGGATCAACAGGTAGGCAAGGGTCAAACCGAGAACGCCGCCAACGAAAGCAATGATGATGGACTCCGCTAGTACGAAGAAAAGAACAGCGCGCCCGGAGAAGCCGATGGCCTTGAGAACGGCAAGCTCGCCAACGCGTTCGCGAACGGAAATGGCCATGGTGTTGCCGGTGACCAATAGAAGGGTAAAGAAGACGACGCCGCCGATGGTGAGGATTAAGAGCTCGATGTTTCCGAACTGCTTGGCGAAATATGCGGCGAAGGCGGATTCGGTCTCGCTCTTGGTCTCAAACGCAGAGTTGGCAAACTTTTCGTCAATGGCCTTGGCGACGCGCACGGCGTCATCGGGACTATTGAGCTTGACCACGTACCATCCGGCTGTGCTCTTGACGGGAGCTGGGGCATTCTCGTCAAAATATTTCCACTGCAGCCAAAACTGGCTCTCGTCGCCACCGGGACGTTCGCTGTGATAAATGCCGTCGAGATTGAACTCCGAAGAGCCGCCGCCATAGAGCGTCGTTTTGATTGGAATGCGATCGCCAATTTTCCAATGGAAGCGTGCGGCTGTGCGAGCGCCAGCGATGGCGCCCATGCGGTCTTTCACGAAATTGTTCCACTGGTCGTCCGGTACTACAAGCTCGGTCATTACCTGGCGTTGGTTTTCCGGGTCGATTACAAACTGTGGAAAGAAGTTCTTTTCATCCTGATAGACACCGCCGAACCAGTGATTGTGGGTGACCGCCTTGACGCCAGGAATGGCAAGGATTTTGTCGCGATGGGAAATCGGCATTAGTTGCATTAGGCCGATGCGGCTGACGACTACCAGGCGGTCCTCGCCGGCGATTTCCGTGCCGCGGCTGAAGGCGCTCTTCACCACAGCCAGAAACGTGAAGAGAACCAACGCGACCGCGAACGAGCCGATAGTCAGAATGAGGCGGAGCTTCTTGCGAAAAAGATTAGCGAAAATTAGGCCTCGAAATTTCACGCCACACCTCCTACGGTCACGCCTAGCTCACCGGATTCGACCAAGAGACCCTTCTCAAGATGGAGAGTAAGATCGGCGCGCTTCGCGACTACGGGATCGTGCGTGACCATGAGCACGGTCTTACCGTATTCCTTCACGAGGCGATGGATCAGCTCCATGATTTCGTCGGCGCTTTTGCGGTCGAGGTCGCCGGTGGGCTCGTCGCAGAGGAGAAAGGTCGGGTCGGCGACGATGGCGCGGGCGATGGCTACGCGCTGCTCTTGTCCGCCGGAGAGTTGGCGGGGGTAGTGATTCATGCGCTCAGCGAGTCCAACGACGCCGAGCGCGGTCTCTACGTGTTTGCGGCGTTCGGACTTGGAGAGTTTTGTTAGCAGCAGAGGCAGCTCGACGTTCTGGAAGGCGGTGAGCACGGGGATAAGGTTGTACATCTGGAAGATAAAGCCGACGTGCCGCGCGCGCCATTGCGTGAGCTTATTGCCGGACATGTGGGTGATTTCGTCACCGGCGACGGTGATGCTGCCATGCGTGGGGACATCGAGGCCGCCGAGCAAATTGAGCAGCGTGGTCTTGCCGGAGCCGCTGGGGCCCATGAAGCCGACGAAATCGCCTTTATCGACGTCGAGATTGAGGCGCTGCAGAACCTGAATTTCCTCGCCGCCGCGGCGATAGGTTTTGTCCAGGCCGCGGACTTGAATCAAGCTGTTCGATTTTCCTGTGCCATCCACTCGTATCATTGGTGCGCTCCTTGGCAGCCCGGCGCGTTTTGCGCCGTGCGAAAACTATTTTCTGATCTCCACGGACTGACCGTCGCGAAGATTTGCGGACGCTTTGGTCACAACAGTGTCTCCGACCGAGACGCCTGCGATTACTTCAATATCGGAAGCGCGATTGCCGCCGAGAGTTACGGCACGGCGCTCGGTTTTGTCGTCTTTCACAAGGAAGACGATCTTTTTGCCATTTTCATCATGCACTGCGCTCTGTGGAATCAGAATGGCCGTGGCATCGCCACCAGCTTTGCTCTTTTGCTCGGCGCCCAGAAAAGCTACTTTGATTCCCATCTCCGGAAGGATGCGCGGGTCCAGCTGCAGGAAGGAAACGCGGACTTTTACCGTGGCTTTCTGGCGATCGGCCGACGGGATTATGGTGCGGACGCGGCTGGGGATTTGCCAATCGGGATAAGCGTCGAGGGTGGCGGTGACGGGCTGCCCAGGTTGCACGCGAGCGATGTAGGACTCGTTGACGTCGACTTCGATTTCGTTGGACTTCATGTCCACGATCGTGGCGATGCCGGTGCGGGTGAAGCCGCCGCCGGCGGAATTGGGCGAGACCATTTCGCCGACTTGCGCGTCTTTGGAGACGACAATGCCCGTATACGGCGCTCGGATGGTGCAGTTATCGACGGCTTGTTGGGCTTGCTGAATGCGAGCCTCCGAGCTGATGACTTGGGACTGCGCCAGCGCGATTTTGGCTTGGAGGCTGTCGACGGCGGTGCGGGCGTTGTCGAGCTGCTCCTGGGTTTGCACGCCGGCGTTTTGGAGCTGCTCGGCGCGGTGGAGCTGAATTCGAGAGTTTTTCAATTGCACTTCGTAATCGGCGATGGCGGCCTTTGATGCGGCATAGTCGGCTCTGGCGGCGTCCAGTGCTTTGCGGACGTCGGAATCGTCAAGAGTGGCAAGTAGCTGGCCTTGGCTGACATGCGTCCCTTCATCAAAGAACACGCCGGTCACGCGGCCCGTGATTTTCGCGGCGATGGTGGCCCGACGGCGCGGCGTAACGTAGCCGCTGGCATTGAGCAGAGCTTCGCGGCCGCCGTTGTTTGCGGATTTTTGCACCACCGCGACCTCCACGACCGGTTTCTGGTTCCAGAACGTGAAAACCACCCCAGAAAGGCCGCCCAGGACGACAAGCAGCCCAAAGAAGATCGCCAGGCGCTTGCCCCAACTGCCGCCGGAACGGTGATGATCGTCAATTCGCAGAGAACCGAGGTCGTGTACGGGCGCGTTTGCTGGCATGGCCATGCGTTCGGCGATCCTTAAGGGAGTCACAGACATACTACGCGGGGCTGGCATCAAGAATATCAGGGCCGCTGCGTAGGTCGGTTGATACTAAGCATTTTACTTGAACGGGTGGCTTGCGGATAGCCAGTGAATGGCGCACCGACGGCCACACAGAGTCGCGAAATTTGGCCTGGCGACTGGATGCCGGGGGTTGGCGCGGCGTTATACGGGGCGTTATAGAGGTCGTAGAGAGAGATGGTTCCGGGACCTGGACTCGAACCAGGATACTCAGCTCCAAAGGCTGATGTCCTACCGATTAGACGATCCCGGAATGGCTAGCAGAAATTGTAGCAGAGGGATGCAAGCGTGCACAGACGGCAGCGCGGATAGCGCATGCGCGGTGCTGAACCTGCTGGTTAGGAATATGGCGGAGAGGGTGGGATTTGAACCCACGGTAGGATTTCTCCTACACACGCTTTCCAAGCGTGCTCCTTAAACCGCTCGGACACCTCTCCGTTGTGCAAGGACTAACAATTTAGCAGAAACGGCGAGTCCGCGCATATGACCTCGACCAGTCGCAAGCAAGCTGCGGCTAGTTCAGAAATGGCAGGACGCGGCACCGCGCTTTTCAAGGTAGCGCTGGTGGTATTCCTCGGCTCGGTAGAAGGGACCGGCTGGGGTAATTTCCGTGGCTACTGGCTTACGGAACTTGCCACTGCCTTGTGCCGCGGCCTTGGATTTTTCCGCGGCGGCTTTTTGCTCCGGGGAATGGAAAAAAATTGCGGTGCGATATTGCGAGCCGAAGTCCGGGCCCTGGCGATTTACTTGCGTGGGGTCGTGCATTTTCCAGAAAGCGTCGAGCAACTGCTCGTAGCTCAGCTTTGACGGGTCGAAGGTGACTTGCACGACTTCGGCGTGCCCCGTCTCGTCTGTGCAGACGTCTTTGTAAGTGGGATTTTCGGTGTGGCCCCCGCTGTAGCCGACCGTGGCGTCGATAACTCCGGGGATATTACGAAAGGCCGCTTCGATCCCCCAAAAGCATCCTGCTCCAAAGGTTGCGGTCTCGGTCATGGTCATCGCCTCCTGTCAGCTCCATTCTACTCGGATTTGCGCACGCTATTCGATGCGGCAGGAGTGCGCCGCGATTCTTGGTTTGCCGTCATTTGACGGAGCCCGCCGTTTCGCGAGAGCATGGAAGGTTTGGAGAACACCGGAACAATGGACTTAGGGCTACAAGGGCGTGTGGCGATCGTCGCGGCGGCAAGCAAGGGGCTCGGTCGCGCGGTGGCGGAGGAATTAGCGCGGGAGGGCGCGCACGTGGCGATTTGCTCGCGCGAGCCGAAGAACATCGAGCAGGCTGCGGCAGAGATTCAGGCGTTGACGAAGCGGCTGGTGTCTCGGCGGGCGGTGGACGTCACGCAGGAGGAAGCGGTTGCAGGGTTTGTCGCGGATGTGGAAAAGGAATTTGGGCGCATCGACATCTGCGTAACCAACTCGGGCGGACCGCCCTCGCATTCGTTCGCGGAAACCAAGCCGGAGGAGTGGCGTGCGGCAATCGACCAGCTTCTAATGAGCACGGTTTCCTTTGCGCGCGAGACCTTGCCGCGCATGAAGAAAAACAATTGGGGTAGGTTCATCACCATCACCTCGTCCGCGGTGAAGCAACCTGTCGATGGGCTCCTGCTTTCTAACTCTGTGCGCGCCGCAGTAACTGGACTGGCGCGCACGCTAGCAAATGAATATGCGGCCTACGGCATCACCGTAAATAACGTTTGCCCAGGGTATACGCGCACGGCACGCCTCGACACTCTCGCGAAAAGTATTTCCACCCGCTCAAACGTCAAACCAGAAGAGGTCTTCGCCGACTGGGCTCGCGAGATTCCGGCAGGTCGGATCGGAACGCCGGAGGAGTTTGCCGCAGTCGTCGCATTTCTGGCATCGCAGCGCGCCAGCTACGTAAATGGGACGTCCATCGCGGTGGATGGCGGGCTGGTGCGGAGTCTCCTCTAGCGCATGAGCGAACCCAGTCGCCGTTTTCATCTAACCGTGTTGCCAGGCTCCTTCGCGTTAATTCGTTTAGCGGCAGATGCGCCTTTGCCGTCGTGGGCGATGCATGGCGAGTTTTTCGCGGTCACGAGGACCAGTGATGAGCTGTCGGTCGTCTGCGTTGCAAGTCAAGTTCCCACCGACGTGGCGGCCGAAACGGGATGGCGCGCGCTGAAAGTGCAAGGCCCGTTTGCGTTGACCGAGATTGGCGTTTTAGCAGCTCTGGCGGCGCCGTTGGCTAAGGCGAACGTAAGCCTGTTCGCCATTTCCACCTTCGATACAGATTATTTGCTCGTTGGCGGAAAGCAGCTAGATACCGCAATTGCTGCACTCAGAGGTGCCGGGCACGGCATCGAATAGAGCGTCGCTTTCTAGCAGGATCTTAACGGAGAAGAGAAGAATGAAGGTTTCCTTGAGCCGAAACACGAGTCGACTTCGCCGAGCAATTCTTACGCTGGTCGCAGTTGCCGCTATGGCCGTTGTATCCGTACACATGCGCGCCGACGAGCCTTACGCGCGCAATCGCGACTATGACTTGCAGCATTCGAAAATTGTGCTGCGGTTCGATGTGGATCAGAAGAAAGTCATCGGGGACGTGACGCACACGCTCGCGATTCTGCGCGACGGCACGTCCAAAATCGCATTCGACTCGGTCGGCTTGACCATTCAAAGCGTCACGATAAACAAGACGCCAGCAAAGTTTGAAAGCACTGGTACAAAGCTCATTGTTCCGCTGCCGTCGGCCGCACACGGCGGTGAAAAATTCGATGTGGAGATTCGCTACGACGGTAAGCCGGCGAAGGGCGTGTATTTCATCTTGCCGGATAAGGATTATCCCGATCGACCAAAGCAGATTTGGTCGCAAGGCGAATCGGAGGATACGCGCTATTACCTGCCCACCTATGACTATCCCAACGACCGCCTGACCACGGAAACGATTCTCACCGTGCCCGCATCGTGGATCACCGTGGCGAACGGCAAGCTCATTAACGTCAGCAAAGCCGTCGATAACATGAAGACCTGGACTTGGCGCGAGTCTCTGCCGAGCTCGACCTATCTCATTACCGTGGTTGCGGGAGAGCTCGACGAGGTGAAGCAAAGCTGGCATGGCGTGCCGGTTACTTACTACGCTCCGAAGGGACGTGGCGACCGTCTGTTACCGAACTACGAGCGCACGCCCGCGATGATAGAAGTCTTTAGCAAGAAGCTCGGCGTGGACTATCCCTGGGAGAAATACTCGCAAGCAATGGTGGATGATTTCGTCGCAGGTGGAATGGAAAATTCCAGCGCCACGACGAATACCAGCAGTTCGCTGCGGAATCCGAAATTGATACCGGAATTTCCCGGCGATGAAGATCCGTTGATTTCGCACGAACTGGCGCATCAATGGTTCGGTGACCTGGTCACCTGCAACGACTGGGGAGACATCTGGCTAAACGAAGGTTTCGCGACGTTCTTCGAGATGGTGTGGACCGAATCGCACTATCCCAAAGAGCAGGCGGACTACGAGCGATGGACTGCGGTTCAAGAGTGGCTTGGGCAGACCAATTTATACGGCAAGCCTATCGTGCGGCACGATTTCGACGATTCCAGCGAGTTTGACGGCAACGCTTACGGCAAGGGTGGTCTCGTGCTGTACATGCTTCGCCACCAAATTGGCGAGGATGCCTTCTATCGCGGCTTGCGACACTACCTGGAAATCAATCGCGGCAAAAACGTAGTCACAGCGGATCTCATCAAGGCCATCGGCGAAGCGAATCACATCAATGTGCAGCAGTTCTTCGACGAGTGGATTTACGGCGCCGGCGCGCCTAAGTTTGACCTCAGTTATACGTATGATGACGCCAAGCATCAGGTTGCCCTGACCGTGAAGCAAACGCAAAAAGTGGAAGGTCGGATTGGCGTCTTCCATGTACCAGTGGATGTCGAGATTACTACCGCGTCCGGAGCAAAGTTCCACCGCATTGCCGTTTCGAAGGAGACGGAAACCTTCCATCTTGCTTCCGATGGCGCTCCGCTGATGGTGCTCTTCGATAAAGGCGGGCAGATTCTGAAATCGGCGGAGTTCCACAAGGAAAAGAAGGAGTGGCTGTATCAGTTAAAGAACGCCTCTGACCTTCTGGACCGCGCCGAAGCCGCGCAGGCATTGGCAAAATTAAAGAACGATGATGAGGCAGTGGCCGCTCTCGGCGTCGCCCTGAACACGGACAAAGCGTGGGGTCTTCGCGATATTGCCGCCGATGCTCTGGGGCGCGTCGGCAATGTCGCAGCCGGCATGCAGTTGCTGGACTCCCTGGATAGCAACAAGCAGCCATATGTACGCAATCATGTTGTTGCGGCGCTGGGCAACATTAAGGATGAACCCAAGATCGTAGCGAAACTTTCGAATATCAGTCGCGAAGATACTTCTTATCGTGCGCGTGCCAATGCGCTGCAATCGCTTGGCAAGCTGAAAGCGGCTAGCGCTTTTCCGGAGCTGGCGGATGCGGTGAAACAGGATTCGCCTGATAATTTCCTGCGCAACGCCGCACTGCGTTCGCTCGGGTACCTTGGTGACGACCGCGGCGTGCCACTGCTTCGCGAATGGTCAGCGCCGGGCAAGGCAATCGAAACGCGAGAAGCCGCGATCGCGAGCCTCGGCCGTCTGGAAAAGGGCAATAAGGAAATTACGGCCCAGATCGCCAGCTATCTCACCGAATCTCACTACCCCATTCGATACGCCGCGATCCACGCCTTGGGAAGCCGCGGCGATGCGTCTGCGATTCCCGCGCTGCAGTCGTTGCTGAAACGAGACGATCTCAGCATCGAAATGGCGCCTACGGTGAAGCAGCAAATCGCGGATCTGCAGAAGGAAGAAAGCGGCAAAGCGGCGAGCGGCGGAGAAAGTGGCGCGGACAAAAGTAACGCGGAGAAAAGCGGCGGTGATGACGAGCAACTCGTCGCGCAGCGCCTGGACAAGCTGGAACACCTCATGCAAGAAATGAATGACCGGCTGAAATCGATTGAAAGTCGCCTTCCCAGATAATAGGGCAGAATTTCCACATCTTCAGTGAGGCGCTCTGATGCAACTTTCGATCAGGGCTCTGAGAGCAAGATTCGCAAGTCTCGCAAATTATTTCCTGTCGGGCCAGTGATGATCGCGTCGTTCAGCCGCGCGAAAAATGTAAACGCATCGCTGCGCCGAAACGCTTCTGCAGGATGCAAGCCCGCCTCCATTGCGCGAGTTAGCGTCTCGCCGTCTGCGACAGCACCAGCCGCGGGACTGTTGCCGTCAATCCCATCCGTGCCGGCGCTGAGCACGGCGACGCGGCGGCCGACAATATTCTCCACGCACGCCAGCACAAACGCAGAATTTCTTCCGCCAATTCCATCGCCCGTCACCGGGGAACTAACCTCGCCATCTGCGATCAACGCCACGGGACGGCTGGGATTCGCCGCTTGCAGCGCGGCGAGCTGCGCCAGCAGATACTCCGCGGCTTTTTCCACCGCCCAATCATCGGTCGTATTGTCGCAACAGGTGAAAAATCCCTTTGCCTCCGAATGAAAGTGCGCGGGATGAAACAAATCGTCCATGCCCAAGAGCATGACAAAATGCGCGTTAGCAAAGGCGGGGTCCCCTTCCTTCGGCGTCTCGCTTATTTTTCCTTCTTCCACACAGCGGCGCAGCGATTCAGGGAATTGGTCAAGCATTTTGAATTCAACGAGAATCCGCTCGACGTCCGCCTTAGTAGTAGGGTCTGGCAAGGAAGGGCCTGAGGCCAGCGCAGACTCCTCATCTGCGGGCACATCAGTCACCGCCAGACTAATCTTTGTAGCGCGCTCTGCCGCCGCGGCAAGGCGCCCGCCTTTGACGGCGGAAACATGTTTCCGGACTGCGTTCATCGCCGCAATAGGCGCGCCGCAGGTCACCAACGTGCGATAGAAATGTTGCACGTCCTGCAGCGTAAGCCTCGAATCGAGGGGCAATTCGGTGAGGGCCGAGCCGCCACCAGACAGCAGAAAAAATACAAGCGTCGTTTCGTCACATGTTGCCAGCAGTCGAAGTATGGCCTCGGCCGCCTTCCAGCTTTCCGCATTCGGAATCGGGTGCCCTCCGACAAAATATTGAATTCCCGGCAATGGCTGATGCGGCGGAGTCGGAGCGGATGCAACGCCTTCGAATTTCAGCTCGGGCGGCAGCGTAGAGCGCAAGCCATCCAGCATAGCGTGCGCCGCTTTGCCGATGGCCACGACGCGGATTTTCGCGAAGGCGCGCAGGTCGAGAGTGATGTCGCCGCAATGCAGCAGCGAGCCCTCCACGCGCACTTTCCGCTGCATCACTGCAGGAATATTAATGGCCGCTAGAGTCTCGTGGAAGATCTGACGGGCAAGATGCTTTAGGTCCGCCATTTTAGGATTGCCGGTATGTGTTTTAACTAGCTTTCAGAACCTCGGGATTCAGAATATTAGGCGGCTTCCGGCCCTTGAAGAGCGCCACAACGTTTTCCGCGGCCATGCAAGCCATCTTTGTGCGCGTCTCGAGTGAGGCGGAAGCGAGGTGCGGCGCGAGAACCACATTCGGGCGCTTCAACCCGGCGTGAATAAGGGGTTCATTTTCATAAACGTCCAACGCAGCGCCCGCAATCTTTTTCGTCTCGAGCGCCTGCACGAGCGCTCCTTCGTCCACCACCGGGCCGCGAGACGTGTTGATCAAAAACGCGCTGGGCTTCATTTGCGAAAACGTCTTGCCATTGAAGAGGCCTCGCGTCTCCGGCAGCAGCGGGACGTGCACGCTGACGAAATCCGCTTCGCCGAGCAGCGTCCGCAAATCGCGATACTCCGCATGGAAACCCCGCTCGACGTCGAGAGGCACGCGCACCGCGTCGTGGTAAATCACCTTCATCTGAAAGCCGCCGGCGCGCCGCGCGACTGCGCGACCAATACGGCCAAAGCCCACCAGCCCGAGCGTCTTGCCCCAGACATCGGCGCCCACAAGCTGATCGAGATCCCAGCCTTTCCACGCGCCAGAACGCGCCAGCGCTTCGCCTTCACCCAAGCGGCGAGCGACGGCCATGAGCAACGTCCAAGCAAAATCGGCAGTGGTTTCGTCCAGGACGCCAGGCGTATTCGTCGCCGCGACGCCCCGCTTTGTGCAATCCGCCACAGTGATGTTGTCGTAGCCGACGGCAACGTTGGCGGCGATGCGCAGCTTCGGAGCCGCCGCAAGCAGTTCTTCGTTTACTTTTTCGGTGAGCAGGCACACTAAACCGTCTTTATCGTTGACGCGCCGAAAAAGCTCTTCTTTGGAGATACGCTCCGGCTGCGACCAGTAATCAACTTCGCAGCTCGCATTTAAGATTCCCTGCGCCGCTGGAAACAACGGTCGCGTCGCTAGCACTTTCGGTCTCGTCATCTTCGCCTCTTCGCAAATGCGCCGAAGTTACACTAGCACGAAGAGTTGAGGTAATGAAGCAACGCGATCCAGCGAAAATCAGAATGGTCCTAATCCGTGACCTCCTGGATTTGCATCACCGGTCTTAGCGCTCGCCAATTAGATAGCGGCAACCGAGCAGCCCCATGCGCGCGGAATGCCCGGCCAGGGCAGGCACATCGCAACGCTCTCCGGCGAGATAGGTACGGCTCTCGCACGGAAGAAAATCTAGTCATAAGAATTATTCGCGAGGAGGAAGTTCGGGTGGCCATTCTATGGCGACGATGCGGCCGTTTGCGTCGCGGCCCAGCGTTGGGGCGTAGTTGCCTAGCAATTGACGGCGCCACCACAGACCCTGCTGCCGCTTTTCCGGCATCGAGGTGAACCAATATTGCCAGAGCAGGACGCGGATTTGGCGAGGGGGCTGTGGAAAGGGATTTCCGGCGAAGAGGGCCAGGACATCCGGGCTACCTTCGAGGAGGCGCTCTTCCGCTCGTGGGACGATGGGATCGGAGCGCCAGTGACCGAGGGAAGCGAACCACAGATTCCAATCGAAACGAGGCTGATAGGGGGCGTAGATGCGCGGAGCTTCATAGGGATTTTGCGGCTTGTAGCGGAACGGGTAGGCGGTCCAGTTCTCGCCGTCGTTTGAACCTTGGAATTCGATTTCGTAGCGGCCACGCGTCATTCTGGCGAAAAGGCCGTAGCGGTCGGCGATTCGAAATGGCTGCAGCGCTGCGACAGGCGCGTACGGGAAGGGGGCGGTGGGCCAAATCATCAGGAGGAGGAGAACGGTGCTGGAGTAGAAGAGCCAGGCGAAGATGACCGCGGTGAGGGTGAGTTTGAGAGCGGCTAACTGGCGCGCCCAGATTCGCTGCCAGTTTGGCGCTGCGCTTTCCTGCGCGGTTGCCGCGGGCGAGACCGTTTGCTTTAGTTGCGCTCGCCATGATTGTGGGACGAAACGCGCGAGGAAACGGTCGTCCAGCAGGAATATTCCGAGCGCGAGGACGAGGTAGTTCAAAAAGGTGTAGTTGGCGGTGAGGATCACGCCGATTTGCCAGGGCGTGACGATGAAGAAGCAAATGATGCGAACACGGCGCGGGAAGAATAGCATCCAGACGAGAACAAGTTCGAGGGCGAGAGTAGCGAACGCGGTGGCGGCGTGAAACCAGTGCGGGAGATGCTGAACGTACCAGCCGATCCAGGTGGGCAACGGACCATTTTGATAATACTCGTCCATGGCAGTGAAGTGGCGCCAGAAGGGATCGCCGCTGGCGAGTTTGGCGATGCCGGATTCGAAGTAGATGCGAAACCATTCCCAGAGAAGAAGAAAGATACTGGCGCAGATGGGCGGACTGTTTGGCGCGAGGCCGGGACGAAATCCGGGCGGGGCGAGAAAAAGGGAGATGAAGCCGGCTTCGAGGAGCATGCCATCGGACTGGTAGCCGGAAAACTCGGAGGCGGCACCAACGAAGGAGAGAAAGCAGAGGAAACAAATTAGGAGCATGCCGCGCGGGAAAATGTTGATGGTGAGAAGGACAGAAGCGAGGAGGCCAGCCCAGCATAGCGCCATGAGCATGTGATTGCTGGTGGACAACCAAAGCAGGCTGGGCGCGTACCAGAAACGCGCGAAGCCGATGGAGTTGGTGACAGCGCGCAGGTATTCGCCAGCGGGGAGAATTCCATTGGGGCCTAGGAGGCCGCGGATTTGGAAGAGGAGGGAGTAAAAGGCGGAGAAATAGATCAGACCGAGAGCGCAGAGAAAAAGCCAGCGTGGGACGAGACGGTCGCGGTCACCGAGCTGTGGATCGAAAAGCCAGCGGAGGATGGAGGCGGGGCGGATGTCCATGGCGGCAATTCTCAATATACAGGGTGCAGTCACGAGAGCGCGACAATGGATGGACTGAGCAGGCAGGAGAAGAGTAAATCTAACGCAGAGGGCGGAGAGTGCGCGGAGGCGCGCAGAGAAGGCAGTAACCGCGCCGATTAGCCTGGATGGAGAATCTACTTCTCTGACGGGGTTGCGCCAAATTCTGATTAGAAACGAAGGTTATGGGATATCAGCCGATTGAGAACTACGGGATTATCGGGAACATGCGGACAGCGGCGCTTGTGGGGATGAATGGTTCGATTGACTGGTATTGCTCGCCAAACTTCGATTCGCCGAGTGTGTTTGGAGCGATTTTGGATGACGAAAAAGGAGGGAGATTCCAGATTGCGCCGATTGCGGAACAGATGAAGTCGCGGCAATTTTATTGGCCGTCGACAAACATATTGGTGACACGGTTTCTGCACGAGGACGGAATCGCGGAGCTAGAAGATTTCATGCCGGTGGGATTGCCGCCGGAATCGAAGTGGTATCACCACTTGTACCGAAGAGTGCGCTGCGTGCGCGGCACGGTGAAAGTGAGGATGGTGTGTAAACCGGCATTCGACTACGGGCGAGCATCGCACGAAGTGAAGCTGCACCAGAATGGAGCGACGTTCGTTTCGGCCAAGCAAAGCCTGCACCTTTGCTGCGGGGAGTCACTCCGGCGGGACGCAGATCGAGGCGTAGTAGCGGACTTCGAGCTGGAGGAAGGCAAGTCGCATGTTTTCACGGTGAGCGATGAACAAGTGAGCGGGGATGCGCCGTGTCCCACATCGGAGGCAGAAGGGGAAGAGCTGTTCCAGGAGACGGTGAAATTCTGGCATCGATGGCTCTCGCGGTGTAGCTATCGGGGGCGCTGGCGCGAGCGCGTGGAGAGATCGGCGCTAACGCTGAAGCTGCTTACGTTCGAACCGACAGGCGCGATTGTAGCGGCTCCGACCACCAGCCTGCCGGAAGTAATCGGAGGCCCCCGAAACTGGGACTATCGATATACGTGGCTGCGGGATGCGGCCTTTACGGTCTATGCGTTTGTGCGCATCGGCTTTATGGAGGAAGCAGCGGGGTTCGTGCGTTGGATACAGAACTATGCCGCGAAACACGCGCGAGCGGGGGAGAAGATTCCCGCGATGTTCTCCATTTACGGCAATCCAGAATTGCCGGAGCAGGAACTGAAGCACTGGGAAGGCTACAAGAGGTCGAGGCCGGTGCGCATCGGCAATGATGCGTACAAGCAATACCAGAGCGATATTTATGGCGAGCTGATGGACTCGCTATATCTGTACAACAAGTATGTGCTGCCGATCTCCTACGATTTCTGGAACAGAATCCGGCATAGGCTCGACTGGGTGTGCGAGAACTGGCAAAACCCGGACGAGGGAATTTGGGAGATGCGCAACCGCCAGGAACATTTTGTTTATTCAAAGCTGATGAATTGGGTGGCGCTGGACCGAGGAATCAGGCTGGCAGAAAAGCGTTCGTTTCCCGCAGATCGCGAGAGGTGGATTCGCGACCGGGACAAGATTTACGAGGAGGTGATGACGCGAGGATGGAACGAGAAGCGACGGGCATTTACGCAATTTTACGGAAGCGAAGACTTGGATGCCTCGGTATTGATTATGCCGCTCGTGTTTTTCATGGCGCCGAGCGACCCGCGGATGGTGAACACGATCAAGGCAATCCTGAAGAGCCCGAAGGAAGGCGGGCTCGTTAGCAATGGATTGGTGTACCGGTATCCGCCGTCCCCGCGCATCGATGGACTGCCCGGCGAGGAAGGAACGTTCAATATGTGCTCGTTCTGGCTGCTGGAGGCGATGACGCGGGCGGGAATGGCTGACCCGGAAATGTTGAACCAGGCGCGGCTGCTGTTTGAGCGCATGATGGGATATGCGAATCATTTAGGGCTGTACGCAGAGCAGACGAGCTCGCAGGGCGAAGCGCTGGGGAATTTTCCGCAGGCGTTTACGCATTTGGCGCTGATCAGCGCGGCGTTTAATTTGGACCGGACGTTGGACATGAAGAGGTGAAGGGACTGAGGCACTGACTTGCGAGGGGATTGTGCGTCCTCTAGCTTGGGTCACGCTGCTAAAGCGGCGGCGCTCCAAAAAAAGGTGTGTGCTACATTGGTTTTGTTATGAAATTCAAGAAGATTGAGTCGTCAGAATTGGAGTGCACGACTTCGGAGGTGCGCCCGTTTGGGTGCATGGAGCTTTGGGCGGGGAACGAGCGGGCGCATCGGTCGCTGGAATTGGCGGGGCTGGAGGGGGATGTAATTGCGGTGCCGTCCGGCGGAGATGAGGGTGGGGACCTGGCCGCAGTGTTTTCTTGCAGTGACAACGTGGCGCGAGTCGTCTTGGCGGATTGCGTGGGGCACGGATACGTGGCGAGCGCTGTGGCCCGGCATGTTCACCATTTACTGCACAAATTTCACGACATTCGAGATACGTCGGGACTGTTGGCGGCGCTGAATGACGAGTTCACGCTCGGCACCGCTAGTGACGAGGGCGGACTGCGGCTGACTACGGTAGTCACGGGAACTTATGACGGGACGAGCGGGGAATTTAATTTCGCTTACGCGGCGCATCCGCGGATGCTGGTATGGAGGGCGCGAGAAGAGAAATTTTGTGAGCTCGGAGAGGGGTTGGAGAATTTGCCGCTGGGATTCATTACAGGAGAGCAGTACACCGAGCAGAGCATTCGATTGAACCTGGGAGACATGATCCTGGCGTTTTCCGACGGGGCGACGGAAGCGCAGTCGCCGGCGGGAGAGCAGTTAACGCATGGGGGATTTCTTGCGCTGGCGGAGGAGACGCTGCGGAGATTGAGGGAGCCGGCGAGTTTGGCGGAGTTTTCGAAAGGTTTGCTGGGTGAGGTTCAGAAGCATCGCGGCGGGGCGGAGTTGGAGGACGACGTTACCCTGCTGACCTTGAGGCGGGTGAGTTGAGGGAATTGTCGCCGAGTTAGTGAGTCGGGGTTGCCGAGACCGGTGGGTGAGCTGAAAAATATTGGGATAGGCTGCTGATGAATTCGTTTGTGGCGCGCTGCACATTATGGTTGAGGGCGGCGACTACGGCTGAGACGTCTTTGCCTTTAACGGGTTCGTCGTGGTTGTAGAGATGAGTCCAGACGGTGTCGCCGCTTTTTGTGTCGCGGAGTTCGAGCTCGAGCGAGACGCGCGCGGACATGGAGGAGCCCGTAATTTCCATGAAGTCATACAGATGTCCGTGGAGGAGATAGTCTCCCCGGACGCTGCTGTGCTGGCTGTGGACCGAGCGGTAACGACCTGAAGAGCGCAGCGATCGAAAGAGAACGTCCTGGATCATTTCGGTCGGCGGCTCGACCCAGCGCTGGTATTCGTAGATGCCCATGTTCTCGCCGTTGGAGCCGTAAACAATATGGTCTTCGCGGTAGAGATGCGAAGACACGATCGGCCCCATGAGAATCGTAACGGGAACCACTTCGGCAGGCGGGTCCGCAGCGTTGTCGCTGGGAAGAGTAAGTTGGTAGTACTTAGCAGGACGGGCAGCACCGCAACCCGCGATCAGCAAGACGCCAAACAGGACAATATGAGGGTGGCGCGAGATCACTGGCGTGCACCGGGCTTGTGTTCAGGCGGATTAGACGAGCGAATCAGCGTGTAGGGTCGGGACTTGATCGTATTCGTGAATTCTCTGAGATTTTCAGAGACGTGGCGGAAATTATCGAGCAGCTCGTCGATATTTTCGGAATTGACATCGAGAGTCTGATTCAGGTGCGCGGTGAGGTCAGTCATATTGGTGAGGGTACGGCGAAGTTCGGTGACGGCTTGCCGAATGTCGGCACGATTTTCGCCGATTAGGGAATCGATGTGATCGATGGCTTTGTTGGCTTCGGCGGAAGTCTTCTGGAAATCCTGCAAGAGGGGCTCTAGTTTTTCGCTGACGGAATTGATGTGCTGGAGAGTTGCGTGAAGAGCGGGGCGATTTTCCTCGAGCATGCCGCGGGTGTTGGCGAGAGTGGCGGATAGATTGGCGCGATTTTGAACACTAAGAAGATCGTTGATGCGTTCTACGGTGACTTTTAGCTCGGTGGCACGATCGTTCAGGGTAGCGATTAGCTGGGTGGCGTGGGGGCCAAGATCATTGATCTGGGCGGTGATGGCGTTGAAGTCGATGTAGTTTTCGGAAACGAGCTGCGAGCCATCAGGAGCGACGGGCGCTTGCGGTGTGCCGGGAAGAATTTCCAAGTGATTGTCGCCGAGCGGGCTCATGCTCATGATTTTGACGTGGCTGTCGGTTTTGACAGGGAGGTCGGATTGGACTTTGAAGGTGATTTCAATGCGCGCGGGATTTTGCGGATCGATGCGGACGCGGTCGACACTGCCGATTTTGGGACTGCCGGAGTAGCGAACACTGGAACCGGACTCGATACCTCCGGCGAACGGGAAAAACGCGTGATAGGTGTGAGTGGAGCGCCCAAACGCGCCGCTGATGGCGAAAACGGTGCCGACCAGCACAGCGGTGGCAACAATCACGAACAGACCGACGAGTGCTTGTTCGCTTCTAGGATTCATTGGTTCCCTTCCCTGCTCCGGCAATCATCCGGAGCGACGACGACGATCCTCCGTTAGCATCTGCAAATAATCCAACTCGCGAGCGACTTCGGGCTCCGCGACACGGTCAAGAAACTGGCGGACGCGCGGCTGTGTGCTGGCGCGCATTTCTTCCGTGGTGCCGATGGCGACGATGTTGCCTTTGTCGATCAAGACCATACGATCGGCGATCAAGTAGGCGCTGGCGAGCTCGTGCGTGACAACGATGATGGTCATGCGGAACGCCTGCTTGAGCTCGAGGATGAGCTGGTCGATGCCGGCGGCGATGATGGGATCGAGACCAGCGGACGGTTCGTCGAAGAAAAGAATTTCGGGATCCATGGCGAGGGCGCGGGCGACCGCGGCGCGCTTTTTCATGCCCCCGCTGAGCTGCGAGGGCATGTAGTACTCGAAGCCTTGCAGGCCGACCTGTTCGAGCTTGAGGCGCAACATGATTTCTATGGTGGACTCTTCGAGGCGGGTATGTTCGCGAAGAGGCAGGGCTACATTTTCGCCTACGGTCATGGAGCCGAAGAGAGCGCCGCCTTGAAAGGACATGCCAATTTTCTTACGGATTTCGTCCATTGCGGAAGGCGAAATGGCGGCAATGTTTTGACCTTTGATCCAGATCTGACCGGAGGTGGGCTTTTCGAGACCGACGAGCGTGCGAAGGAGCGTGCTCTTGCCTGAGCCGGAGCCGCCAAGGATCACAAGAGTTTCACCACGATTGACGTCGAAGCCGATGCCGTGAAGGATCTCGCGCTCGCCGTAATTCACACGGAGATCACGAACGGAAATGGTGGCCGTGGTTTCGAGCGAATCTGTGAGTGCAGCTTCCATACGTACGTTCCTAGTGTTCGCTCATAAAAAAGAAGAGTGCGGTGAAAACCAGGTCGACAAGAACGACCATAAAAATCGACATGACCACCGCACGTGTTGTGGAGCGGCCAACTTGCTCGGCGCCGGCGCCGGTGGAGAGTCCTTCGAGACAGCCCACGGCGGTGATGGTTATCCCAAACATAACGCTCTTAATGAGTCCGGTGACGATATCACGCAGGAAGAGCGAGTCAAGAGATGCGGAGATGTAGCGAGTGAACGTGAAGTCCGCTTGCGCGACGCCGAAGAGCGAGCCGCCAAGAATGCCCATCGTGTTTGCCCAAATAGTAAGGCAGGGCAACATGACAGCCATAGCGATGAACTTAGGGGTCACGAGGAAATGTACCGGGCTGATAGCCATGGTTTCGAGGGCGTCGATTTCCTCAGTGACCTTCATGGTGCCGATTTCGGCGGCGAAGGCGGAGCCGGAACGGCCGATTACGACGATGGCGGTGATCAGCGGACCGAGCTCGCGGGACATGGAGATGGCCACAGCGGTGGCGACGTAGCTAATCGCGCCGAAACGACGGAGCTCGTAGGCGGCCTGGAGAGCGAGGATGAGGCCGATAAAGAAGGTGATGAGGGAGAGGATGGGGAGGGCACGAACGCCGACGTCCAGCGCTTGCGAGACGGCGCGCTGAAAACGGATTGGTTTACCTTGAAACGGAGCGACGAAGGTGTAGTAGGCGGCGCGGCCCCCGAGAGAAGCGAGCGAACCGACGTAGACAAGGCCGTTTGTTACGGAACCGCCGACTTGAGAAAGGAATTCCATTGCTCTACCCAGAGCTTACTTAAGATTCCGAACAACCGAAAGCAAGTGCCACGCACTAAAGCACGCCCCTACAACACCTCGCTACAGCCGGACTCAGGAGGACAGGGCCTGATCTTCGTTGTCGTAGACCTCGAAGATTTTTAGAAGGCGCGAAAGCTGCAAGACTTCGCGGGCCGACGCGCTCAGGCCGAATAGGATAAAGCGCGAATTGTTATCGCGGCTGGCTTTGAGGCCTTCTACCAAAGAGGCGACGCCAGAGCTATCGATGTAGCGGACTTTGCTGAGATTCATGACCACGCGAGGCGTGCGCTTTTCACGAACCTCGCGGAGAAGAGCTTTGCGGACCTCGGGCGAATTGGCGAGGTCGATGTCTCCAGAGACGTCAAAAATGGTAGTGCTATCGGAATGCCGCGCGGAAATCTGCACGAAAGCCCTCCTTTGGGTGGTCACGGCGTACGCGACTGCGTCGATGGCTGGAGATATTTGACCAGCCGAAACTGATTGGTGGTGCCAGCGCGCTGATACTCGACGGTGTCCATGCTCTGCCTGATGAAATGCAGACCGAGGCCGCCCGGCTTGATTTCGTCGAGTCGGCGGCCGCGCAACTTCGCGGGGTCGACGGCGGGACCCTGGTCGCAAAGCAATATTTCGAGGCCGTCGGCGAGTTGGGAACCGCTAGGGGGTACGCGGGCGCAATACACTTCGATGGGCTGATCGGTCCGTCCGTTATAGCAATGGCGCATGATGTTAGTCAGGGCTTCGTCGACCGCGCGGGTGACGGAGCGGCGCTCCGGCGGTGAGAAGCCAAAAACCTCGGTGAGGCGTTCGAGCGCGCCACGAACGACGGAGAGTAATTGAGGGTCGCTGTGCAATTCGAGTTTCAGCAAAAATCCGTCATTCGACGGGAGGCTTACACCTGTTGTATCACGCTGACGCATAAGAAGAAAGGACCGGCGGCCATTCGTGCCTGGAGTATGGGACAGGAGAATAAACGCAAAGGGTGAAAAAGGGAATGTGTATGTGCGTGCTAGCCATGGAAAGCGGCTCCTAATAAGGAATGATAGACTAAAGATCCCATGCGCGTACTCCTACTCAATCTGAATTCCGAGACGAATCAACTGGTGAACAACGCTCTTGCGGGCCAGGGGTACGAACTCGCGACTGAATCAGAGCTGACCGTGGACGAGGTGCTGGCGCTCTCGCCTGAGGTGCTGGTCACAGAGGCTTCGCCTACGGATCTGAGCTGCTGCGGGATGATCACACAATTGAAGGCGCGGTCGGATACGCGGACGTCCATCAAGATCGTGATGGTGGTGCGTGGGGGCGCTTTGGAGCGAGCGCGGGCGCTTGATTTGGGGGCGGATGATGTAATTACGTTTCCATTTGAGGCGGTTGAATTCGCCGCGCGGGTGCGGACCCAATTCCGGGAGCGGCAGCCGGAAGAAGACCTAAAGACGATGCTGAAATACGCGGTTCAGCGCGAACAGATGGCGGACATCGCGGTGGAATCGTTGAGCGGCGGGGCGGTCGGCAAACACCGGTTCTGGCTGATACCGGCGGTTTTTGTAGTGAGCGCGGCGGCAATTCTGGCGGCGGCGTTTATCGTGATTTCGACAGGGCGGAGCCGGAAGGAAACACTGCAACTGCGGTCGGAAATTGCGCGGCTGAACAGCGGGCTGGGCTTGCACGATCAGCTTTTGGAGCGCACGGAGCAAGCGCGGAGTTCGCTGGATGCGCGCGCGAAGTCCGACGCTGCGGCGCGGGATAACTTGCGGGCGCAATCCGAAGATTTGCGTAAGAAGGTGGCGTTGGCGGGGGGGCCGGATGCGCAGTCGCTGAAGCAGCAGTTGGCAGACACGCAAAAACGGCTGAAGTTGCTGGAGAACGAGGGGAAGATCGCGGAAACGATTGTGCATAGCTATGGGCCGAGCGTGTGCTTGCTGCACGTAGTGGTGGAGTTTCTGGACAAGCAGAGCGGGAAGCCGATCCAAATTGCCGTAGACGCGTTGGGAAAACCTCAGGTGGATGACAAAGGAATGGTGCGGTTGGATTCGGGTGGAGCGGGTCCTCATTTGCAGATCGATGTATTTGGTACGGGATTTTTGGTGCGACGGGATGGAAGGGTTCTGACGAATCACCATGTAGCGGAACCATGGTGGAGTAACGACGAGTTGAAGGACTTGCTTGATCACGGGGCGGCGGCTTATGTGCTGTCTTACAAGGCATATTTTCCAGGGAGCTCGGATGGAATTTCGGCGAAGCTGGACAAGGTGTCATCCAGCGCCGATGTTGCGATGCTGAAATTGGAAGGGTCGGCGCCCGCAACCGCGGCGCTGCTGGAACTTGATGCGAGTAACGAGGCGAGCGTATCCGGCGAGCCCGTGGTGCTCATCGGATATCCGACCGGGATCGAAGGGATTTTGGCGCGAGCAGGATCGGATATTGCGCAAAAGATCGCGGATGGCACGCAGAACGTGAACCAGATGGTCTCCCAATTGGCAGCGCAGAAGCTGATACGACCGACAACAACACAGGGCCATATCGGAGACGTGTTGCAGGACAAAATTGTTTACGACGCAGCGACTACGTCCGGGGGATCGGGCGGACCGCTGTTTAATCGAAACGGGAAAGTGATCGGCGTGAATTTCGCGATCTTGAAGGGATTTGGCGGATCGAACTTAGCAGTGCCGGCGCGGTATGCGAAGGAGTTGCTGAGGTAGGAATTGCCACAGAGTCCTTGAAGGGCGCCTCCTATAGGCGTAGAATTGGATTTGTAAGCCTAAAGCAGCTAAGTAGTTGATATTTGTTGCGCTCCACCCACCCAGCGCAACGCGCACAGCCATGGCAAAAACTGAGCATTTCCTAAGCGTGGCCGAAGTACGCCCACACGGAAACCGCGCGCATCTGCGGCGGAGGCTGTCGCCGATGGCTTACGTGGAACTGGGGCAGGACAACGGAGGAATTCTCCTGAACCTGAGCGAGGGCGGTTTTGCGGTGCAATCGGCCCTGGCGTTGACCTCGCGTGAATTTTCCGAGCTCCGGTTTCAGGTGCCAGCCTTCCAGGGATGGCTCACGGCGAGGGGTCGCATTGTTTGGGTGAGCGATTCAAAGAAAGAAGCAGGGATCCAATTTACAGAACTACCGGGGGATGCGCGGAGGGAGATCGAAAAATGGGTATCGGCAGGAGACGCTCCCGACAAGACTCGCGAGAGAATTCCGGCGGCACAACCTTCTGCGCGAGTGCCAACACCTTCAGAGGAGCCGCGCAAGCAAATTTTTGACACACCCTATCGTGCCGGCGGGGCTCACGACTCGGCGATAGCGCACACCGCGCAGGCGCAGGCGACGCACCGCGAAAAAGAACCTCTTCAAACAGGAGAGACGCAAACCGTGGGCCTTGCGGTAGCAGAGCCGCCGCTGCAGGAGTTTCATTTTACGGATTACTCCATGTTCGCGGCAGAGCCGGAGAAAGAAGGAGTCTGGTCGTCGCCGGCGCGGCGTCGCGGCGGTTGGCGCGGCGCGGCATTGGGGATTGTGGTGGCCGGACTGTTTTTTGCGCTGGGCGCGACCGTTGGACGTGGAACGGTAGATCGCTGGATTGGTTATGTTGAAGACTGGGCGCGGAGCCAGATCACAACTGCACCGCCACCAAAGGTCACGCCTCCTACCCCGCCGGAGCAAGCTGCGGCGGGACCCATCGAGAGTGCTGAAAGTAACAACGAAGGTAAAGCGGCTGCAGGCGAGGATCCAACAAAAGCGGAAAACAGGGGAAATTTGAGTTCCGGTCGGGAGGCAAGCTCGGACACCGCCAAATCAGCGAATGAAGAGAAGGACGAAGTAGAAGCACGGACCGAAAACACAAGGGCGGCCAGAGGCGGTTCGGCACGGGACAGCGGAAGCGCGGTGGGTTCCGCAGCACGTAGCGCGATGGCTCCCGGTGTCAGCGAGCGGCGACCGCAACATTCCACGGAAAATGCAGAGACGCGCAACAACCGTGAAATGGAAGTGGAGCCGAGCAAAATGACTATGGGACATTCCATTCTGGTGAACGCGCCGGAGCCGGGGAGCCGAGCTTTTTTTGTCAGCCTGCCGGGTGAAGCAGTGAGCGCCTCTGCGGGGATTGCCATCAGTGCACGACGCACACTAGAGATTCTGCCGCGAAGCTCGGCGGCAGTTAGCGGATCCGAGCGAGTGATCATCGGGAAGTTGATATCACATGGCGAGCCTTTCTATCCGGCGGAGGCCAGGAAAGGGCGTATCGAGGGAAGTGTGGAATTGCGGGCGCGCGTGGGGCGCACAGGGGAAGTCATTGGAGTGACACCCGTAAGTGGGCCCAGGCTGCTCAGTTCTGCGGCTATGACCGCAGTGCGGGAATGGCGTTACGAGCCGACGTTCATTAATGGCGATCCCGTTGAGACCTTAGCGGACGTTACTATCGTTTTTCGATTGCCTTAGCGGCCGGTCCTACCTTCGGAATCCCTAACAATCATCAGGCATTTACCCGATAACTATTGGTAGAAGACCGGATTGCCTCCCAGCTACCAATGACCATAACCTGTCCCTATGAGGAGTGTGCGAATTACGCGGTCCTGCAAACGGGACGGAGCGGGTGAGCCTGATGGAGATTCAGCGTGAGACCGCAGCGCTCTTGTGCTGTCGCAAATCCGGGGATGGAACTCGTGTTTGAGGAGGTGACAGACCGAAGAGACCTGTGGAACCAAGCAGGCGGCGTGCAGCTTCCGGTGCAAGTCCATTTGCTGGTGGAAGGCGAAATCGAGGCGAAGCGCCTGCGAGCGACGTGGCAGAAGGTTGCGGAGGCCTGGGGCGGGGGAAACAAACCGTCCCAGCACCCAAATGGAAACGGCACCGGTAATGGCGCGGAAAGCACGGGCAGTCGGGCTCCCTGGCAGGAGCACGATTTGCGCGGTTTGCCGCGGGAACAGGCGCGCAAATGGATCGGTTCTTTTCTGGAAACAGACGGGCAGCAAGGAATTTCCACGCAGCGATTTCCACAGATGCGATGTGCGCTAGTTCTCACGGACAAGCGCGAATGCGAGTTGGTGTGGAGCTTGCATCCGGCGGTAAGCGAGCGCTTGGACGTGCAGCAAGCGATTACGGAATTTGCAGCGACGTGCCAGTGCGAAGTGAGAATGCTCGAGCCGTCGGCGCAACGCGTTGAAGAAACACAGACAGTTTCACAGCGGCTAGCGACTCCTCCTTCGCAGGATTCACAGATTTCGGAAGACGGCGCTGAAAACGAATTGATTGCGATTTGGGAGACGGTGCTTAACACGAAGCCGATCAAAATCGATGACGATTTCTTTGAGTTGGGCGGCCATTCCCTGCTGGCGGCGCGTCTGCTGGCGCGGATTGAGGACTCGCTCGGAGTGGAATTGCCGCTGGCTTCCTTGCTAGAGGCACCAACTGTGCGCGGACAAACGCAGTTGGTTCGAGCATGCAGGGGAGAGGCCGGCTCAGAAGATCGCGGGCGGAACGGGCAGGCCGCTGCGCGGCAGCTTCCCTTCTTTTTTCTTGGCGGCGATCCAACATTCCGACCGCTTTCGCAACGGCTGAGTGAGTTGCGCGAATTCCATAGCCTGGGTTTGCGGATGTCGTTGATCGCAAAGCTGAAGGATTCTGGCTCGCTCGAGTGCATCGCGGAGCAGCTTGTACAAAGCATTCGGGAGCGGCGTCCAGAAGGTCCGTACATGCTGGGCGGATGGTGCGCGCATGGCCTGCTGGCTTTCGAGACCGCACGGCAGTTACAGGCGCAGGGACAAGAGGTGGCGCAGGTTTTACTGCTGGAGACGGTGAATCCCGTGCGAATGAAGCAATATAGCGGATGGAAGCGATCCATCGCGCGGGCACAACTGAAGTTTCACCTGTTGAAATTTGAGTACGCTTACCTGCAGCAATTGAACTCGACGCAAACGAGAAACTACATCGCGGGACGGACAGCGCAGAAGATCGCGAGAATCAGGCAATCTCTGCGTCGAGTGCTGAAAGCAACGAAGTTCTATCCGGAGTTGGATGATCCCATCTCGGGAAACCCGCTGGACGTGCTATATGGGGCAGCGGCGAAATACACTCCGAAACCGTACCGCGGGCCCGTGGTTCTGATTCGCAGCACGAAGCGGACGTTTGGATTCGGGCATGTCTTGGATTTGGGATGGTCGGAATTGCTCGGGAAGGATTTGGAGATCTGCGAAACTCCGGGTAACCACTACACAATCTATATGCAACCGAATGTCGACGCTCTCGCGAATAAGATGAACACTTGTTTGCGAAAAGCGGAAGAGCGAGCAATGCCAGCGAGTGCTAGAGTCAACCGGTAGTTTCTCTGTATGGCCAATACTCTTCCGCGGACACGTGTCGCCAAACGGCCGGCGCTTGCCGACGACGAATTGCACGTGTGGCGAGCGTCTTTGGATTTATTCCCTGAGCTACTTCATCGAGTTGAAAACACTCTAAATGCGAATGAGAAGGAGCGGGCGGGAAGGTTCTTGGTTCCGCAAGGGCGCGAGCGTTTTCTGGCAGGGAGAGGGATTCTGCGCGACCTATTGGGGATGTACTTGGAAATTGGTCCCGGGAAGGTCGAGCTGTCCTACGGATCTCAGGGGAAACCGTCGCTGTCCTCGGTACATAATTCCAAGATTTGCTTCAGCGTCTCGCATTCACGAGGAATGGGTCTATTCGTGTTTGCCCGCGGCAGTGAGATTGGCGTGGACATTGAAGAAGTAAAGCCAAATTTCAGGGGAATGGAAATTGCATCTCATTTCTTCTCGGGCGAAGAGATCGCCGGACTCGCAAAACTGCCGCCGACCGTGGTGAACGAAGCGTTTTTTGGGTGCTGGACTAGGAAGGAGGCCTATGTCAAAGCGCGCGGAAAGGGGTTGAGCATTCCACTGCGGAGTTTCACCGTCAGCTCGTCTGCTAAAGAACAATCACTGCGGGATGAAAAAGGAACGGTGTGGAGTTGCTACGCGCTAGAGCCAGCGCAGGGATTCAGCGGGGCGGTTGTGGCGGCAGGCGAAAATTGGAAATTAAGATATTACGACTGGTTGGCCGAGGTGGAGACTGCAGCTCCGGCGTTGCTTCAACCGTCGGATGATTGCGGCGGTGCGGATTAGGTCCAAAATCCTGCCCGTAAATCGCGCCTTCAAGAAATCAGAAGCTGCGTCGCATCGTCAGATGGATGCTTAGTTTGTAACCATCCAGAGTGAGGGTGGCATTGGGTCGGCGATGTGCGAAGCCGAACATGCGGACCGAAGGAAATTCCGGTGGGCATGCCAGTCTGCCAAAGGCGCATGGGCTCCCCGAAGATCGAGACGCTAAGACTCTTCATCTGTAATATGAGGCGGCCCGAGAACCGTAAGCGACAAGTGGCTACATCACAAAGCATTGTACGGTCTTAGGCGCCCGGGCTTGGCTGCGACCCGGCTAGAGTTGGGACCTCCTGAACCTGGAATTCGGAATCGAAACTGTAAGCGACGCGGCCGTTCTCCAAGCGGGCGAAGGCTATGCGGCCGCGGCCCGCGCCTGGACCTTCGATTTGCCACGTGCTTCCCTCTCTAACGAGACGCATCTGATTTCTGCTCCGCCACCAATCGTTCAGCTCTCGTGGCAGAGCGATCCACATTTTGGAATCCTGGCGAAGCTGAGCGAGGCGAGCTAGCAAGCAGGAGTAGACGTCGCGAGCGCGCTTATCGAGCAAATAATCGGGATGGACGATGAAGCTGATCAAACCGTTTTGCTCAAGAATCAGTTGAATTTGCTGCTCCCAAAGGTCCATCGAGTATTGACGGAGGATATTGAAAAGCGTGTAGTCCTGCGTGGCCACGACGGGGATTTCCAGGATTTTCCCGATGAAGTAAGGCTTGGTCGTACAGCAGCCGCCACGCTGCGGATCAAGATGGCCGACGTTAGGCACCGACATGTCGTAAGAACAATCGAAGAATTCATACCAATCGAGATTTCGATAGAGAACACCAGAACGATACCCAGCCGACCGGAACTTCCTGCCGTAGTCGTTGATGCGGGCGACGCGACGAAGGAATTCCTCCCGATTGCGAAAGAGGTCTCCGTCGTGATTGAAATCGTGGACGTTGATCTCGAAGCCGCGCTCGCGAAGCCTGCGTAGAAACTCATCGGAGACTTCGTAGCGCACTTCGGGAATAAGCTGAAAGGAAGCTTTGATTCCGAAGGCGTCGTCCAAATCCATAAGCGTGTTGCAGAAGTCGCGGCCGACGGCGGTCTCGACATCATGGGTCATTGTGGCGCAACTCGAGTGGCCCTCTGGCCAAAACCAGATGAACGGAATGGGTCGGCCGGAATTCGCGCGTATGGCGCAAGCCATCATGCGATCGAACAAGCGATCAACTGTTTGATCGATTGGCCAGGCCGGGAACTGGGCGCGATCCCATCCGCGGAGAGCGAGACGCTGCAGATGCTTTCGCACGGACGTCGGCAGGAAAGGGCGCACGGCGTAATAGGTTTTGCGGCTGACTGCCTTGGCAACAGATGTACGGACGACAGGCATGGCGCCCTCATAACGCTCGAACCGTAGATTCTCCACAACCTCGTCGAGATCAAAGGGGAGAACGCAGGCGTTCTCTTCAAGGCTCACATCGGAAAAAACATCGTCGAGGGCACCGGTGGACTCATGACTGGTGTGACCTGCGGAGACTCGGCCGTAGCAGGTTAGATCCGGGCCAACATGGAAGAAGCCGGGATCCGAAAGCAGCTCTCCTTTCAGACGGAAATCCACGTAGTTCGCGGGACAACGAAAATATTCCAGGAATTGCTTGTTCATTTATCTGCTTCTTGCAGTTAGCCTATGTGACGGTAAAGGAGCCTTCCGGTGGCGGCGAGAAGCGTGTCGGGCATCAAGGAAAAAACACCCCTTGCAACGCGCGTGCGCCATCCGGAATTCAGATGAAAGGATCGCCGCGCAGGAAGACGGTAGTAATCCAGAGGCATGCTTACGGCGCCCCAATTTTCCTTGAAGGTGACCAAGCCAGAATTATCTGTCTCTGATCGGCCTAAATCGTATTTCAGGAGACCGTTCTTCTTGGCGTCCTGGATGGCTCGCCAGAACAAAAGCGAGTTTCCGCCGAGATTATTGAAGCGAGAGTCGGAACATCCATACTTGTAAACGAGGACGTCCTTGTACTGGATGGTGACGATGCTAGCGACGGGCTGACCATCCTTTGAGACGATGCGGATAAGGAGGCGATTGCCAAGGCACGCGACGACGTTCCGAAACCAAACTAGCGGCTGCGGCGGCAAGCCGTGGCGGCGTCGCGTAAGTAACAGCAGGTCATAAAATTTCTTTAGCAGCTCATCCGAGCGGCCCTCTTCGTAGGTTAGCTTCTCGCGCTCGGCTCGCTGAATTTTCCTTTGCACGCAGCTTTTGTGAAAATTGCGGAAAAGCGTATCCAGGCTAGGGCTAAGATCGAGCACCTGCAGGGAATACGATTCGCTCTTGGTGACATCGGAGGCTCGCGCGGCACCTTCGGGGCAACACGGGCGGACCTCAATGTATTTCCAGCGTTTGCTTTGGCGCGAAGCTTTGAGCCAGTCCATCAGCTCGGCCATATCCTGCGCACCGGCAAGAGGCTGGCAGTGGTCAGAGAACGGCAATGAGACCAATCGGCTCCCACTCAACCAACTGCGAACGCGGCAAAAGGCGATACCATTGGTGAGGTCCCGGCCGGGCGGAGTGGTGGTATAAACGACCGGCTCATAGCTATAGGTTCGCCACAGAGCTTCCAACCAATGTGCGGAGTGGAAGACGGCGCCGTCTGGATGGTCGTCGACGAAGGGCTGCCACCGAGAGTCTTTTAGCGGATTGAACTGATAAACGCTCACTCGTTCATTCCTGAGATCTTGGTGCGATCAAAAAAACCGAACAAACGACGGAGCTGTTGCTCGCGAATGTATCGAATGAACTCGGTGTCATTGACCTGTGGGGCGCGCAGGAGATAGCTGCGCAAAAAGCCATAGGTGAGAGCCAGGGCGCCGATTAGATAGGGAGGCTTGAACAGGCGACGAGCGCACTTTGCCGCGAAAAAAAGAGGGTGATAGCCAACGATGTAGTCGGAATGCCCGTTTTTCACGGCATCGCTCCAGCGACCTAGCGCCGAACCGGTTGCGCGGTGGTGGATGAGCTGCAGATCGGGAAAAGTGAAGGTAGACCAACCGCGCATGTGGGCTTTGATCTCATCGACAGTATCCCAGCCGAGCCCGCGCAACATTCCGCCGAGGCTATCCCAGCACTGGCGACGATAGATTTTAGTAGCTCCGCGAACGTGATAGTCTACGCACTTTTCGAGGTGGAGCTCGTCGCCGATCTTGTTGTAAATTGTGCCGCCGCCGATTCCCAGGGCAGGGTCCTCGCGGAAGTACGCGAAGCATTTCTCGAAGTATTGGGGTGAAAATGTCAGATCGCCATCTAGGTTAACGAGAAATTCCCAATTCTTCGTTTTCAGCAGCTCGACCCCGTAAAGAAATCCTTCGATGCCTCCTCCCGTGGAGCGAAAACCGCGGTTTTCGCGATGGGCCGGGCGAATCCACGAGTATTTCCGCGCATACTCGTCAATGATAGAGCCCGTCCGATCGGTGGAACCATCATCGACGATAATCCATTCTGCTGGACGAATGCTCTGTGCCGCGACGGCTTCGATGGTAGCGCCGATGAATTCCTCCTCATCGCGTACTGGCGTGATAATGCAGTACGCGACCGATACATTCGGTAGGGTAACGACGCTCCTAGACATTTGCCCGTTAGGCAAGTTGTGTTCGACGTTGGTGGAGTTGGACAATGAAAGATCTCCGTTTTTCCTCACCTTGATTGCCGTGATGGAGAGAGCCTCAAGTGCTGCTTTATTCTGCCGGCCGTACGGCTGAGAAGCTCACTTTGGGAAAGGTAGTTGTCACGGAACTCCGAGAGATACCGCCTAAGGCGCGTTTTTGCGCCATATCCAACGCCGGTACGCGTTGTATTCGTACCTAGTTTGTCGAAGTAGATGATCTGAACCTCCATCGTTTGCTTGGGACAAAGCGTTACGTTGAACCGAATATTTCTTCCTTCGGAGGTGCAATCAACTGGTTCTTGATTGACAAGGACAGCTTTGATGCAATCCAAGTCTCCTTCTTCTTTCACAATAAGCGCCTGGCGAGGCTCGGTGGACGGATTCTCGATGACTAACTTTTCGCCGTACATCTGAATGATGTTGGTTCCATCCCACTCCTTGCGGATTTTGAAAGTACGGACGATAGCATCACCCAAAGGACGCCAATGAAGAGTCCAGTTCAAGGAATTAAGCCTGGCAATAAAATCCACCAAATCGTGCCCATGATCCCTGAAGGTGTCGTGGTGGCCAACGATGAAGCAAGGCTTGCCAAGGAGTTCATCGAACGCGAAATTTTCAATTCCATGGCTTAGATAGCGCCTAGTGAATATAGGGAAGGTCCCATACTTCATAATGGCAACGTTCCAGACGTCGGCGATTCTCGTGTCGTTGAGGATGTCATTGAACGGTGCCACTTCGGTATTCACCGCCGCGACAAAACCATTTAGCTTGAGAGCTAAGCCCGCTTGCGGCGAAAAGGCTCCCTGCGGAAATATCATTACGTAGTCGTGCTCGAGGGACGTTTTTTGACGAAGAAGCTCCATTCGATGGCGTGCCGCCTTGATTCTCGTGTTTAGCAAGGCAGTAGAGGGTGTGGCGAATTCGCTAGCGGTGTGGTCACAGCCGTGAACAGAGATCGAAAGTCTGTCAGAACGCTGCTGAAACATGCGCACCGTAGAAGGACTTGTCCGCCGCCAGTTCCACGGAATAAACCCGATGGTGGTCGCGAAGTCTTGCTTGTCCATCAGGTCCAAGGCCTCGCGAAACTGCAGGAAGCCGTAACGAGACTTTAGGAGCGGGTCATCAACAATCAGGCAGGCGCTGGTTTCGGAACTGTTCCAGCAGACGTCGCCGCAGGCCCACTTGAGGTACATTGTGGCGGGAACAGCGCTGGAGAAAAATTCTTTTACGTCGAAATACTTTGCGACCGTGCGCGTAAGGTCGATAGTATTGCAACAGGCATTCAAGTAAAAACGCACTCCACCATACATGATTCCACAAAAGACGATTCCCTGATCGGCGGTGATTATGCTCTGGAATCCGTCAGGTAGAAGGCGCAAGTCAAAGGCGATCTCGCCTTCGTTTAGTTTTGCTTGCGCGCATATTCCGGACATGGACTTGCACATTTCGGGAAAATCGCTGGTGACGGACATGAAGGCGTGCTGCCCACGGAGAGTGCGAATGTTCGCGCCGGGATCCTTGGTCAAAAGTCGCAACAACGTTTGACATAACAGTGAATCTTCAAACCCAGAGACATAGACAGAATCTACGCCTTGCATCCACGGAGGCAAGGCACCGTTGGAGGTTTCGAGGCCTTGCAGGGCTACAGCCATGTGAGACGCGGAGCTCAGCATGCAAGACTTACTTTTGGCAAGATGCGAAGGCAACGCGCGGCCACGAACGACCTCGTCAAGAGTTACTGAGTTCCAAGGCACGCCAAAAAAATCGAGCAATGCGGCGAGATTCCGATCATTCGATGAAACATTCTGCCCGTGAAGCACGAGTGCCCCTTGCGAGCGATCCATCACAGAAGTCGAGCGGTCGTTAAATCCGGGCATAAGAATGATCGAGCTGCTGTGCGGGGATTCAATAACTGAAACACTTGAGCTGGAAGCTTACGAACGGCGCGGCTATATTTTCCGGGCGACCACCAGGGACCGCATCGCGCGGCTTGGGACAATCGCGCTGAGCACTGGCGTCAGAGCCTTCATCACGGAGGTGAGCCCACGACCGGCCGAGTGAGGCACCCAACAGAAATTGTGTTTCTTGAGAATCTCGAAACCGGCGGAGGAAAACGGCTGGGCGTATTCGTCTAATGTCGGCAGATAGTAGGCGTTTTCCTCTTTAGTCAGACGGTCATGAAATCGGCTGCGGAACGCCGGGAACTTATTGTTCATATCGATGACAATGCAAACTCCTCCAGGGGAAAGAAGGTCGAAAATCGCTGCCACACACTCGTTCTCATTCATCAAGCGATGGCAATAACGGATAGTATTGACACCCACGATGAGGTCAAAGGATCCGAGGAGAGAATCCTCGGGAAGTCCGAGCGCCGACGTCGCGTCTCCAATAAGATTTTCGTTCCTGGCCACGCAAAACCGTACTTTTTTGTTTTGCTTGGGTGGGAGGTATTTGTTTGCTTCGAGGTTGGCCGCTTCGATGAGGGTTTCAGAAAAGTCCGTACCGAAAGCGCAGTCCAGAGGTATTCCGCGGCGGTCCAACGTGGAAACGAGATGTAGAAGGTTCATGCCGCCGCCGCAGCCGAACTCCCATAAGCGAATACCTTTTTGTATTCTGGGCTTAGGAATGTAGTTCTGGAGTACATCGAGATAAATGCTGCCGTAGTCGTGTTCCAAAAGATAGGCGATCCCGCTGCCGGCGGTCTCCCTCGTGTATTTGCGGATGCTTTCCATCGAGTTGTATTCTTCGAGGAATCCGCCATTGAGTTTCGGAACAACATCGGTGCTCTGTGCTCTACTCATCGGTTTGCTCCCAAGATTCGCAAGATACCCATGGACTGGATTGAGTCTTTACGGCAGGTCAGCACATCTCGGATTGGTATCCGGCGGTGAAAGATCCAATGGTCGACCTCAGTAACTGAGACAGAGACTGGAACGTCGAACGCAACTGCAGACCCGCACCACCGTGCTGCAGAACTAAGGTTTGAAATGTGATTGCTGTTTCAAAGCAAAAAACGGTTTCGGCCGAGACGTGAGAGGCGCTGAATAAGCCGGCTTCAAGTGGCGATATCCCGGACGAGGCGCTTCCTTGAGGACTTTTTTTACGGCGAGGTAGGGGGCTGTGGCGGTCACAATGAAAGCCAAAGTCGCGAACCACAAGACGCGAGTCTGGTCAAAATAGCTAACCCCGAAGAACGCGGTAACGTGCGAGAGGAGAGTGGCGCCGAGCAACCAAAAGTACCATTCTTTCTCACGATCGCCTTCCACGTTTTTTCTTGCCGTGCCTATCCTTGAAAAGCCGAGAACAACCATGGCCACAAAACACGCGAACGTAGCCAAGCCGCCCAGCTCGCCCTCAGAGACAAACTGATTACACAAGTCCCACATGGTATAGCCCCACTGAGCATTGTCAGCAGTGCCTATAAGCCACCAATCGCGAAAATGCGTGATGAAATCATTCACGAGCATGGCACGGTGGTAGCCAGACGAACCGCCTACGATGTCGACGCGGGCAATCAGAAACCATACGGGAGCCTTCATTGCTAAATGCAGGGCAACCAACACGAGAACAACGGCCCACCGAACTGGGCGCATGTGCCTCCGCAGAGGCCACGCGCAGATGGCAATGAGGGCCGCGCCATAGGCCAGTACGGACGTGCTCGAGTGAGAGGTCACAACCATTACAGTTGAGGAGATCGCGCCGAGGACAGCGAGGATTTGAGACGTGCCACGTTTCCAGAGAAGAAAGAAGAGGGGGAGGAGAGTGGCGCCGAAGGTACCCGCCAGCAGCTCATGCTGAAACGGACCTTCCGCGCGCACAGAACCTAAGCGAACTTCCGGAGCCGCCCGGACTCCGCCCAGCAATCCGAACACGTTGACCTGATGAAACTTTTCAAAAAGCATGCAACCGGCGATGATCACGGAGATGACGGCAAACACGCGAATGGCTTTGTAAATGTCATCATCATCGCGGATCAAGTATCTGAGCACAAAATAACCGCCCAAGGCATCAAGCAAGAAACCGCCTTGATAAACGATCGCGCTGGAATTGAGAGAGAAAACCAATACGCCAGCCAGAGCACGGAAGAGGGCCCAGAAGACAAATATAGTGTCCAGAGTACTCCAACGATTACCGAAGGCGCCTTCGGGCGATGTGAACATCGAGGCGAATATGCGGGCCGACACAGCGAGAATGATGATTCGTATAACGAAGAAATGAAGACCGCCGACAAGGACCGTCTGCCCGATGGGAATGAGAAAGGCAGTGACTAAAACGGGCCAGATGACGTACTTGCGGGGAAGCAGGAAAATCAGAACTATGGCGATGAGCATCGCGGCAAGCACGATGGGGTGCAGGAGCGTTTCCGAAGCACCGCCGCCAAATCTAAGATTCTCTGGTGGCATTAGTCACCTTCCGCTTGAAGTGGGATGGTCAAAGCAGGGTCAGTCGTAACCGAAGCCAACCGGCGTTCCGCAGATTTCCGCTGAACGGTGCCGTTGATGAACTCCTCGAGCAAATCGGAGCTACGCCTCCAGGTGAACTGCTTGATGCGTTCGTTAGCGGCGCGGGCCAAACGAATTCGGAGGTCGTTGTCGGCCAAAAGCAAGCAGAGGTTTTTGGCGAGAGCTTGCGGGTCGCCAGGAGGGGATAGCAAAGCAGTGACGCCGTGCTCGGCGAAGTCGCGAATGCCACCACTGTCTGTGGCAACAATGGCGCAACCGCAGGCGGCTCCTTCGGCTGGCGGAAGTGCAAAACCCTCGCTCAGGCTCGGGCTTAAAACGATGCTGGCCTTATTGTAGTACTCCTTTACGATGCGGTCTTGCGGCGGGTTTTTTGCGTAGGTGATCCACTTAGGCACCCAAGCTGGGCGGCGGCTGTTTCCGAAAAACATCACTTTCAGGTCGGGAAACGCCGTCTTGGCAATTTCCAAGGCTCTTATTCCGTCCCGGGAAGCCTTTAGCTTGACAGGGGAACAGACCATTACGACTTGGCGGGTGCGCTGCGAGATCGGACGGATCAAGCGATAAACCTTCCCATCGATGGCGTTTGGAACGTAGGTCAGATCGCTGGCACCAAGGGATATGCCGAGCTCAAAGAGCCAGCGAGAAACGACTACTTTCCTGGTGGGCGTGCGCCAAGTGTCCTGCACCAGGTCCTCCGGACCCATCCAGGTCTCATAACCCTGCATGAAATGACACTTTTCACCTTTCGCCGAGGAACACTCCATTATGGGACGAGAGGTCTGCCAACTGGTGGCGAAGAGCACGTCGGCGTCAGGGATGTGGCGCTCGTCTGAGCTCGGAACGAAAAGGAGACGAACCCGTTTGTCAATGGCCTGCCAGGAGATAGAGGGGCGCGCCACGAGTGCCATCAGTGCCAATTTCTTGCTCCGAACGCGCTGACGGAATGTAACCTCGGGCGTCGGAGAATATTTCATTCGTCGCGGATGGACAAGAGAAACTGAGTGACCACGGGCCACGAGACGGTTGGCATGCTCGTATATGACTCGAAATCCGCCAGAAGGTGCCCAAGCGTAACCCGGAAGCAAGAACGTGATTCTCAGTTTGTTCGCAAAAGCGTGTGTTCGTCGAGGATGTAATGAGAAGCTGGCATCATTGCCAGTTACCTGAAGTGCTGAAGTCCTGCGCCGACTTCGCAAGATTGCAAGTGTCCTTTCGCGAAGGCTAGAAATGGTAGTTCTGTCTTCCTCGTCCACAGCTACGGCCCAGAAGACTACCGCATACACCAGAAAACACAGGAGCGTAAGGGGCGCGGCGAGGAGCAGCTTCAAATGAGTGGATTGGATAGTGAAAACCGCAGCCAAAAGTCCAGCACTTACCAGAATTGCACGGAACAAGGGACCTGATACCAGGTCTCTGAATGAAAAAGCGTTAAGCCGCGAGGCAAAGGTGTACAGAATAAAACAATCCGTGACGGTAAGCAGCAACTTGGCGAACGCCGCTCCATTGATACCATAGTGGCGCATGAGCCACCAGGCGACAGCGGCATAAATGGGAATCATAAGAAGGTCTTGAATAGCCTTCAGATCGGGTCTACCGAGGGCTTGGACAGAGGTGTAAGGAACATACGCTAAGCCGTTGAAAACGAAGACCACGGTGACGATTTGGAGAACAAGCGTGCTCTGGGCGGCAAATTGAGGTCCAAGCCAGAGCAGCATGATGTCATGTGCAAAAAAGACAAAGATTGCGACGGCAGGAGTGAACACGAGAAGGAGGTACTTGATGGCCCTGGAAGTGATTTCTGAAACCTCGCCACTCTTTTTGCTGCCGTGATAGCTGAAATATGGAAAGAGTGAAGGCACGATGGCCATGGGAAAAATCAATAGCTTGGAAACTAGCTCGTACGGTGCGGAGTAGAAGGTAAGGGTGCTCACCGAGAGTAAAGAGGCAATCATGAAGCGTTCGAGATAAGCGAAAACTGGACCGGCCACATTGCTGACCATGATCCAGCCGCCAAAGATGGCCAGTGGGCGGAGGGAAGCTCTGGAGAATCGCAAGTGCTTGCCGAGACCAGGAATCACACGGAAGCAAAAGAAGAAATAGGCAACAGTGGAAATGAGCCGGATCCCTACCATGAGAGAGACAATGCCTGCGACATGCACGCCCAACGGAATTGCCAACGCCGCGACGAGATAAAAGAGCACACTCGAGGGCACTTTCACCAAGTTCACAAGATCAAAGCGCTGCGCGGCCTCGAGAACTCCACGTAGCGCATTGTTCCCGAGCATCACAGGCATCGAGACACACAGGACAAAGAGCGCGACACGAGCTTCGCCGGCAAGAGCAGGCGGCATCTTGAAAACGTGGGTGACCGAGATGGGAACGAAGAAGGCAGCGATAGCGCCACCAATGCAACCCAAAATAACAAGAAGGGATAGCGAAGTCCAAATGAGCTCGGGAACCTTATGAACCTGATCGGAGTCGAGATTCTCTGCGACAAATTTGACAGTGGCACGACTCAGCCCGAGGTCGAAAATATTGAAATAACCGAGCAACATCATGGCAATGGACAAGATTCCATACCCGTCCGTGCCTAGACCCCGCACGATGTAAGGGATCGTGAGCACACCGGCGAGCAAGGGCAAAACCTGGCCCGCTAGATTCAAAATGCTGTTCTTCGCGATCAAACGTCTGCCGCGTTGCTTGTGGTCATCCATTTTTTGGGGTGGTACCTCGATCAGTGGATCGGTGCGTGTCGAGCGGGAGTGAGGAGCGCAGCAACTACTTCGGCAAATATGGGAGTGGAAAAAAGATCCACTCTCATTTCCAAATTCGGCTTTTCAGATTGTTAATTAATTTTGTCTTTGAAAAAAGAAGCCTAATCCATCAGCCGCACGTAACGCTCTACTGGATTATCGCGCTGAGACCGCTGGGCGACGAAGGCGGAACCGTCGAGCCAAATTTATATGCACCGGCGTCCCAACTGCCGCTTAGCTGGCGTGCCGCTCCAACCCTATCTTTGGAGAGTGCGGACAGGCCACCGACACTCATGTTGAGCAAATTTGCGGCAGAGCTGATAGCCACAGACCCGGACAATAACTGGCCCAGACTGCTGGCGTTGATTTTTGAGGCCGGTACCAGCTTGGATCTTGAATCGCAGTGACAGGCGCTTTGCCAGGACGCAATGTCCCGATAGCTGTGACCTTGATAGCTAAATGAATTATATATGCCTGCGTCCGCCAACAAATCCTCGTAAATGTTGTTGTTGATTCCTGTGGAAGACAGAGAGCCGCCGCCCTGTACCGAAATATTGGAGTTGCCACCGAGGAGTACGTTATTTACGGCCGAAAAGTTGTTCTGGGCGTTGGCGAATATCGCCGAACCGCGATCGTGCCCTCCGGCACGGATGAAGTTGTTGTAAGCAGAATTTCCTGTAGCAGGTCCACCCGGCAAGACTCCGGTGGTCGTAATGCCATTAAACCAGAGCGCCTGGATCGTGCGATTTGCGGGGACGAGGAAGACGTTGTTGTAGACAGCAACATTCTTCACGGAGTCCTGGAGGTAGATGTGACCAGTGATGTTGACGCCGGAATCCCCATCAAACACGTTGTTGTAAATGGAACCGTTGGTGACGATCCCACCGCGTTGCCCCCACATATGCACACCATCATGGTGGTAAGCATTTGTGGGTGAATCCCAGTTCACGTAATTATGGAAATGGTTGTCGTTGATTTGGAAGCCGGAACTTGTGGCTGACGGACCAAACGCGAGTCCATGGTCGACGTTATACATATTGGAGTAGGACAAAGTAAAATTGTTGCCGAAACCCGCGAAGGCCCAGCCGGTGTCGTGGCAGGTCACACGCGTGATCGTAAAATTGTTGGCGTTGAGAAAATAGATGCAGTTTACGCCCTGCTGAACTACGGCTAAATCATTATACGAGGTGCGTACATACAAATCGGCGATAGTGAGGTTCTTGACGACGCAACCATTGCAGTTCGCGGCAAAAACGCCCCTGCTGGACTGTGCGTTTCCGCGACCGGTGCCGTTCGCAGTATTCTTAATGATGCCGTTCGTGCCGCCGTCAATGACGATGTAGCTCCGGCCGTTTTCGTATATGGCACCCTGTGAGGACCAGTATGGGGCGCTGAGAATGGCGTTGGTCTCGAATTTGATGGTGATCGGGCTGGTGCTGGTCCCGTTGCCGCCCACAACCAGCAGTTGCTGACCCGGCATACCGACGAATGTGCCACAGAGATGCACTGTGGTACCCGGGCCTATCTGCGCGGCTCCGGTTCCCCAGGTCGATGCGGTGTTAAACCAAGTATATGCCTTGGCCGTCGAACACCCGGTGCCAGTTCCGGTGCCAGCCTGCTTGGCTGCGATATAGAAATCTTTTGCTACAGCCGGTAGTGCACTAAACAACACAGTGAGTAAGAAACCTAAAACTAAAGTGGACCTGCGCATCATCTATCTGCCCCCTCGATGGAAAGCTCTCTGAGAGGACGAAGATAGGCCGCCTGCCTGTTAGCAAGGTCGACCCGGGACATGAGAGCGAGAGATTCCGACCATTTATTATCTATAAAACAACTTCCTGTACCTTGGAGGTTACAGAGGAGGAAAGCCCAATTCTACTGTACATAGGAACAATTCGAGGACAGGTGCGCGTCCAGGATGCTCCTGGGTTCGGTTGCTAAAGTGCCACAAATAGTAAATCCCGGCCCATTTACTACGGGCGAGGCTGGACGGAACCCGAATTAGCGGGTGACGCAGTGACCGGGGAAACGCCGGATCCCACACCCATGGCGATCGGCAGCCGATCCCCGGAGGCTCGCACCTGTGGCAGTTGGGCGGCGCAAGGCTCCTTGCCGATGCAGACGTATTGAAATCCGTGTGCCGTGACCTCCTCCGCGGAGTACAAGTTACGACCGTCGATCAGCAACGGGTGAGCGACGCTGTTAGCGAGGGTGCCCCAGTCTGGCTTTCGGAACTCGTCCCATTCGGTGAGCACAAGGATTGCGTCGGCGTGTTGAGCCGCCTCGTAATGGCTGAGGCAGTATGTGATTTCGGGGAGCTCGTCTTTTGCCTTTTGCATCGCTTGGGGGTCGTAGGCGCGTATGCTGGCGCCCTCAGCTACGAGGCGCCTTATTATATTTAGTGCAGGAGCAAAGCGGACATCGTCGGTGTCTGGCTTGAATGCCAATCCCCAAACAGCGAGTGTTTTGCCGCGCAACACCCAGAGCTCCTTCTTAACCTTGGCTACAAATTGCTCGGCGCGGCGCAAATTGATCTTCTCCACTTCCCTGAGAAGAGAAAAGTCGCATCCGAGCTTTTCGCCGATGCGAACAAAAGCCTGAACATCTTTTGGGAAGCAGAACCCACCGAAACCGATTCCCGGATTGAGGAAAGATTGTCCGATACGCCTGTCGCTGCCGATGCCTTCGGCTACCTTTGCAATGTCGGCACCAGCTGCCTCGCACGCATCCGCCACCAAGTTTATGAATGAGATCTTCATAGCCAAGAATGAGTTGGAGGCGTGCTTCACGAGTTCTGCGCTGTTGGTGTCGGTCACGATGAGGGGGATTTCGTGCGCCGGCGGACACTGCGAATGGACAGGGCAAGTGGAGGTCGACTTAAGGACAGGGCGGTAGATTTCCTTCATCATCGCTATGGCACGGGGAGACTCGGCTCCAATAACGATGCGGTCGGGATGAAAAAAGTCGCCGACGGCGGAGCCTTCGCGGAGGAACTCCGGGTTAGAGACAACATCAAACTCAAGGCCGTTAACATTGTAGATAGAGAGGTGCTTCCAGAGGCGCTTCGCGGTTTGTACGGGCACGGTGCTTTTTTCGATCACCAAGCGATATCCGTGCGCGGCGGAGGCGATGGTACGAGCTACGGATTCAATGGCGCTAAGATCCGCTTCGCCATTTTCCAGAGGTGGCGTGCCGACGCAAATAAAAATGGCGTTTCCCTTCTCGATGGCTTCTGCAGGCGACACAAATTGCAGGCGGCCAGAAGCAGCATTGCGTTTAACCAGCGAATCCAGGTGAGGCTCAAAGAACGGCAGGCGACCAGCGTTAAGCTTTTTTAGTTTGTCCAGGTCATTATCCGCACAAAACACCCGATGGCCGATTTCCGCGAGACAAGCGGCAGTCGTCAAACCAACATAACCAGCACCTATGACTGAAATTTGCATTCGTCTTTACCCCTGATTCGTTTTGGAATTAGCAATGGCGCAAGGTTCGAGCGGTGCGGGCGGCGGAGACTGAAGCACCGGTTCCTTGGCCACAAGAGAATCGACAATACCGAGATACTGATACCTTTCGACATCCCAACTGTGGGCCTCGACGTAGTTCAAGGCGTTGGTCACTTGCTGCCGACGGAGCTCGGGATTTTTCCTAAGCAGAACGATGTTTTCCGCGAGTGCGGCCTCATCGTCACTGTCGTAGTACTTAACCAATGTATCGGTGTAGTAGTACTGATGGATTCGGGTCCGCGATACGACGAGCGGTACGCCGACGGCCATGAATTCAAAAATTTTCATACTGAGCGCTTCATTGCCAAATTGGGAACCTGCGCGCTTAGGCTCGACCGCGAGGTCTGTGTCGGCCATGACCTGCACGATCTGCTCGGTCGGCAGCAAATTGTGAAAAACGACTCGCTGATTTAGACCGAGAGAGTCCGCCAAACGGATCAACGATTGTTTTGCTGGACCTTCACCATAGATATGGAATTCAGCATCGGGCATTTCGTCCTTGATCTTTGCGAAAGCGGCGATGGCGACGTCAACGCCCTGGTGCCAATTCAGCGAGCCAGGGTAGGTGATCAAGAATTTTCCATTGCTCCTGCTCCGGATATTGGGGTTGAAGAGACCGCGTGCGGGATAGTTGCGAATGGGCGAGCACTTTCGCGGCATTCCGCAACGCTGGGCGACCCGCTCGCACCACAGATGATTGGCCACGATGGCATGATCGGCAAAAGCGATCGACAATCTCTCGACCAGAACCAGACAACGAAAGACGAAAGAGCCACGGTCTACGTGAAACTTGCTGGCATAGAATTCCGGCAGCACGTCGTGAATGTCCAACACCACCGGTGTCCCGAGAAGTTTGGGTAAGACCGCGGCGAATACCAAGAAATCCGGAACAGAGTGCACATGGATTAGTTGGTATTTCTGCGAAAGCTGACGGCGTGCGATAAACGCGGCTGCGACCAGCAAAAATCGCATGATTCGGAAAAGATATGATAAGGGGCCGCGCTCATTAATCTTTCTGGTCTGAATGCGGAAGACATTTACGCCGTTCATGACGGAGCGCACTGGCTGGCCCGGTTGACGGAGAGCGATGACGTCGACGGAGTCGCCGCGCTCGACCAAAGCCCTTGCGTACTGCTTTATGCGTGCGTCCGTCTCGTAAAACGAGTACGCGAGCATGCAGATTTTAAGGGATTGGCGTTGCGAATGTATCGAATCGGGCATATGACCGGGGGGAATGTGCCGCGTTAAAGGGCGACTGGCTGAACCTGCTCTGCGCTAACGGCTTCACGCCCGAAGGAAAGGAAAGCCGCAACTTCCCCTACTACGCGCTGAATCTGGTCGGCGCGGAGTTGGGGATACATGGGCAAGGATAGGATTTCCGAAGCAACGCGCTCACATATCGGAAAGCTCCCTACAGAATACTGGAGATTGCGATAGGCCTCCTGGAGATGAAGAGGAACGGGATAGTGGATTCCTGTTCCAATTCCAGATTTGGCCAGGTGCTTCTGAAGAGCATCGCGCTCACGCACGCGAATCACATACAAGTGATAAACAGAGCGGGCGGAATCTGGGCAGAAGGGAGCCACCACGCCATCGATGGCGGCGAAGGCTTGGTCGTAATGCTTTGCAGCCTGCAGACGTTTGCGATTCCAATCCGCGAGATGACGAAGTTTCGTGGTTAGAAAACCCGCTTGCAGCGCATCGAGGCGACCGTTGTAGCCTTCGATTTGGTGATAATACTTCTGGGCCTGGCCGTGGTCCCGAAGGATGCGCATGGTTCGAGCCATCGCTTCGTTGTTCGTGGTTACCGCGCCAGCTTCCCCGCAAGCTCCAAGGTTTTTCCCGGGATAGAAGCTGAAGGCTGCAGCGTGACCAAGGCTTCCCGCTTTCTGCCAAGTGTTGGCGGTTTTCGAATGGTACTCGGCGCCGTGTGCCTGGCAAGCATCCTCGACAACGATGAGGTTGTACTTACGAGCGAGGTCGAGGATTGGATCCATATCGGCCATTTGACCGTAGATGTGAACGGGCACAAGCGCGGTGACGGGCGCTTGCAGCTTTCGGTTAATGAGTTTGCCGGTCTTTGCGTCCACGGAGCAATGACGCTCGAGATATTCCTCAAGCTTGCGCGGATCCATGCAGTAGGTGCGCTCGTCGATGTCGACAAACTCGGGACGCGCGCCGGCTTGGCTGATCGCTTCGGTGGTGGCGATGAAGGTGTGCGGAACAGTGACCACGACGTCGCCGGGCTTTACGCCGGCAGCGGTCAAGGCGAATCGAACTGCGTCTGTTCCGCTAGCTACGCCAACACAGTGCGATGCGTCACAGAATTTTGCAAACTCCCGCTCAAATTCTTCCACCTTCGGACCGCCAACAAATCCGGCCGTGCGCAACGTATCCCTAAGGGTCGACAACAGGTCTTCTTCTAGTTCCTTGTGAAGCGTTATCAAATCCAGAAACGGGACTTGTTCGGTGTTGGACATTTAGGCGATCCTCTGCTCCTGTGTGATATAACGGAGAAACTTAGCCGGATTTCCGGCGACAATAGCGTTTGCGGGAACATCTTTCGTGACAACGCTACCTGCGCCCACAATGGCGTTTTCACCGATGACCACATTGGAGAGAATCGTGGATCCGGAACCGATAGAGGCGCCTTTTTTTACGACTGTCCGCTCGACGACCCAATCCTGCTCGGTCTGCAGGGCTCCGTCACCAGTAACGGCACGAGGGTAACTGTCGTTGATGAATGTGACGCCGTGACCTATGAAGACGCCTTCTTCTACATCGACACCTTCACAGATGAACGTATGACTCGAAATCTTGCAATTCTTGCCGATAGTCGCGTTCTTTTGTATCTCGACGAAGGCGCCGATTTTTGTGTTATCGCCGATCTGGCACCCGTAGAGGTTAATAAACTTGGAGAGCTTTACGTTTGCTCCCAAACGCACATCGGGTGCGATGGAGAGATGCTCACCTACTGCGGGGTGCGTCTTCCCGTTGCATCCGCTTGGTGACTTCTGATGGTCGGTTTTCATGCTTGTTAGACTCGCACGCGAGCCACGCTGGCCCAACTTGGCGGCAAGTTCTTCGGGATTTCGATATCCTCGAAGACGCTGCTTTCTCGCGAGCCATGATCTTTCACCCACGCAGCCATCGTTCTGATTCCATCTTGCAGGGGCACCTTACGCCGCAAACCGAAGGCACTTTCTGCGCGGGAATGATCTGAAAAGGCGATCTTGACTTCATTGCGCGGATCGAGGCGAACGACGTTGCACTCCTTGCTCATTGCGTCCGCCACAATTTGCGCGAGGTAATTCACCGTGTGAGGAACGTCGGCGCCCACATTGAACACTTGATTGCGGGCACCAAGAACATTGACGGAATCCGCGATTACAGGAGCTACGTCATTGATGTGGGTAAAAGCGCGTTGCTGCTCGCCATCACCAAAGATGGTCATGGGCTCGCCTTTCATGAGTTGGTTCATAAAAATTCCCACGACATTGCGATAGCGATCGCCAATGTTTTGGCGCTCGCCATAGACGTTGTGTGGACGGAAGATCACGTAGTCGAGGCCAAACATTTCATGCGTTACCTTCAATTCTCTTTCGACGGCAAGCTTGGCGATTCCGTAGGAATCTTCCGGCTGGGGCACCATGTCTTCCGTCATGGGTGACTGTCCGGCGCCATAAACAGCAATGGAGGAGGTGAAGACGAAGCAGCGCACGCCGTAGTTGACAGAGGCGTTGATCAGGTTCACGGAGCCAATCAGATTGTTGTTGTAGTTAAAGCGCTTTATGAAATGGCTCAGGCCCTCTGCTGCGTAAGCGGCGAGATGATAGACGTAACTGAAATTGTAACGGTCGAAGAGCCGGTCGATTAGCTCAGCGTCCAAAATGGAACCCTTTACGAATACCGCGCCGCTCGGAACGTTGTCTTCAAATCCACCACTCAGATCGTCGAGAACAACAACCTTGTGACCGCGGGCGAGGAGTTCGTCAGCAAGGTGCGATCCGATAAAGCCGGCGCCTCCCGTCACCAATGAAGTGGACATCTTTCCTTATTCCTTTCGTTTGCGCTTGGAATTTTGCAAAGAGATGGAAGAGTGAAACTAGATAGAAACCTGAGGAACGGAGGTTTGTTCGAGGCGCGGCTCTTCCCCTCTTTCGACAAACCCCAGGGGGTCGAGCGCCTGATTCCAGCGGACCACTTCGCGATACATGTCGAGCCGACGCTGAATAGTTTCCTCTGGCTTAAGCAGGTTGAGTAGGCCGTAGCCGAGCTGGCGCACTCGAATCCTGGCGATCGATAAACGCCGGCAACGCCGCGCCGCCCCGGCACCAAAGTGTTTGTAGAAGTAGCGGTAGCGGCTACGATGCTTTTCAATCTCGAAACGCACAGGAAAACGATTGACGGACTGTCCCCCCAGATGGGTGATTACAGGTTCTGGAGTAAAAAGGATCGGACGACCTGAACTCCGAACGCGGCGGCAAAGGTCCACTTCCTCGAAGTGGTAAAAGAATTGTTCGTCGAATCCACCGAGACTCTTGAGGAGGTCTCCGCGGAACATCACGCAGCAGCCGGACTGCCAGTCAATTGACCTCTCCGTTTCACCGTGCCAGTGCCGATATTCTTCATAGGTGAAAAGAGAGGAGAGCTTCGCGAGGCCAAGTGCAGCTACCCAATAACGGTAGACCGTTGGAAAAAGACGCGCGGAGACTTGATAGGTTCCATCGGGGTTCAAGACGCGGCAACCGAAGGCTCCCGCCTCAGAGTGGCGATCTGCAAACGCTACAAATTTGTCCAAGGAACCGTCATGGATGATTGTGTCGGGATTCAAGATGAGGACGTATTCGCCACGCGTGGCACAGATGCCGGCGTTATTGCCTCGAGCAAAACCGAGATTTTGTTGATTCTCGACAAGGCGCACTTGCGGATAGTGCTTGCGAATGAATTCAATCGAATCGTCAACTGAGCCGTTATCCGAAACGATGACTTCAAAGCTCGTTGTGTGCGTGCCCTCGTAGATGGAGCGCAAGCAATCGCGGATAACGCGAAGGTCATTCCAACAGATGATTACGACGGAAAGTTTCATTATTGGTTTTCCAAGAGCTCGAGCTGGCTGCTACAACTTCACAACCTTCCCTTTGTGCTTGAGGGACTCGTCGGCGGCCTCCAGCATGCGAACAATGCGCAGCCCGGCCTCCCCGTCGTTAAAGGGGCGTTTGTCATTGCGAATGCAATCGATGAAGTAGGAAGCTTCGACTTTCAGGGCTTCGATCTGCTCGATGTTGGGAGACCACATGTCGCCGGTCCGATAGCTCACCAACTGCTGATAAACCGCCTCGCCGCTCATCATCTGCACGCCACGGTCATACACCTTGACCTTTTCATCGGCGTCCAAGTCGTTCCAAACCAGCATTTTTTTCTCGCCGCCTAGCAAGGTAGTGCGGATTTTTACCGGCGAAAGCCAATTCACATTGATATGCGCAATCAAATTATTTGGGTAATAGATGGTGAGAAAGGCCACGTCCGCATGGCCGTTAAGATGATTTGCGCCCGTAGCGACGATTGCCTCGGGCTTCGACATGATGAGGTGGTCCATGATGGACAAGTCGTGCGGGGCGAGATCCCAAATTACGTTGCAGTCATGCTGAAACAGTCCAAGGTTTACGCGGGTGGAATCGTAGTAGTAGAGCGCTCCCAAGGTGCCGTCATCGACAAACTGCTTGATCCTTTTCACGGCGCCGGTGAAAAGGAACGTGTGGTCGACCATGATCTTCAGGTTCTTGCGCTCGGCCAGCTCAATCAACTGTTCGGCTTGCGCCGCGGTACAGGTGAATGGTTTCTCGACAAATACATGCTTTCCGTTCTCGAGCGCGAGCTTTGCAAGCTCAAAGTGGGTCCAAACGGGCGTGACGACCGCCACCACGTCCACCTGTGTGCTGGTCAGTACTTCCATTTGATCGGAGGTCACCGGCACTTCCGGGTGAGCGCGACGCACTCGCGAGAGCGACTTGGGATTTTTGTCGCAGACCGCAACAACATCGGCCTTTTCGTGACCCTGAAAATTGCGAACGATGTTGGGACCCCAATAACCGTAACCGATTACGCCCACGCGGATCACATCGCGGGTGAAGCTTGCGCCTAGCGGAAGATTGGCGGAAGTTCCAACGGAAAAGCTAGTAGCCATCCACATTCACCTTGAGTTGCGGATTTATATTGCGCACGTGCGACGGAGAGGATGGGTGGCTCCGTTTGAAACAAAACTTGCGGACAACTGCGCGCCTGGGCCTCAGTACGCACCGTCGCCCGAAAACACCGCTCGGGGAGTCTGCAGAAGAATCTTGAGGTCAGAGACTGGCGAACACATTCGCGAGTAGCGCAGATCGAGGCGAACCATGTCATCAAAAGTGGTCCTGCTGCGTCCATGCACCTGCCAAAGTCCGGTAATACCGGGCTTGGCTTCGAGCAATCGCCGACGGTGCCAGATCTCATACACTTCAATTTCATAGCCAATGGGCGGCCGCGGCCCGACAAGCGACATCTGTCCCATCAGAACGTTCCAGAATTGTGGAATTTCATCCAGGCTAGTGCGACGCATGAACTTGCCAATCCAGGTGACACGGGGATCGTTGGTCAACTTGTAGACGCGTCGCTGGCGACCGTTAGCGGAGTTGGGCTCTGCGCGGCCGGCGATGAAGTTTTTCACATACTCCCGGTGAATTTCTGTATCCGTCGTCACATGCATCGACCGAAACTTTAGAAATGCAAATGGAACTTGAAACTGGCCGAGACGCTGCTGCCGGAAAAAGACCGGCCCCTTCGAAGTGAGCTTGATGAGCAACGCCAAAGTGGCAAACACCGGGGACAGAAGGATCAGAGCGGATGCGCTACCCACGATGTCGATCAAGCGCTTTAGCAGAAGAGAGGCCCTCTTGCTTTCATTCAAATCGAAAAGATCGGGATAGAGGACCGGATCGAGAGTAAGAGTAACACCGCCGTCTTTCCAGCTTTGCGGGTAGGAATAGAATGAGATTTCCAAAGCTTCCACTTGAGTGGCATGAAGTGTGCGATGAAGAGCCGCGAGCGTTTTCGATTCAATACTCTCAACCGCGGCGCTTAGTTCGGCGCCACCGAGCTCACTGAAGATGACGCCAAGCACGCTGTTTGAGTCAAACCACCCGAGAGTATCTGTTTCGCGAATCAAGCCGCCAAGGGGCTTGATGACCCGTTCCCACGCAGGCTTTTCGTCATGCAGCTTCGGAGTCTTGTGTTGCACCAGCATCAACAAGAAGCTCTTGCGCGAGCGCTCCGACCGTTTCCGCTCCTGACACAACAGCCGGCGAAATTCGGTTTCCGGCAATGGCTTTACAAAGCTGCCGACAACCTCGCCAACGGCGCCAAGTATCTCTTCGGTCTTAGTTACCTTTAATTCCGGACTAATCGTTGCGTCTAGAACTCTAGAAAATAAGGACATGGGGTCTCTGAGATCTGGCCGGGAAACTGTTTTACGAGCGGGCGTTCTGAAACGCATGCACAACGCTGACGGCGTCTGAATCGATCTCGACCGCGACAGAGCGCTGGAGGAGCGTTATTGATAAGACGAGTCTTCGCTTGCCCTTAATGTCCATTAGGATGCCTTCTAGTCCGCGCAAGGCACCGGCTTCGATGCGAACCTTGCTGCCGACTTCAAGATAGGCGCACGGAAAGTTCGGCACGCCGGAAGCAACAAGTCTCCGAATCGCCTCGATCTCTTGCTCATCTACCGGAACAGGAACATGGTTGTAGCCCACGATTTGAGTGACGCCCGGTGTTTTCAAAATTGGCAGACGATCGTGAGGATTAAACCGGCAAAAGAGGTAGCCGGGGAAGAGCGGAGAGTCGACTTGCTTTACCCGATCAGACCAGCGGCGCCGCGTCTTGTAGAGGGGGAGAAACCACTCATAGCCTTTGCCTTGCAAGTGTTCCACAACGCCACCCTCATGACGCATGCGAACTTGCAACGCAAACCAAGGGTACCCGGCGCCGACAAAGTCTAGAGATTCAACATCTCCACCCTGCATTGAGCCCGGGATGTCTTGAAGTTCTGATCGCGCCAAGCTACCGCCATGAAAGTCCCAGAGGACCTTCCCCATTTTCTGTTTACACTCGCTCCCTAGGGTCTGTCGGCCGCTAGGGCGAAACGGCTCTACTCAATCTATGTAGCACGACGCACGGTAAGTACCCATACCGTGCTTCCCGTAAGCCCAACAAGGGAACTGCTGTACCGGGCTTTTCTTCAAGCGCACACCTGTTCCGTAAGCGGCATCGATGAATCAACTTTGGCGGAAATTCGCCGAGGTTGGAGGGCCGGCCTAGTTGGCGACCCCGGCTGTCACTTCTTCGCTGTAATAGGAGCCGTACGCGGCGGCGTCATCAGCACAATTCAGGGCTACACCAAGCAAATTCTTTTCGCGAAGCTGGTGACACGATTTTTGCGCGCTATCAAATCCTGTTTGCGCCGCACGGATCACGGTGAGAACACCGTCGCACAATTCGGCCAAGGTCAGCGCATCCGAAACGGGCAGAGTCGGAGGCGAGTCAACTATTACCCAGTCGAAAACGGGGCCGATCGTTTGCAGAAGAGGTTTTAGGCGTCCATTTGCGAGCAATTCTGCGGGATTTTCCGCCTTGTTGCCGCCGGGAATGAAACACAGATACTCAGGCATCCCTCGCTGGATGATGGTCACTTCAGTTGCTTCACCCTTCAGGTATTCCGCCAGGCCGGGAGAGCTCGGCGCACCGAAACCACGATGGAGATCGGGTCGCCGCAGATCGGCATCTATCAACAGGACTCGGCAATTCTGCTGGCGTGCCAGAGCATGCGCAAGGTTGTTAGCCACAAAAGTTTTTCCTTCGCCAGGCAGCGAACTAGTTACCAGAATACTTCGCAGTGGCTGCTTGTCCCGAATTTGGTAGAGACGCGATCGTAAAGTCCGGAATTGTTCCCGCACGGCCGGAGGAGCAGCCGGATCGATAAAGACATTGCGCTCGAGATCCAAGCGCCAGCCTGGATTGGCACACTGAGTCCAGATGTCGTCGAAGCGAAGAAATTCTGCGGCTCTTGTCTTGGCGTCAATCTGGGAGTGCGCCAGCGGATCCACCATCTCTGGAGGAGCGGTCGTTGGCAAATCCGCGACCTGACCCTGGAGCTCTGAAACCATGGGAGGGGGAGGCACCTCCAGTGGTACGGTCCTTTGCTGTTCGGCGCGCTTTAATGCTTCGTGGATCCTGCTCATGGCTTCCTTTCGTGTGCTGCGCTTGATATTGAATTATTGCGACCCATTTCTTCCAAAAGGTGATTCAAGCTACGCAGAAGGCCTTCCACCGTCTTTGACGGGTCCTCGCCGTTGCGGATCACTGGGCGGGCCATAGGATCCAGTTCGTCGAGCTCAAATTCATGCGCAGCTTCATGCACAACTCCCGGCGGGACAGGCTTCACCTGATCGACGAAAGAGTTGATGAGTGAGTTCTCGCACAGCAGATTTGCCACGCGAGGGATGCCGCGCGAATACTTGTAAATAGCTTCGACGGCCTCTGGAGAAAAAATAGGGGCTCCGTTTGCTCCGCCAATTCGCAGTCGTTCATTGATGTATCCAGTCAATTCTTCGTGGGAGAGAGGCTGCGTTCGGCAGCGCATCGTAATCCGTTGGCGCAACTGGCGGAGCCGGGGATCGCGCAACTTCTCCTCAAGCTCAGGCTGACCGGAGAGTACGATTTGGAGCAGCTTTTCGCTTGCTGTTTCGAAATTCGTGAGTAGGCGAATTTCCTCAAGGACTTCGAAAGAGAGATTTTGCGCTTCGTCCACGATCAGGACAGAAGTCTTGCGATCACGATAGCGTTGCAGCAGCCAGTGGTTGAGACGCATCAACACATGGCTCTTGTCGCGGCTCTCACAAGGAATGCCGAAGTCCGCCATCATAAAGTCGAAGAGCTGGCTTGTGTCGAGCTGCGAGTTGAAGATGTAGGCGGTGGCGACGCCTTCAAGGTTTAGCCAGTCCAGCAAGCGATTGAGCAGCGTCGTCTTGCCGGTGCCCACTTCACCCGTGAGCAGGATAAACCCCTTGCGATTCTTGATGCCATAGGCGAGACCCGCCAGCGCCTCCTGGATTTCCTTCGTCAAGAATAGATAACGGGGATCCGGATTGGCGTTAAACGGGTTTTCTCGCAGTCCAAAAAACGATTTATACATGAATTAGTCTCAAGCGCTCGCGACCAGCCTAGGGCCTTCGGAAGAGTCCTTTCTAGCGGCATGGCGCCGGGCACTTTGGACCGAAGGAATGTTGGCGAGCGTGGGTAGTTGGAGGAAGAACTCGACGTCTTCCTCAGTGCGTAAAGTCTTGTCGCGCAATTCTCGCAGCGCGATGATGCCGAAACCCAGTGCGAGCCCGAGAGCGAGCCCGCCCAGTGAAAAGTACAGCGGGTTGGGAAAGGATGCCCCTTCGGGCAGATTTGCAGAGTCGAGGATGCGAAATTCTGCGCTTTCGGCTTGGTGATTCATGTCGCTGAACATCGCAGATTCGCTGCGCTTCTTCAGTAAGGCATTGTAGAAATCAAGCGCCGCCTGATAATCCCGTGTGAGTTGTTTGTATTGCTCTTCGACATTAGGACTGAGTTGCAGGCGGCTCTGGTACACACCGATCTGCCTTTGAATATCGCGCTGCTGCGCGGTCTTTTCTTTTAAGATGGAATCATACTGGTGCGCTTGTGCGCGCAATTGCTGAATTTCCGGGGTGTCCGCTCCCGCGGTAATCGCTGTGTTCGCCGCAGGGGCACCTTGAGAAGAAGCGATTTTCTGCTTCAAATCGGCGATACTTTGGCGCAATCGGATGACGTCGGGATGGTCTTCCGTATCCTTGGCGAGGAGGGCCGAAAGCTCGCTTTGCATGTCGGCTAATTGCTTTTGAGCCGAGGGATTATCGGCGGAACGCGATGCAAGTTGCTGCGCGAGCATGGATTCGGTAAAAGACTTGTCTTGCTGCGCACGACTGAGAGCTTGTGTGGCCGCATCGAGCTGCGTGTTCAGTCCCGACAGCACATTTAGATTTGCTTGCTGTTCATCAGGAAGCATTCCTGTGTGAAGGCTTTTGAATGCGGCGAGTTTAGAGTCCTGGTCATCCAGCTTGACCTTCGCGTCCTGAACCTGCTTGGTCAGGAACACTGTGGTTCCGCTTGCCTGGTCATGCTTCACGCGTTGATTCTCTTGCATGAATACGGAGACAACTTCGTTGCACACTTTCTGCGCGCGTGCGGGATCGCGGTCAGTCACTTTAATAGTGAATCCCGGGAGCTGCGTGCTATTCGATTCGGCCATGGGCTTCACCGGGGTTACGGTGATTTTCTTACGGAGGCGATCCACCAATACTTCCATCGAGACTTGCTGCTTTCGCTCTTTTGGATAGAGCTCGAATTTGTTGATGATTCCTTCGAGCCTCGACCGGCTTAGTATCTGTTCCTGCAGCGTTGTTAGTCGCTGTTTCAAATCTCCAGTGTTAATGTCTGTTACATAGCTGGCCGAAACAGCCGGCTGCTCCACGAGAATCACCGTTTGCGACGTATATTCCTTCGGTAAAATGAAGCACAAAAGATAGCCCACCGCCGGCCCCAGGATGGCCAGGAGAATCAGGGTGCGCTTGTGACGGCGAAACATTGCCGTATAGTCTTCCATGGTTAGCTGTCGATGTCCGATCATGTTCTTTTTTTCTCCAATTGCGGTTCAACCGATAGGAACAGGCTTGAGATGCCAGGAAAATCCGAAATTCAATTGATGTCCGACGAGGTTTGAGCCGTTACAGATACCTTGGGGGCACACGATGAAGCTGGCAGTCTGATAACGGCCTATGTACCCGAAAAATACCTCAGAATCTCTGCCGACGCGACGCCGTAGCTCAATGCCACCGTAAACCGAGTCATAACTAGCATCTGCAGGCGCTACAATGGTTGTGTTGTTGAACAGCGGGACCAAATTTCGATTGTGCGCGTAATTCACGGTGACATTCAGGTCCCATACACGAGAAAGCTGGCGATTAACTCCCGCGAAGGCTCGATCGGTAATTGCTCCAAGGAACACGCCGCTGCCGCTGCTCAAGAAGTGGTCGTACCCGGCGCTCACATCCAGGCCGCGCCTCATTTGATAACGAAACGAGGTGTCGGCAGCCCAAGAAACCCGGGTCTCGGAAGACGCCGGGCTGCCTGGAACGTTTGGAGCGTGAATGAAACTAATCTCCGGACCAGCGCCTATCTGAAAAATGAGCCGCTCTCCGAGCTGCCGCTGATACGCGCCCTCTACAATGTTGTCTCGCACGCTCACCGGAAACCCGCTAAACCACAGATCATTGAACCGATATACAACCGCGAAGGTATCTCGGCGCGAGCGCTGATATCCGATGCCGGTCTGGAAACCCGCGGCGGAGCTGTTGATCAAATTGAAGGCACTTATTTGGAGTCCAGCTGGCGCGCCGTTGCTTAGCTGTGAATTGTAAAAATGCAAGATGCTGTAATTTCCGACGACTGTGAAAAAAATTCGCCGGCTCAAATGGTTATTGACTTGAGCCACCAAGGAGTTGCTCAAGCGAGGACCGAACGGCGTGAAGACTCCCTGCCCAGGAAGAAAGGAATTTCGCAGGATCACGGGGCCCGTGCTGGAGGACAGTCCTGGGATTGTATTTAACCCATCGAATGGCGAGGCTCCGCCAAGAAACGAAGCCTGAGAGCTGTATCCAAGCTTGTCCAAGACGAAGCCATCCCAGCGTCCACGAGACCACAGCTCCGAAGCTGCAGCTTGGTGCGTCGTGGAATCGTAGGCGCCGCCCGAATTGGAAAAGGAACGCCCCGCCAAATAGCCTAAATTCAACTGCGAAGCGCGGCCGACCTTCTGCACGGCGAGGCTGCCCATCAGTGTATTGATTGATGCGAAACGATAATTTCCGAAAGTGTTGTTAGCGTTGGAGTCTAACTGCCCAAAGAAATAAACGCTGGGAACGACATAGCTGCGCGAAGCGACGAGCCCGATGATCGGCTGAGAAGCGCCCGTGATCGGAGCATCAGTGGACGTGCCCGCCACGACTGGCGAGGTCGGAGCTTGGTCCTGATTGTCTTTGTTACTCTTGTCGTCTGAGGATTTCGCCGGCTGCTGCGGCTGCGCGGGTTGCGCTGGCTCTTGTCCGGGCGGACTCTGGGTCTGCGATCCGGAGGTCTGGGCGTAACTGCCCCCACTCGCAGCAAGCACCAGCGCGACGGCCATCAGGTATGCGCTCAGCTTCAACGTACGCTCCATCACGGCACAACAATCGTGTCGCCGGCTTTGACTGGCAGATTTTCCTCGGCCTTGCGTCCGTCTAGCACTTCCTTGTAGCTGAAGGGATGTTTGGTCTGAATATGGTTTTCATCGCGCATCAGAAAGATTTTCTTTCCATTGGCGAACTGCGTCAGTCCGCCGGCACTCGTAATTGCCTGTAGGATCGTCATGCCCGGAAGCACGGGGTACGCTCCCGGCCTGGTCACCTCGCCGGTCACGTAAACGCGTTGACTGTTAATTTGCGTAAGAATCACGGTGACTTGCGGCGCAGTGAGATATTTCTTTAATCTCTCGCTAACGGTCTCCGCCAATTGTGCAGGAGTCATACCCGCCGCTTGGACGTCGCCCAGCAGCGGCATGGAAATCTTGCCGTCCGGGCGCACCTGCAAAGAGCGAGTAAGCTCTTGCTCCTTCCACACGCTGACGTCCAAAACATCATCGGCTCCAATCACGTAGTCCTTGCCGACCTTTACAGGCAGGTTTACCCCTTCCGGACGCGCTGCTGCCGGCCTGCTGGATGCTGTCTGCGTCGTCTGCGAGGATTCCTGTGGATTTTGCCCTTGCGGAAGAACAGGCGCGCTCAGGGCCACCACAACCGCCGTCACTAAGAGAATCATGCAGCTTCGTTGCGTTTTCACACGTCACTCCTTTGAGCGTTGACCTGGTTTGATCTCGCGGGAAAGTAAGAATCACCGAACGCGAACAAGCTCATCGTTGTGCTGGCGTTTGACATTGGAGACGAGACTCTAAATAAGGCGTTAGATTTCGCCGTGGGATGAATTGAGCGCGTTATATACAACCGCGCACCCCGACTGCCAGTTCTGGCTCAGTACTCAATCTCCGCAAGCATCCAGACTGAAGCGCCTGCCGAACATTTGGTCCTTCAGTGCGAGTGTTCTGGCAATGCTTCCGAGAATAAAGTGACTCAAGAAGTTACAAACTCACAGCCCACTCTTATCTCCTGAGCCTCCCTGAATGTCGATAAGGCCCTCCTTGTACACGACTCCGGATTTTCCTGTACCCCTCAGCTCCAAATAGAAGGCCACAAAGTGCTCCGGCAGGGGAAAGATGGATACCCAGAAATCTGTAGGGATATACCGTCTGTCACTTATCGACATTTAGAGCGAATCGGCTAACGTGAATACGCGCGTTGTGTCATTCGCGGCGGTCTAATAATCGATGAAAGAAGCAGTTTTTGAGCCTGGCTCCCCGACGAGCCAGAACGCCGAGAGTGAAGTTGCGCTAATCCTATTAACGGGGCAGTCGCTTTAATTAGCTCGAATGAGCAGCACCTCCCATTATTATTTGAAGCCAAACGTCGTTGCGGAACCCCTTGTTGATGGCTGGTATGCCTGGGCCCATTTGATTCCGCCGGCGCCTCTGTCTCGGAACATTACCGAACGGCACCTGAAGATTATGGATTCGTATATCGAGTCGCCGGAAACGCACGAAGCTGCCGTGAAAAACCCGCAGCTCCTCGGCGGTCCTTTTATGGATCTCAAACAGAGGCAAGTGGAGCAGGTAGCGAACCTACGCGGGCGCACGCTGCGTAAAAGCGCCCATTTAGTGACCTTATCGCGCGCCATTGAAGAATTGGACGCACTGCTGAGGGAAAAAGCGGCCGGCTTTAGTCTTGAGCCGCTATATGCACAAGTGCCAAAGGCTCTTCAAGGGTACGTGGAACTGGTCTACGATCTCAACAACCATCCATCTTTCCGGCTCATCGAGCCGCTCCTGTACAAGAGCCCTTATTACAACTGTTGGCTTCAGACGATAGCGCTCTCCGAAATCAGCGGCGACGAAAGGCCGTTTGTGCTCAGTACGCCGAGATTGGACAACGGCGACGCCCTTCAACTGCAGATACCTTTCGCGAGCGAGCGCCTTGACTCGCTCTTTCGTATGAAGCACACGCCCTCATCGGAAGAGGAGATCAGCGGAGCGCTTGGCCTGGAAGATCAGGACCGTGCGCGGTTTGGCTCGTTTCTCACAACCGAGCGTCCGCGCCCTTACGCTGGATATGATGGGGACGGTGCACGCTGGCGCTACTTTGGTCACGCTTGCATCCTGCTGGAAAAGGGCGGCGTCAGTGTGCTCCTTGATCCCGTTCTCAGCTATACGTACGAGAGTGATATTTCCCGGTATACATACGAAGACCTGCCCGATGTCATTGACTACGTCCTGATAACGCACAATCATCAGGACCACATTCTGTTCGAGACTCTACTGCAGCTTCGCCACCGGATCGGGCACATCGTGGTCCCACGAAACGGTTCGGGCGCACTGCAAGATCCATCGCTGAAGCTTCTTTTGCAACAGTGTGGCTTCCGCAACGTGATCGAAATCTCCGAGATGGAGGAAGTCCGCTTCGAGCAAGGGTCGATCACCGCGCTCCCTTTTCTCGGCGAACATGGCGACCTGAATGTGCTCACAAAATCTGCTTACCTCCTCAGAATGGGCAAGCACAAGCTCATGTTCGCGGCGGATTCCTGCAACATTTCACCGGAAGTCTACCAGCACGTGCATCGCGATGTGGGTGACGTGGACGCGCTGTTTGTGGGCATGGAATGCGATGGCGCACCGGTGTCTTGGATTTACGGGCCATTACTCACTCAAAAACTTGAACGGCAAAAGGACCACTCGCGCCGCTTGGCTGGCTCGAATTACGAACGAGCGCTCGCAATCGTCGAGCAATTTCGCTGCAAGGAAGTCTACGTGTACGCCATGGGACAGGAACCTTGGCTCAACTACGTGATGAGCATCAAGTACACCGAACAATCGAATCCGATCATCCACTCGAATCGCCTGATGGAAACCTGCCACAGCCGCGGGATCACAGCAGAACGACTTTTCGGCGAAAAAGAAATTCTTTTGGATTGAGTTTGCGAATGCAGCCGATCATCTCTAGCCCTGAGCGATCTGCCGAAGTAGCGCCAGCCATGCCGGTGCGGTCTCTCCCCGAGCCGTTACGAACGTGGGGCCGAACCTCGACCGAATATCCCCGCAGCGAAACTGTCGCCACAGTATTTGAAGAAATCGCGAACGTGCATCCGAACGCTGTGGCTCTGGTCCAAAGTAATGTCGAGCTCACTTACGGCGAGTTAAACAGCCGCGCGAATCGCCTAGCCCATCGCCTTCGCCTCGCCGGCGTGACACTGGAGACATTGGTTCCCTGCTGCTTTGAGCGCTCGATTGAAGTGATCATCGCCTTCCTCGCAGTCCTCAAAGCGGGCGGCGCGTATGTCCCGCTCGATCCTGGCTATCCAAAAGCACGCCTGGATTTGATTTTGGAGGACGCAGGCAAGCCCCTGGTTCTCACCCGTAAATCGCTGGCTTCATCTCTTCGGCCAAACGAATCTACTCGAATTCTTTTCATGGATGATGAGTCCGAGGCCTTCTCCCCTTCCGGAACCGACCAAAACCCCCACGAAGTCGCAGGACCAACAAGCCTCGCCTACGTGATGTACACATCCGGCTCCACCGGACGGCCAAAGGGAGTGATGGTCGAACATCGCGGCATCGTACGTCTTGTTCGAGGGGCAAATTATTGTCACTTCGGGCCGGACGAAACGTTCCTTCAATTCGCGCCTCTGTCCTTCGACGCCTCCACCTTCGAGATCTGGGGTGCGCTGCTGAACGGCGGCCGCCTGGTGCTCATGCCGCCGGAGTCTTCATCGCTCGAAGACCTTGTCCGCGCTGTTCGCAAGCACGGCGTGACTACGCTTTGGCTTACCGCGGGTCTGTTTCACTTAATGGTTGAGGAACAGCCTGACGGTCTACGAACGCTGCGCCAGCTCCTGGCTGGCGGCGACGTCTTGTCGCCGCGTCATGTGCACTTGTTTCTTAAACACGCGCCCGAAACGAATTTAATAAACGGATACGGTCCGACGGAAAACACGACGTTCACGTGCTGCCATACTATGCGCGCCGACGACTCTCTTCCTGAATCGATTCCGATCGGCAAACCCATCGCAAACACTCGCGTTTATATCCTTGATGAAGACATGAACCCGGTGGCACCCGGTGAAACCGGCGAGCTGTATGCGGCGGGCGACGGTGTAGCTCGCGGATACCTCAACGCGCCAGACGTGACCTCCAGCAAATTCCTAGATGATCCGTTCGAGGCGGAACCGCACCGGCGCATGTACCGCACCGGGGATCTGGCTCGCTGGCGGACCGATGGCACCATCGAATTTCTCGGCCGTATGGATAACCAGGTAAAGATTCTCGGATACCGAATCGAGCCTGCTGAAATTGAGACCACGCTCCGGCGGCACGGACAAGTGAAGCAGGCTTGCGTCGGCGAGCGAACCGAAAACGGCGGCAAGCGTCTGGTCGCCTATTTTGTTCCCTCTACTTCTGGGCCAACGCCTGAGGAGTTGCGCGACTTTGTTGCGTCACAGTTGCCGCAACACATGGTTCCTGCATTTTTTGTGGCGCTCCCATCGCTTCCGCTTTCGGAGCACGGAAAGATTGACCGTGCGGCTCTCGCCAAACTGCACCTAGCTCCTAAACACGAATCCACTCCACCACACCTTCCTGAGGGTGATCTCGAGCGGACGCTCGCGCAACTCTGGCAACGTGTTCTGAAAGTTCCGAACGTGGGGCTCGAGGACAATTTCTTCGATCTTGGCGGCGATTCCCTGCTTCTCGTCGCCGTGCATTCCAATTTGCAAAAAATCCTGCAAATCGAAATCTCTCTTACTGACCTCTTCGAATTTGCCACCATACGCAAGCTTGCCCGGCATTTGGGCCACACGGAATCAAAAAGCGCACCGTTGTCTGATGTGCAAGAGCGGGCGCGGCAGCAACGGGAAGCCTTCACGCGTTTTCGCGGCCAGCACCCTGGCGGTGACTCGTGAGCCGTATTGACTCTCCTCCCCCGCTTGAAGGAGTCGCGATCATCGGCATGGCCGGCCGATTTCCCGGAGCGAGGAGCGTTGCCGAGTTCTGGCGCAACCAGCTCGAGGGCGTGGAAGCAATTTCGCACTTTACAGTGGAAGAGCTGGAGGTCCCCCGCGCACGCGAGGTTTCTGAACGCCCCACCTATGTACGCGCTCGTTCGATCTTGGCCGACGTAGAGCTGTTCGACGCTGAGTTCTTCGGCATCTACCCGCGCGAAGCAGAGCTGATGGATCCGCAGCATCGTCTTTTTCTTGAGTGCTGTTGGCAGGCGCTCGAAGATGCAGCCTACGATCCCTTCACTTATCCAGGTTCCATCGGAGTGCACGCGGGTTGCAGTATGCCCACCTACTTTTTGTCGCGACTGTGCACCAATGACGATTTCATTCAGAAATTCACCGGCGGCTATCAGGTCAGGAATTATCTGGAAATGCTTGGCAACAGCCTGGATTTCCTCTCCACGCGCGTCTCCTACAAATTGAATCTCCGCGGCCCGAGCTTCACGCTGCAGGCCGGCTGCTCGACATCGCTGGTGGCGGTGTGCCAAGCCTTCCAATCCTTAATGACGTATCAGAGCGATATGGCTCTTGCGGGCGGCTGCTCAATCACGTTGCCCCAAAAACGTGGCACTGAGTATCAGGAAGGCGGAATGACTTCTCCCGACGGGCATTGCCGCGCTTTCGACGCCGGCGCGAAGGGGACAGTGTTTGGCAGTGGCGTAGGCGTTGTTTTGCTGAAGAGAATGGAAGACGCGGTTCGCGACGGTGATCAGATTTATGCTGTCATTCGCGGCTGCGCGCTCAACAACGACGGCTCGTCAAAAGTAGGCTTCACGGCTCCCAGCATCGACGGACAGTCGCGCGTCATCGCGATGGCTCTGGAAGCTGCTGGAGTGAGCCCAGACAGTATTGGCTATATCGAAGCGCACGGGACGGGAACACCTCTTGGCGACCCGATTGAATTGGCGGCGCTAACGCAAGCGTTTCGCGCAAAGGCGAGCGCAAAGCAATTCTGCGCAATTGGGACTGCTAAGACAAATGTTGGTCACCTGGATGTGGCGGCAGGCGTAACTGGGCTGATCAATGCAACGAACATTCTGCGCCATGGGATCTTGCCCCCGACACTGCATTTCCAAGAGCCAAATCCAACATTCGATCTTGGAAATAGCCCGTTTTACGTAAATGCCAAGCGCACCGAATGGAAGCAGCAGGAGCTACCCAGGCGAGCCGGCGTCAGTGCGTTCGGAGTAGGCGGCACAAATGCCCATGTCATTCTTGAAGAGCCGCCCGCGCGACCTTCAATCGACTCGGCGCGTCCAGCACAGTTGCTGCTCTTGTCCGCCCGCTCAGAACAAGCCCTCGAGAAGGCGACTGACAATCTCGCCGAGCATTTGAGAGCGCAGCAAGGCCCGCATTTGGCCGATGTTGCCTGGACTTTGCAAGTGGGGCGTCGCAGATTCCCTTACCGTCGCACTGCAGTTGTCCACGATATTCCCGACGCTATTCAGGCGCTCTCGCAACGCGACCCCAAGCGCGTGCAGGCGCGTTCCAGCTCGAACGATTCCGCTGCCGTTTACTTTCTGTTTCCGGGCCAGGGCTCTCAACACCCGAATATGGGCCGCCAAGTCTATGAGTCCGAGCCCGTCTTCCGTCAGTGGGTTCAACGTTGCTGCGAAATCCTTCGTCCGCATCTTGCCGAGGACCTTCTTCCTTTGTTGTACCCGTCTCATGAAGTATCCGAGTCAGAAAGCCGCGGCCTTACAGAAACAGCTCTGGCGCAGCCAGCGATCTTCACCGTGGAATACGCGCTGGCGCAGCTCTGGATCAGTTGGGGAATTCAACCGCAAGGGATGCTCGGCCATAGTGTGGGCGAATTCGTCGCTGCGTGCTTCGCAGGCGTTTTCCCTCTTGAAGACGCTCTTGCCTTGATAGCCTCGCGCGGCCGTATGATGCAAAAAATTGCGCCCGGTGGGATGCTTTCGGTACGTTTGCCAGAATCCGAAGTACGCGCGCGGCTGAACGGCCACCTCGCTATTGCGGCAGTAAATGCGCCTTCGCTCTGCGTCGTTGCGGGACCCTTTGACGCCCTGGATGGCCTGGAATCACAACTGAATAACGAGGGCGTTGCGACCCGGCGCCTGGTGACGTCCCACGCCTTCCATTCTCCGATGATGGATCCTATTCTGGATCAGTTTTCCTCCCGCGTGGTGCAAACCCCTCTTCGTCCACCGCAGATTCCCTTCGTCTCTTGCGTTTCAGGCACTTGGATAAACGAAAGGGAAGCAACGGACCCTTCCTATTGGGCCCGTCACCTCCGTGCTCCAGTGCAATTTTCCGCTGGAGTTAAGGAGCTGCTAAAGAGGAGCGGAGCGGTTCTGCTGGAGGTTGGTCCGGGTAATGTGCTGAGCACTCTGGCTAGGCAACATGTGCCTCGGCAAAATGGGAACGCGCGCGACAGCGCGCAAGACGCTGTGACGATCGTCTCCTCCTTCGGAGATGCAACGTCGGGCGAGAGCAGCTCGCTCCATTTACTCAACGCGGTCGGCTCACTCTGGGCCGCAGGCTTGCAACCCAAGTGGGAGGCACTGCATGCCGGAGAGCATCGCCGGCGAGTCTCCCTGCCCACCTATCCTTTCGAGCGAAAAAAGTTTTGGCTGGAGGCACTCGCCTCCCAAACGCAAGCGCCTTCTGAAATGAATCCGATCCCGGCGACGGAAGCCACAGGCAGTGATATGTCCTTTGAGGAGACTCAGAGCGTGACTCACAATTCGCAAGGTCCAACCCTCGATCAGCCACCCGCAGCCGATCGCGCCGCAGTCATATCTACCATTGTGTCTGAAATATTCACAGACCTTTCCGGCGTCCAAATTCAATCCTCCGATGCATCATCCACTTTCCTCGAGATGGGCTTTGACTCGCTCTTTCTTACGCAAGTAACACAGGCGTTACAGAACAAATTTGGTCTGAAGATCACGTTTCGGCAACTTCTGGGCGACGAATCATCGCTAAAATCGCTTACCGAATTCATAGACGCTCACTTGCCCGCCGACGCCTTCGCTCCGAAGGCAGTGCCTGCACGCCGTGAGGTCGAGCCTGAGCCCGCAGCTACGTCTACCACTCCCCAGTTGAGGACCCAACCGCCAGCACCTGCCGACAACGCGAGCAGCACGACTGGAGCGGCCGTTGAGCGCCTAATGCATGAACAGATGCAAGCAATGAACCAACTCTTTGCAAAGCAACTTGACGCATTGCGAGGCACTTCCGTGGAATCGCCCGCGAAGCCACAGAATGCATTGCCGCAAACCACCCCGACATCAGTCGCGAAAGTAGCTCCTTCATCTACGCCAAGCGCTGCTGCCCCCCAGGAGACGCGCGAATTCAAGCCTTTTGGACCGTACAAACCGCCGCAGAAAGGAACCTCTGCGCAGCTCACCGAGCGCCAGCAGCAGCACATTCGAGAGCTAGTTGAGCGCTGTACAAAGCGGACCCCAAAATCCAAGAGCATGACGCAGCAATATCGCGCACGGCTCGCCGACCCGCGTGTCGTCTCCGGCTTTCGCACGCAGTGGAAGGAAATGGTTTATCCGATTCTGACCGTACGTTCGAAAGGGTCGCACCTCTGGGACGTCGACGGCAATGAATACATCGACATTCTCAACGGCTTCGGCCCAATCATGCTTGGCCACCGTCCTGACTTTGTCGAGCGCGCTATCGAACAGCAGCTTCGCGAAGGATTCGAGATCGGCCCTCAGACGCCTCTGGCTGGTCAAATCGCCGAGATGTTTTGCGAAATGACTGGCAATGAGCGCATGACGTTCTGCAACACGGGTTCTGAAGCAGTAATCGCCGCGCTCCGAGTCGCGCGCACCGCCACGGGCCGCAGTAAGGTCGTGCTCTTCGCTGGTTCGTACCACGGGATGTTCGACGAAGTCCTGGTAAAAGGCGTAAAGGGTTCCGACACGCCGCGCTCTTTACCGATTGCGCCAGGCATCCCGCGGGAAAGCGTTGGCAATGTCGTCGTTCTAGACTACGGCACCCCCGAATCGCTTGAATGGATTCGCACGCACGCGCGTGAACTCGCCGCGGTCCTCGTCGAGCCGGTCCAGAGTCGCCACCCCAATCTCCAGCCTCGCGAATTCCTCTGCGAAATTCGCCAAATCACTCAGGATTCAGGCGCTGCATTGATCTTCGACGAGGTGGTCACCGGCTTCCGTGTTCACCCAGGCGGCTGCCAAGCGTTATTCAATATTCGCGCAGACCTCGCCACGTACGGGAAGGTTCTCGCCGGCGGCTTGCCGATCGGCGTTCTGGCCGGCAAGTCTCAGTTCATGGATGCCCTCGATGGCGGCACATGGCAGTTCGGCGACGACTCTTATCCGTCTGTCGGCGTAACGTTTTTTGCCGGCACCTTCCACCGTCACCCGCTCACCCTTGCTGCTGTGAAAGCGGTGCTCGAGCACTTCCGCCAGCAAGGCCCGCAGTTGCAACAAGAGCTTAGCGCAAAGACGTCATCGCTGGTCGGCGCATTGAACTCACTCTTTGAGAAAGCTAGCGTTCCCTCTCGCATCGAGACTTTCGGCAGCATCTTCTATTTCAGCTTTCCCACGGACTTCCCGCTTGGCAGCCTGCTCCACTATCACCTACGCGAAAAGGGTGTTTACATCCTCGAAGGCTTCCCGTGCTTCCTAACCACCGCGCACTCCGACGCGGACATCGCAAAGATTGTCCGCGCGTTCGATCAATCAATCGCGGAAATGCAGGCGGCCGGAATTCTGCCAGAACGCTCAGGTCTGACCGCAGTTGAAAACGAAAAGCGTTCGAGCGTCACACCGGCAGCATCTCCCGCAGTTCAGGATCCAGCGCCTAGCATTGAAGTTCCCCTAACAGAAGCGCAAATGGAGATTTGGCTATCGGCGCAGCTCGGCGACGATGCGTCATGCGCGTTTAACGAGTCTTTCACTCTGCTCATGCGCGGACGACTCGATACGCAAGCTCTGCGTGATTCCCTGCGGGATCTCGTCAATCGCCATCAGGCCCTGCGCGCTACGATTATCCCGGAGCGAAATTCGCTTCGCTTTTCCGGTCCGGGCAAATTCTCCGTCGCTTTCGAGGACCTGTCTTCTGCATCGGAATCGCAACGCGCGACGGCCCTGCAAAAGGCCAAGCAAGAAGAAGCGTCCACGCCTTTCGATCTCATCAACGGTCCGGTAATTCGACTGCGCCTCTTCCGCCTCGAACCTCAGGTTCACACGCTCATTGTCACCAGTCACCACATCGTCTGCGATGGCTGGTCGACCAACGTTCTACTGAACGAACTCAGCACGCTCTACACGGCTCGTCGCGCGGCAACGAGCCCTGCTCTGCCTTCTGCTTTGCAGTTCAGCGAATACGCAAAGCAGCAGTCCCAGAACAAGGACGACAAGGAAGTTGCTGCTTACTGGCGGCAGCGCTTTGAGCAAACGCCTCCGGTCCTAGAGCTACCGACCGATCGCCCGCGCCCCGGCGTCAAATCGTTCAAAGGCGCAACTTACCGCACGCAAATCGACGCGGCCATTTATAAGCAGATCAGACAAGCCGGCGCGAAACAGGGCTGCACTCTCTTCGCGACTCTGCTAACTGGCTTCGCGTCCCTCTTGCATCGTTTAACCACTCAAACCGATATCGTTATCGGCATTCCTACCGCCGGGCAATCTCTGTTAGATAACGGGAACCTTGTCGGCCATTGCGTGAATTTCCTTCCAATTCGCGTCGACCTGTTCGAGGGCCAGTCTGCCGCCGAACTTCTCCAGCAGGTAAAGCGTACGCTTCTCGACGCACAGGACCATCAGTCCTATACCTACGGCACATTGGTCCGCAATCTAAAGCTCCGTCGCGACCCAAGCCGCCTCCCGCTTGTCGAGGTTCAGTTCAATCTCGAAAAGGTCGGCGCAAATCTCAATTTCCCCGGTCTGCAAGTGGAAGTCGACCCCAATCCCAAGGCAGCAGTAAATTTCGATCTGTTTGTCAATATCGTCGAATCCGACCGCGGCCTTGTAATCGACTGCGACTACAACTCCGATCTCTTTGACCGCGAGACGATCGCGCGCTGGCTCACGCATTTCGAAACTCTGTTAAAGGGCCTGGCTGCCAATATCCAACAAGAAGTCGATCGACTCCCACTCCTGAACGATGCCGAGCTTCGGCAGATCCTTCACGACTGGAATGCCACACACAGTGACTATCCTCGCGACAAATGCGTCCACGAACTCATCGAGGAGCAGGCCGCGCGCAATCCTGACGCCGTCGCCATCTCATTTGAGGGATCCACTCTCACCTATGCCCAGCTCGACAAGCGCGCTAATCAACTCGCCAGGCACTTGATTAAGATCGGCGTTGAGCCGGGTTCCTTGGTTGGCATTGCGCTCGATCGCTCCCTCGACCTGCTGGTGGGTTTACTCGCTATTTGGAAAGCAGGTGCTGCCTATCTCCCTCTCGACGCAGCATACCCTCGCGACCGCATCGCATTCGTCATGGAAGAGACCTCCTTAGCCACTCTGCTGACCCATTCAAAGCTGCTTCCGAATCTTCCAATCTTTGATACTCGCCCGATCTGCCTTGATCGTGATTGGGTTCTCATTGAGCGTGAACGGGAGACGTGCCCTGCCATCAACCTTGAACCGTCGTCCGTCGCCTACACAATCTACACTTCCGGATCCACTGGGAAACCGAAGGGCGTTGAAGTTACCCACCGCAATGTCGTCAACTTACTTTGGTCCATGCGCCAGACGCCTGGGCTCCACGATCGCGACCGCCTGCTCGCGGTCACAACACTGTCCTTCGACATCGCGGCTCTAGAGCTCTTTCTTCCGCTCGTCGCTGGCGCTCAAGTCATTCTCGCAAGCCGCGAGACAGCGCAAGACCCACGTCTATTGATCCAGTTATTGAACAAATCGAAGCCCACGGTAATGCAAGCGACACCGGCCACCTGGCGCTTGCTGCTCGAAGTCGGTTGGCCAGGCTTCCCCGGATTAAGAATGCTATGCGGCGGTGAAGCCCTGCCGCGAAAACTTGCCGATCAACTGTTGCAGCGCGGCGAGCTCTGGAACATGTACGGCCCGACCGAAACAACGATCTGGTCCGCAACCTCCCGCGTCGAAGCAGGCGAGGGCCCCGTCACCATCGGCCCTCCGATACACAACACCCGCTTCTACGTCCTCGACGGCAAGCAGCAACCCACCCCCATCGGCGTCCCCGGGGAGCTCCACATCGGCGGAGACGGCGTAGCCAAGCGTTACTTCAGAAATGCACAACTTACCGCGGAACGCTTCATCCATAATCCTGCTACCCAAGAATCTGGCGACCGTCTCTATAAGACGGGCGATTTGGTTCGTTATCGGCCAGATGGAAAGCTTGAATTCTTGGGCCGTCTGGACAATCAAGTCAAAATTCGCGGGTTCCGCATCGAACTCGGCGAAATAGAGTCGGTCCTCGCCCGCAATCCGGACATACGTGAATGCGTCGTCGCTGCACAAGAAGACGAACCCGGCAGTAATCGCCTCGTAGCCTATTGTGTACCGCAGGAATCGCGAGAGTGTTCGTCTGAAGATCTACGTACCTGGGTCGCTGCTTCTCTTCCGGAGTACATGATCCCTTCGGTCTTCGTCCTTATGCCCGCTTTACCGCATACACCCAACGGAAAAGTTGATCGCAAAGCCTTGGTGCCCTTGGATGCGCTGAGCCTTCCGGAGCAAAAACTCTTTGTCGCCCCGCGCAACGCCGCGGAAGCAAAGCTCGCCGCCGTCTGTGCTGAGGTTCTGCACCTTGACCGTGTGAGCGTGCACGACAGTCTGTTTGATCTCGGCGCGGACTCCATTCACCTTTTCCAGATCATTGCCCGCGCAGCGCACGTCGGCATCACCCTTGCGCCCCAGCAAATCCTTCGACTGCGAACCGTTGCGGCCCTCGCCGCCGAAGCCAACGCCGCCGCCAATGGCGGCAGCAAACGCAAGCTCGAAAAGATCGCGCGCGTTCCCCGCGAGCAGTACCAGCTCGACGCCACGCCTCAGGCCACGTGATATGAACGCTAGAGGCAAGCTCCGCACTACTTCGTCGCCCGCTGCGACAACCGTCGGCTCATTGGGCGAGCCCCTATACCGTTTCCCCACAAGCCTGGCGCAACAATCCTTTTGGTATCTCGACCGCCTCGAACCCGGCAATCCCTGCTGGAACATCGCCGTGCGCTTCCGCATGATTGGCCCCCTCGATCTTTCCATTCTGGAGCGGTCCCTTAACGAAATCATTCGCCGACACGAAATTCTTCGCACCAGCTTTGCCCTCATCGAGGGCACTCTGGTCCAAATCGTTCACGCTGAGGCAATGGTCTTTTTGCCCGTAGATGACTTGAGTCATCGGCCCACTCCCGCTCGCGACGCCGAGGAGGAACGGGTTACCATCGCCGAAGCTGCTCTGCCCTTCGATCTGAAGACCGGCCCCCTCCTCCGAACTCGCCTCCTAAAGCTCGCTGAGCAAGACCACATGTTGTTGATCACCGTGCACCATATCGTCTCCGACGGCTGGTCGATCGGCATCTTCAGCGATGAGGTCGCCGCGCACTATGAAGCGCTGTCCTCCGGAAACCAAGCAACGGCACCCGACCTCCCGCTGCAATATGCCGATTATGCGATCTGGAAGAATGAGCAGAGTGAGAGCTCGGAGGGCTCGCAGCACCGTTCCTATTGGCAAACGAAACTAGCCGATCTGCCGGCCTGCGAGATACCGCCAGACCATCCCCGCCCGTCCACCAAGACCCACTGCTCGTACATTCTTTCGCTCGTGCTACCAGTTTCACTCACCGATTCACTAACCGCATTGGCCCGAAAGCACGGTTGCACGCTCTACACGCTCTCTCTTGCCGCGTTAAAAATGCTCATCGCGCACTATACCCATCAGGACGATGTTTATGTAGGTACGCTCTTGGCCGGTCGCGATCGCGTAGAACTGGAGCCGCTCATCGGCGTCTTCATCAATACAATTATTTTGCGCACCGATCTGTCCGGCGACCCTACCTTTTCCGAGCTGCTTGAGCGTGTGCAACGCTCTGTCGAGGAAGGCATGGCGCACCAAGACCTTCAGTTCCAGCAAGTCGTCGAAGCATTGCGCCTGAAGCGCGATCCCAATCGGCCCACCGTCTACAGCATCAACTTCATCTATCAGCGCGACTTCGTTAAGCCTCTTGAGTTTGCTGGGCTATCCATGACTCCCGTCCCATCCAAGTCACCCGGCGCCATTTACGATCTGAACTTTTTCATGGTGCAACGTTCCGATGGTTGGCGTCTCTCCTGCGAATACGACTGCGACATGTACGACGCAGCCACTGTAAATCGCATGATTGCTCAGCTCCGTCACCTGCTCACCGAAATCGCCGCAAACCCCGCTCGCAAGATATCGGAGTACGAATTCCCAGACGAGGCTGGCGACCCTCTCCCGGCCTTTGTGCCTCGCGCCAATCTCGCACCTCCGCCGTCGAACGAGCGGCTCTCGCGCATGGGAGAGCGCCCCAATACTGGCGGTCTCGTCGTCAAAAAAATTCTTAGTCGCGTCTATACGCACTTAGGAAAAATATAATTCAAACCTCTACAGCCATTCCCGATCTGCCGGAACAAGCTGCAAACGAATCTGCGCCGCGCGCCATCGAAAAAGCGGCCATGCCTCGCCCTTCTCTTCTCTTGCGTCTTCGCATCTTCCAGATTCGCGCGCTGGCTTCATTTCTCAATTCCCTGGGCAGCCTTTCGGTCGGCCGGCGATTCATTACCCGCCTACGATCCAACCGCGCGACTCGAGCTCCGCTGGATGCGTGCCTCGGCTTCCGGCGCGTTTTCCCCTCGTTCACAGTGGCACAAGCCTGCGCATCGAACTACATTCCTGCCGGGCATGAGCATCCGGACGAAATCCGCTTTCACACTTCAATCGCTGAGACCGTGCGCGAAAGCGACTATCCTGTCCTCTTCTATCTCGCCCCGCTTGCCCCTGAACTGCGGCAAGTCTTCGATCTCGGCGGCAATGTAGGGAACCTGTTCTATTCCTACCAAACCAAAATAGATTTCCCCCCCGCGCTTCTTTGGACCGTCTATGACTTGCCGAGTAAGAAGCCGCTCGGCGAAAAACTCGCGTCCGAGCGCGCCGAAACCCGTATCCGCTTCGCGGATACTCTCGCCGAAGCGAGCGGCTCCGATGTATTTGTCGCTTCAGGCTCACTCCATTATTTCGAAAAACCCCTTCATGAAATCCTCCGCTCGCTCGAAGACCCTCCGAAGCACGTCTTCGTCAATCGCACGCCCCTTTCTATCGGCCCAGACTTCATCACCGTTCAAGACAACCGCTCCTATCTCGTTCCCTGCAAACTGCACAACCGCACGACACTCATCACCGGGATGCAAGCTCTCGGTTACACGCTACAGTCCGAGTGGCCCGTGCACGAGCGACGCTTGCCGGTTCCGACACACCCAGACCTCTGCACACGAACCTACTCGGGTTTCTATTTTCGGAAGAAATAAGACGCTGCGGGGTTCCGCCGCGTGCTTGTCAAGCCCAGGGCTTTCTACCCCGCGCGATGTTTTTCGCCCATACCATCGGCAAAACTACCACGCTCTTCACCTTGTCCATGGCTGGCGAAGCACCCGGCGGCGTTGGTTGAAGACCCATCCTCCGGAGGAGAAAATTCAGGCGATACAAATTCGCCCGCATCGTGTCCCGGTATTGGAAGTTGACGTTCAACGAAATCGAGATGTTGTCCCCGTTCTGCACCCAATGCGGCGCGTTCACCGGAATGTGGACTCCAATTCCGGGCCGCATCTCGTATACCGTTGCGTGATTCTGCAATTCGGGTTTGTAGCGCGGTGCATTGTGATCCACGGACCAAAAGCGCTCGATTTCTTCCTCGGAAAGCACCTCGCGATCATTTCGATCGAAAATGCTGATATGTTTGTCGCCCTGGATCTGCAACAACAAACTGCATTCACGGTCGATATGATATGTCGTGACTCGCTTCGGCGAAGTAATGAACAAAATCACTTCTTGAACCTTCATTACCCGGTCCAGGTTTAAACCCGTGAACTCCTGCAATTCCGCCATGCACTCCTTCAACACCGCCGCATATTCTGCGTTCTTGTCGGCTCGTTTCAGCACGATCCACGCCCCGCAATGCTCAATCCTCTGAATTGCATCGCGTGCGCTGAACTCCGGCTTCGGAGTCCGATCCCACCGCTGGTTCACGTCGATCGTTCCCGCGTCGTAGTAAAGATCTGCAGGCCGCGTGTTTTGTGTCTCTTGCGCCAGCTCCATCAGCCGGCCCAGCTCGAAAACCGGGTGCCCGGCTAATTTGTGTCGGAAGGCAAAGCTGTACTCGTCGAATTTCGTCCGAAATTCGTTATTCCGTTCGATAAGATTGGTTCCGAGTAGCAACTGCTCCGGAATGGACCGCAAAGCTGTCGCCATAGCCACACCAACTCCCCTGCATTCGAGAAGCAAAATGCAAATCGCGTTGAACATAGGGGCGATTAGGCTGAATTGCAATCGGGTAAGTCATCTACTTCCGGGAATTTGCGGTGCAAACCGGCACGTGCGGAGCTAAAATCCGCCCCGGTAGATCTACCGCCTATCCCACTGGAACGGTTGCGCTTATTTGCGGCGAATATTCGCTCTCAACTTGATCGGCGTCCAACGAGGTCACTACATAATAGTAGGTATGTCCGGCCGCCAGCCCCGTATCAACATATTCGGCAGATGGCACGGCTGGGGAAATCCGGACGTATGGACCCGCGGATTCCGCGGACCGGTAAACAACATACCCAGCGACGCTGGCTGGACTTTCCTCCCAATTGAGCTTCACTGCGCTTTGCGACGATGGCGCGCCCGTCGCCGTTAGTGGAATCGTCAGTAATGAACCACCATCGCCGCTGGCGACCGTTAAGGTCCCGGTTTGACGCCGAGCGCTTTTCGGTGAGAAGTCCACTTCCAGGCTAACATTCTGTCCGGGACTCAAGTTCACGGCGGTCGCCCCAGACAGACTGAAATTCCGACCTGAAACCGATATCCCGCCAATCCTCAGATCGCGATTTCCCGAATTTGTCAGCAACACTTCCTTCTTGCCTGAATTTCCTACGGCGACATCTCCAAAATCAATCCCGGCGTCACTCGCCGTCAGCTCGCTCTGCGACCTCGCCGTCGAGGCTTTCACTTGGAGTACGAGCGGGGCATCATTAGAACTCGTCAAAATGGAGATCTGGCCTTCCGCCGTGCCCTCGGCCTTTCCTCGAAACGCGATCGTGAAGCTTTCGCTGGTCCCGTGCGCCACAACGACCGGCAGCAGAATCCCGGCAATTCGGAAGTCCTTACTCGAGGTCGTGATTCTCTTGATCTGGAGCGTGCCCTCGGCTAGGTTCTTGAGCCGCACCGTCTGCGTATATGTGTCGCCCGCAGGTACATTTACGAAGGTAACCTCCTCTGGAGTCACTTCCATCAGAGCCGGTGGCGTGGCGACGGGAGCGGTCGCGGTCGCAGCCGCGCCGCTTGTCGCCGCTCGCATGCCCTTTGTGTGAATCGTCAGCAAGGAAAAAATCGAAAGGAAAAGAAACGCGCTGAATAAGGTCCTCGAATTCAGACACTTACAGAAACGACCTCCGACCATGCCTGCCCCCTTAACCGCTTGCCCGCCTCACAAAGTGGTCGGATTCTTACTCAAGGCGCTCTCGGAGGCTACTGGTCAGGAGTTCACAAAGGGGACAGGTTAAGGCCTTGTACAGTATTCTCCCTAGGCCAAAGTACAGGATTAACCCTATAGGCCCGGTGAAGGCAAAGCCTTGGGCGATGTCGCGTCACGGAAATTCTTACAGACCGTGACGACGAAGCTCACGGAATTGTGGCCAGCACGGGATCCGAATAGTCGCTTTCCACGTTGTCGGCATCGACTGCGGTCACGACGTATGTGTAAGTCTGCCCACTTTGGATATTCGCGTCCGTATAGCCCGTCAGCACCACTGGAGCGGAGTTGATCTTTGCGTACGTGCCATCCGCCGGAGCCCGGTAAACGTAATACCCAATCACGTCCGACGTGCTCGGGTCCCAATTCAACGCAACGGTATGCGAACTCAACTGCCCCCCACTACCCGCCAGCGCAATGGCCACCCCTCCCGCGCTGCTGGTAACCGCGATGGACCCCACAACGCTCCCCGTCGCGGTCGGTGCAAACGTTGCATTTAGCGTTGCCGTTTGCCCCGGCACCAACGTCGTATTGGCGCCTGCGCCGCTCACATTGAATCCCGCACCGCTTACGATCACGTTGGAAATTATAACATTCGCATTCCCGCTATTTGTGAGTGTAGCGCCAAGCGAACTACTGCTCCCCACCACCACGCTTCCAAAATCCAAGCTGCTCGTGCTGGAAGTCAGCAGCGCGGTTGCTGCCGTGGAGCTGCCGCTCGTGAAAATTACCAGCGGAGAATTGGGTGCATTGCTCGTCAGCAAAATCGATCCTGTAACATTCCCTGCGGAACTCGGCGTGAACATCACGTTAAACGTCGCGTTTTGGCCCGCTGCGATGCTCATCGGAAGTGTTAGACCCGACGTTCCAAAGCCGCTTCCCGTCACGCTCGCGCTGGAAATAGTCACGCTGCCAGTCCCGCCGTTCTGCAGTGTAATGGTTTGTGAGCCGCTTGCGCCGGTGGTGACCGTAGGAAAGCTGGCGCTCGTCGGTATCGCAGAAAGCTGTGGCTGTGGGGTATTGGTCGGGGATGGCGTGCCGGCTGCGGGAGTGCCATTGCTTCCCGAAGAGCTCGACCCCATCACAACACCCGCGCAGCCGTTTCCGGCAAGCGCAGCGGCCAACACCAATGCCACCAGGCACTTTGACGCCTTGTTTTTGTCCGACCACTGCCCCGACTTCAGCCGCGACCCCAGATCCGACCGTTGTTCCCCCATAGTGCCGCAAGTCTAGAAACGCGTGCCACGGCGAACTACTGGTCGAATGGCCAGAGAAAGTGCGGACAGTTAACTAACCGGCGACATAGATTCCCCCGTATCGTGGTGATTTAGCGTGTTATTTCAAAGTCGATGACACCAATTAATAGGGAAATGCTGTATTGCTCCCGAGCAGCGACTTACCCTAGACTCCCACTACCTCGCCCAGCAGCGCTATGCCGACAATCTTCGATTTCTTTGGTCTTCGCGAAAACCCGTTTAAAATCAACCCCGATCCCCGTTTTCTCTTTCTCACGGATCAAGCTCGCGCCACCTCGGATGAGCTCGCCTATGCCATTCGCACTCGCAAAGGCTTGATCCTCCTCACCGGCGAAGTCGGTACCGGCAAAACCATGCTCCTTCGCCGTCTTCTCGACTGGCTCACCGAGCAAAAAATGCCGACCGCGCTTATCTTCAACTCTCATATCCAGCCCGAACACCTGCTCGATTTCATCCTCAACGATTTCGGCGTGCAGTGCGCGTCGACCCTGAAGAGTGAAAAACTCATGGCCCTCAATCGCTGGCTGCTTGAGCAGTATCGTGCCGGCCAAATTCCGGTGTTGATTGTCGACGAGGCGCAGGGCTTGGATACCGCCGCGCTCGAGGAAGTCAGGCTGCTCCTGAATTTCGAGACACCCCGCGAGAAGCTTCTGCAAATCGTCCTTGGAGGCCAACCGGAGCTGGAAATCAAGCTCAAGCGTCATGAACTCCGTCAGCTTCGCCAGCGCATCACCGTCCGCTGCAGGACAGCTCCTCTAACCCTCGAACAGACTCATGGGTATATCCGCGAGCGGCTCGGTATCGCAGGTGCCGATCGCGGAAACACTATCTTTGCGCCCGATGCGATCGGCTCCGTCTATGCTTATTCCCGTGGCATTCCCCGTGTGATTAATGTTCTCTGCGAGCATTCGCTCATCAATGCCTGCGCCGAGGGTGTCAGCACGGTTCGCACAGATGCCGTAGAACGGGCCGCCCGCGACTGCGAACTTGATCGCGCCGATTCCATCGCTCGCATTCTAAGCACCGGCTCCTACTCGACCACCAGCCTCACCGACATTAGTTCCATACTCGCCGCCATCTCCACCGGCTCAGATTCCGCGACCGAGCCCATACGGCAGGCGCAATCCTCAGAAGCACTTATGCCAGCCCCCGGGGATGCCTATCAGGATGCACATGCTAGATCCGCAGCCGAGCAAGTCAGCAGCGCATCCATCGCGACGAATCTGTCGGAGGAGATCGCAGCTCAAAACGAAGCGCCAGCAGCGGTGCCGCGGTATGTTCAGGAACTAGTCCCGGCACCTCAAGCGCCTCCTGTGCAGACGGAGACAATCGCTGCGCGGACTTCTCCCGCTCCGTCAAATCCGTTATTCCTCCACTTCTTACGGCTTTTCAGTACGAGCTTCGTTGCCGATGCTCGCGCGACTTCCCGTCAAGTCCGCCGCGCGATCCGCTCTTTTGAGTTCCGCCGTTGGAATCCGTTCATTCGCAATCTGCGCCGCGAACTGCACCAACTGCGTATGCAAGTCTCGCGCATTTCTTCGGATCCTCGCTGGACACATCTTCGCACTCAAGTTGCCACCGCGTGGCAAGCCTCCCGGCTCCGGTTCAAATCCGCAATGCCGTCTTGGCTCGCCGAACCTCTAGGTATTCGCCAACAAAAAACCCGCAAACGTGCGCAAAGCGCCGCCGCCGGTGCCGCATCGCACGCAAATCGACACCGCGCTATGCTGTTTTTGCGGCGATGGCTCCATGAACCACTCATCACCCAACGGAAACGATCCCACGCAAATACGCGCCGCTCCCTAAGTTAATCGTCCAAAGCCTCACTTCGCTCTCTCAACCTCGCTGGAACCCGGCATCTTTCGGAAATTCACCTATCGCTTTTTCTCCACAGTCGTCACCCGTCGCTTTCCTTTGATCAATACGTCCGCCGGGTCCGGCGACCCGTTCCAGAAATCCAGTCGCACTCGTCCATCCGACAACATGCTCACCGTTGCAGGAATCGCGCTCGCTGCCACATACCACCCTTCCGGCAGCACCACGGCATTCCGAGGCCGGCCCAAGCTCCGGTCAAATATCAAATCCTCCTCCTCGAGCCGGTAACTTCCGATCGCCGTATACGTCTCTGAAATCCGAAGTCTTATCGATTGCCCCTTCTTCACAGGCGCAAACCGGACGACCACGACCTGACCAGTGGGCGATACCACCTCGCCCGCATCGATCTTCGCCAATGCCAACTGCTCTCCCGTGAGGATTTGCGTCGCAAGCCTTTCTCCCGTGTCCAACACATATGCCGACGGCTCAGAAACCGTGCTCCCCGCACGCACTACATTCACGTACTTATCCACGCCAGGACGTGACTCCGTGTAATCGTGATACAGACGGAATGCATGACTCACCGGCTCCTTCAAGAAATAAACAATGTCGCGATCCTGATGCGCCCGCTCCGAGAGCCGCTCCTTCTCCGTTTCCCCGGCGAACGGCGCTTCCCAACTAACCGCAGTCATCAACGGTCGAGGAACTGCGGCCGCCCCTGTTTGCGCGCCCACCTTGGCTCGCACAATTAGCGGAGCCTCTCCTGCGCTTCCGTTCATGAAGCTAACCGCAGTTCGCCCGTCCGGCTCCGGCAAAATCTGCGACGCCACATTGCACTCCAGCAATTCATATCCTGCCGGAAGCACTACGCTATTTCTCTTGATCCCCAGCGACCGGCTAAACACAATGGCATCCCCGTCCCGGTAATAGCTCTTCGCGTCCTTATATGTCTTCAGAATGATCAGCCGGCCCTGCCCGTCCTTCGGCACAGGTCGCGCCAGGTGCACCTTGATATAGTTCGTCCCGGCATCCGCGTCCGCCATTAAGGGGTCCTTCCGCGCCTCTTCCCCGCTCACAATTTCAAATTGCAGCGCCTCGCCGGTCATCGCATCGTACACGGCCTCATCGCTGGCCACGCTCCCCTTTCGGATCGGGTTGTAATAATATTTCGCGCCTGCTGTCGTCGCCGTCACCTCATAACGAATCCGAAAGCTCGCGCTCTCGGCGGCCAGTAATTCGTACCTGGTGTATTCATCAGTTTCCGTCTGTCGCGCCGCCGCGTCTGTAGTTGGTATTCCGCTTGGGCTCTGCCATCGTGCATGCAATCCTTCACCCGAGGCTAACAGCGCTATCCCAACGCAAGCTGCAATCCATTTCCTCACGTGCATCTCCTCGGACAAACCAGCGCCCGCATCATACTGGGCCCGCAGCCGCGGTAACTACCATAACTCGCGCGATTGGTTTGCGCGTAGATCTCCTCTGAGAGTCCTCATGCAGCCGAACTTCCGCATCCGTCCCGCAATCCAAGCAGACCTGCCCGTCCTGCACGCACTCATCGAAGCTTCTGTCCGTCAACTCCAGGGGGAAGACTACACATATTCGCAACGGGAAAGTGCGCTCGCCACCGTCTTCGGTGTCGACACCCAGCTCATCGCTGACGGCACATATTTGGTCGTCGAGTATTGTGCCGCGGAATCGCAAGTCCCGCCGCTCATGGTTGCCTGTGGCGGCTGGAGCAAACGCAAGACTCTCTACGGTGCCGATCAATGGACCGACCGGCACGACGACCTTCTCGACCCTCACAATGACGCAGCCAAGATTCGCGCCTTCTTCATTCATCCGGATTGGGCCCGCCGCGGCATCGGCACTCTCCTCCTCGACGCCTGCGAAAACGCAGCAAAGTCCGCGGGCTTCTCGCGCTTCGAGATGGGCGCCACCCTCACGGGCGCGAAGCTCTTCCGCACCCGAGGCTATCTCCCCGTCAGGAATCTGGAAGTCCCTTTGCTCAACGGCGAGTCTCTGCCGATTATTCAGATGGAAAAACAATGCTAGCCCGGAAGCGCTTCGCCCCGGCTGCAGGTTTGGCGGTTCACAGAACCCTGCTAAGCGGCGGCAGCGTTCCGCAGGTAGGCGCAAGGCTTGCAATGAGCTAGTTTCTAGATGCACCCCCAAAAGCCCGCCGCTGAAGTCGGTTTGCAACTATTTGCCACTTTTGTGTCCTCGCCCAACTCTTCAGTTCAACTGCCTCACTGACTTAATCTCATTATGTTACTGATAAGATTGCGGATAGTAGAAGCCGCACATTTGGCGACTCCCGTGCTACTGGTCAAGCGGGTTCGACTGTCCCTCGGCCCTGGAGACCCTTTGACGAACCCAACTCGCCTGCTCTGGCTTCTCCCTATACTTCTACTCACTAGCGTTAGTGCAAAGGCCGACACCGCCTCCGTGTACGTAAACGGCAGCTATGCGTTTGCAAGCTACGGCTATGGAATCGGGCCCTATGGGGGCACGCTCAACGGCAGCGCCGCTTCCTTTTACTGCATTGACTTTAATCATGACATTGTTGGAAATACGGGCTGGACAGCCAACGTCACGAGTTTAGCCATTTCTGGGACCGGCACTCGTCTTGACAACCCAACCATTTACACAGAAATGGCTTGGATGATCACCCAGATGATGGGTACCAGCGATCAGACCCTTCAGGCAGAATACCAGTGGGCCATTTGGTCCTTGTCCGTCGGCAATAACTCGGCCGCGCCGCACGACTACTACGGCACCAACGCGAGCATAATTGGAGACGCGCAAAAGGCCGTCAAAGGCTGGAGCGCCGGGAATTGGGAGATTCTCACCCCCAAAGGCAACTACGGGCAAGAGTTCATGGTGCTCGCAACGCCGGAACCTAAGTCCCTCCTGCTTCTTCTTGTCGGCTTAGCCGCTTTCGCCGTTTTCGCGCTGCGGAAATAGGACCGAAGGCTCGTAGCCCGGCCCACGCGGAAAGGATTACTCCCGCCGATCCGTCAATCCTGATTCTGAATGTAGCGGTGTGGGTTGGCGAAGGTGGCTAGCGAGTGCGGCTCTTGGGAAGTCTTTTGCATACCTGGCGCCGCAGGCGGTAATTAAATTCCTTAGAATCATAAACTTAGAATCTATAAAATTTGGACCCGCACCTGCTGTGTGAAACCGGGGAGCATGGGGCATCGCTCCATTGAAGCGTGGAATCTACTTAGAGTCTTCAGGTTCCCAATCAGGAAGGCGGCACATGATCGCTCGAGGCCGTATGAAAACTTTGATCCGATGCTTGGGGATGATCAGTACTGTGCTGTTGCTCTCGACCGTACCCGCCAAGGCCGATACGATCCTGAATTATCGGATGAATGGGACCGGATTTTCAGCAAGTTTTAGCCTAGCTCAGCACCCGGTGCCTAGTGCACTGCTCCCATTTGGCTTAGGGTTTGACATTGCCTCCGTGCCAGTGAACGTGAACGGGGCGTGGACGTCCCTGACCCTCTATTTCTATACTACTCCACTGGGCGGGGGCGGCGTCGCGGCGCTGAATAGTTTCGCTCTGCTAGGCCCCCAGTTATTCTCTTCTTCTTCCAACACGCCCGTCATGAAGACTGGAACGTCCACCCTGTTCGGGGGCTCGGCGAGTAGCGGGGGTTATTACACGTTGACTGTAAGCCCTGTTCCGGAGCCAAATGCTCTAGTCCTATTAGGAATTGGTGGACTGGTGCTCTTAGGATTGCTCCGGCGACGTTAGCCAACACCTCTTTTTTCTTTGAAGGACGCGCAATTTTGCGCGTCCTTTTTTGCGAGGTTCCGCCGCAATCACATCTGCAAAGCGGCGCTGGTATACGTGACGGCAGTGGCTGATTTCAAACTATGAGTGAGCTGCCACTTAGTTAAATTCGAGGGACGGCACGGGAAGTCCGCTTTCTGCGCATATTGAGTCGGCTTCGATGCAGTAGTCACTGTCCCATGTTGCAGTAAGAAGGACCCAGCCTCTATGTCCCGGCCTGCTTCTTTTTCACCAGCGTCGGCCTGTGCTTCGCATGGTCGTTCATGCGCTTAAGGTGACGGTCCAGCACTACCTGCGCAATCTTAGGCGTGAAAAACGTTTTGTTGGAGCGCACCGCGTCCACTGCGGCGATTAGGTCCCGCATCGCGTCTGATTTCAGTACATAACCCTTCGCCCCCGAATCTAGCACCTGCTGGATCACATCTAGCGAGTCGTGAACAGATAGAATTAAAATCTTCGTTCGGCTGCCCCGTCCCAGGATCTCTCGCGCCGCTTCCAAACCACTTAAGCCCGGCATACTAATGTCCAGCAGGGCAACGTCCGGCTCTAGCAAAAATACTTTCTCAACCGCTTCTTTTCCATCGGCGGCTTCTCCAACCACCGACCATCCGAACTGCGACTCCAGCAAGTTTCTCAATCCAAACCGTACAATTTCGTGATCGTCAGCCAAAAAAAGGCGTAGCGGTATCATCGCTCACCTCTCAAGCGGTCTCAGCACGCTCGAAAGCGCGTTGTGGGCTCACAAAACCCTCATTCACACCGGCACTACACAACAATTAGCACAACACCTCCAAGGTGAACATCGGGCATTTACTGCATCTTGATCCTGTCGCTAACTTTCTTTGCTTTCCAGATGCGCCAGACCGCGCGACTTTCAAACACGGACACCTTGCCAACTACAAATGAAAAAAGAGGAAGCTCTCGCTTCCTCTTTCCTCAAACATCGTCAGTTACAAATCAACTACTCAACGCCTCCGGCCCCCCGTCGCATTGCAGTCTTCGAATTCACCGAAGCTTCGCTGGTCGATGAGACGTCCTCGCCACCGGTGCGCCCGATAATTTCCTTCGCGCGCTTCACTTCGTCGGAGCTCGCGCAGTGCACCGAGAGCAAGATTCCGCCCTTCTGAATCCTTCCCTCGTACCGCTTTGCTTCGTATTCCGGGATTCCCATTCCCACTAACGCGCCCGTAATGCCGCCAATTCCGCCTCCGACTCCTACTCCCGCCAGCGTAGCCATAATCGGACCCGCCGCAATGAGTGGTCCTACCCCTGGAATCGCCAAAGCTCCAATCCCCGCAAGCAACCCTAACGTACCACCCAGCACGGCGCCTGTGCTCCCGCCGGCCGTAGCTCCTTCCGGAGCCTTCGTGGCCTTTTCCGTTCCGATCGCCCGGTTCCCGAGATTTTCGGGCAACAACACCGAAATGTCCGCCGGCGAAAAACCCGCGTTCACGATCGCATCGGCTGCACGCTCCGCGGCCTCGCGACTAGAGTAGATTCCAAACACTGCGGTCTTTTTCTCTGCCATTTTTCTTTTCTCCTTGTGACTTTGCTCTTACGATTTTGGCGGCGCCACTTCCAACTGATTGATTACATTCGCCGCCCCAGCGATTTCAGTTGCTTTCGCTTCGATTGCGCTCTTCTCTTCTTCCGAGCGTACCGGGCCCTTCAGCGTCACTTTTCCGTCTTGCGCCACGATCTTGATGTTATGTGCGTAAGTGGAAAGCGATTTGTCATCCACGATTGCCGAGCGGATCCGCTTTGCCAGATCCCGGTCCGTGGCATTCATCTTCTGCCGGTCGGCCGTTGGCGAACTCTTGTCGCGGTCCCGTTTATTCGTCTTGCTGTTGTCGGGTGCCGGCTGCTGGCTATTGTCCTGCTTTGGCATGGGTCCGGCCATCAGCGCGGTTGCCAAGGCCGCCGCACCGAGGAACAGGATCACCAAACCTTTGACTGCCCTCGTAGTAAAACGCATACCCGTCCTTGCAAGCACACAAATAACTTGCTATTGCTTGGACTGGGAATTAGTTCAGGGATGAGATGAAATTGGGGAGACTACCGAACAAGAACAAGACTGCTGCCCATCCCGCCGGGCGTCTACTATTTGACATTAGTCCGTGGCTCTAGAACGGACCATCGGGTTAACAACGTAGTCGTATCAGCGGGCTGGCCGTACCGGCCACTAGATCTTACGCTTTCCTCTTTGCCCGTCGCGTACCGCCTCTACGTATCCGTGCGCCCTTGGCTGGCGGCCTTTTGCCTTTTCTGACCACTCCCTTCACGGCACGGCGGGCCCGTGGTTTCGCAGCCGCCACCTTTTTCGTCAACGCCTTCTGGACCGACCCGGCTTTAGCCGCGATCGTCCCCAGCGTTGCCCCAATCGATTCAGCTACGCTCGTGAGGATCGCTTCGTCCTTCGATGATCTCTGGCTGTCCACGGTAAACCCCCTTTGCTGACACTAATTCATAGCAATGTCGCATCAGCTAAATTTCTAGACGCACTCTAAACCGGCCGTCGTCCCTGAATCACTCGAATCAGCACAACTATGATCGCCAGCACCAGCAGAAGGTGAATGAATCCGCCCAACGTGTATGACGTCACCAGTCCCAACAGCCACATAATCAGCAGGATTACCGCAATCGTCCAAAGCAAGTCCATTTCTCTCTCCTTCGACTAATTCTCGACCCCCACGTGCTTTCCCTGAGCCCGAACTTCTAAGAATTGCGTGCTTCCCGATAGGCACTTTGGCCCGCATCCACCGCGTCGTTGACAAATTCCCGAGCGTTGTCTGCTGCTCTTTGCGCCTTCCGTGCCACCTTTTTCCCTTGCGCAACGGCTTCGTCAACTCCGTCCTGCGCTTTGTCGCGCAGCATCGCCCGTGTCTTTTCTCCCGATTGCGGCGCCCACATCATCCCAACAATCGCGCCTACTCCCAACCCAATGGCGAAAGCCGAGCTAATTTCCGGCCAGTTTTTGCGCATCGTCACTCCCCTCGCTTCCAATTTGATTCCGCACGAACCCTTGCGTCTCGCCCAAGGACATCACAAATACCCAGCTCGAAATTCTATGGTTCTCCGACGCTTCACAATCGCGGATCGTAGCGCGCTACCGCCTGCGCAACCATCCGGTAAACGGCGTAGAGCACGCTCGCATCATCTTGTAGCGCTATATTTGGGATGGCTAGGTCTTACCCCTGGTTTTAGGGTCTCCCCAGGTTAACGGCCGCGCATAGCGGGCTCTTGCCCCGGCGGTGCGCCGATACGCGATTACATCTCCCCGGTGTACCGCTGAATCACGCCATAGCATTCGCAAGAGATCCTCTCGAGCTCCGCCCGATTCACGATCTTCACCGACCCGCGGTTGTATTCGATCACTTTGGCTTTCTGCAGCGCCCCGGCCGCCAGGCTGACGCTTGGCCGGTCTGTCCCGAGCATCGTCGCCAGGAAATCGTGCGTGATCGGAAGAAACTCCGAGTTCATGCGGTCCTGCGCCATTAGCAGCCATCGCGCCAAACGCTGCTCCACATCGTGGAGACGGTTGCATCCCGCCGTCTGCGCCACCTGCAACCCCAGAACTACCGAGAATCGCTCCAATTGGTAGCGCAGTTGCGGCGCACTCGCCAGCAACTCCCGCAGCAACGAAACCGATATCCGCAGTCCGTTCCCGCTAATTTGCACTACTTCGCGCAACGGACTCCGGTTCAACCCGGCAATGGCCGGAATGCCCACTAGCCCTTCCTTCCCCACAATCCCGGCCTCCACTGTTTTCCCTTCGGCCGTAAGAACCACCAATGAAAGTAAGCCATCGTTCGGAAAGTAGGCGTACTCCAAGATCTCATGCGACTCGTGAAGAATTTGGTGCGATTCCAGCTCCACCGCTTCCAACTGTGGTCGAATTGCCCAAAATTCGCTGTCTGGAATCGTTAGCAGAATTTTATTTTCTACGCGCTTGTTGGTCGCGTCCGTACGCTCCTGCGGCGGAAAGAATTGTAGGGTTTGATGTGCCACAATAAACCTTTTTTATTGGATTCCCAATGGAAGCCAAAAGTTGGCGGCGCGTTCGAATTCTTGCTCGTTGATGTACCGCGGCGCTCAGGCTGTTGGCTGGTTCGCGATTTTCGCGACAATCTGCTGACTTCGCTGATCAAAAACAAAATATTCGCCTGGATCTGTGCTCGCCAGTCGCGACAATCGCTGTTCCGCCTCCTGCATGTCACTTGCCGCCTCGATCCAAACGAAGCTGCCGTCACTCTGCCTTTTCAGTATGTCCAGATGGGGTGCGCGCATAATCCTCGCTCTCCGGTAGATTGGCTACCCTATCTACTCGAATTGCATGCCCGCTGCCAATTCACGCTCCCTCATGAAATGTTACGGTTAGCAGGCGTAGTCGGGCGCTTTCGTACCCGCGCTCGGGCGAACGCTGTAGCGCGAAAAGCTAAGGCTCCCCCATCGCGCTCGTACTTTTTACCCATACCGTCAATCCCTTAGCACCTCGCTTCGCCGGGCGTTTCTCTCTCGGTGTGCTCGTTCAGATCATGTGTGAGGCTCGGTGGACGAATCAGAAGCCCTGGTGCTAACATAAATCACGCAGGACTCGGTAGGCCGTGGCGCTGCTGGAAACGCGTCCCGGTAGCGCCGGGAAGTTTGTGCATCTCTCAATCGGTGGGGCCGTGGCGCAGTTGGGAGCGCGCCTCGATGGCATCGAGGAGGTCGTGGGTTCGAATCCCATCGGCTCCACCAACTCTGTTTCTTCTCTTAATCCGATAGCAACATCCTTAAAACCGAGGGCGATACGAAGCAGGCACCTTCGTTATGCACTGCGCTCTTATTTTCATCCGTTAATTTCTCCTAGGACGTTCAGCTGTCGGAACTGCTGATCTTGCGGCAGGCCGTTCTGGTAGAAGATTTGTTGTGTCGCGCGCAAGAAAAGCGTAGGATGCGTGAATCAGAAGTCCAAATCGGAAATTCCGATTTGCTTACCCGTTCGGTCCTAGACTCATTTTCAACTAATCGCCCACCTGATCCCAACGGGGAGGCCCAGCAGTTCTCTCAGGATGCAACGAAGGTGCACTCATGCCAGCTCGGTACACGGTCAGATGGCGATTTATTGCCTCGCTATTTTCTGTGCTTACTCTCTTGCCGCCCGATTACGCGCTCGCAGCTAATCGCTACAACTGGGTCGAAATCGGGTCACGTCCTGCTGGAAGTGGGATCATCCGCGGGCTCAGTGACAATGGCGATGTAGTGGGACGCTCCGGGTATCTGCATGGTACGAAGACCCACGCCTTCGTTCAGACTGCGGGCGGTACGACAGAGCAAATTGGTGGGCTGTCGGGCGGCGAGAATAGCCGCGCAATTGCCATGAACAATTATCGGCAGGCCGTCGGCTTTTCGAACACGCAAACCTCTATACGCGCGTTCCTGTGGTCACGCGAAACGGGCGTTCAGGATCTGGGCACGCTTCTTGGAGATTCCGGTAGCAAAGCCTACGCTATTAATGACGCAAATCAAATTGTGGGATCATCGAGCGGCGCCGGCGGAATCCGAGCTTTCCTGTGGACCAGGAGCGGCGGCATGCGCGAAATAAGTGGTCTGCCCGGAGCTGATTACACCGAAGCCTTGGCCATAAATAGTTCCGGACAGATCATCGGCGCTTCCGGCAACTCTCGAATCCGACATGCATTCCTCTGGACGCCGAGTGGCGGCACGCAAGATCTTGGCATCCTGCCGAACGATGTCAGCAGCGCTGCCAATGCCATCAACGACTCTGGCAAAGTTGTGGGCGTTTCCGTAGGACCCTACGGCAGCCGGGCATTCATCTGGACAAGCTCAGAAGGAATGCGCGATCTGGGGGCGCTTCCCGGAGCGACTGAAACTGAAGCCGTCGCTATCAACAACACCGGTGATGTGGTCGGCACGTCCGGTGATGGGGTCAGCGTCCGTGCGTTCTTATGGACACGTAGCAGTGGTATTCAGGACCTCAATGCTTTTGTACCTGCAAATTTTCCGGTTCTGCTAGAGGGCGCCTTCGGCATCAACAACCGGGGTCAAATCATAGCGATCGGCAATGTGATTAACATGCCCGGGCAAGATCGATCCGGCGCTCAGGTTCACCACTCTGGCCCTAACCGGATGTTTCTGCTCACGCCGCAGAGTTAATCTCATGAATACAGAACCCAACCCGCAGGTACGTGCATTCATTTTGCACATGCTAGGTGGATTCCTTTTCCGATTCTGTTCAGTCATTCTGTTGGTTGTTTGCTCTTGCGCTCATTTGAACGGACAAAACCCTGCGACGACGGGTCAATGGTCTGCCCTATTCAGCACTGCCTACGAACCCACTCACGTCGTAATGCTACCCAACGGCAAAGTATTGTTCTGGTCTATTCAGGGCGAGTCTCTATATCCCCAACTCTGGGACCCAACGACGGGTATCACCACTCCAACACCCCTTCCCGGATATCAACTCTTCTGCGCCGGTCAGTCTTTTCTGGGAAATAACCAAGTGCTCGTAACCGGCGGCAATCTGGGCGATTTCGTGGGCGTGCCCTTTGCCACCCTCTATGATTTCGTAGCGAATACGTGGACTCGCGTGCCGGATATGAATGCAGGAAGGTGGTATCCCACGAACACGACGCTGGCGAATGGCGATGTTCTGGTTATTTCCGGGGAGATTAACAACTCGGCCGGTGTGAATACGCTTCCACAAGTGTGGCAAGCGGCCACACAACGCTGGCGGGATCTCACAACGGCTCAGCTCGCTTTGTCGTTGTACCCTCGTATGTTTTTAGCGCCCAATGGAAAAGTGTTCTATGCCACGCCTGAATCGCCCTCACGCTATTTAGATACGTCGGCAACAGGAAGTTGGACACCTGTAGCCAACCTCAATCTTAATTTCCGCGATTATGACACCGTGGTGCTATACGACGTCGGAAAGGTGCTCGTGGCGGGCGGTGGCGATCCACCGACTGCAACAGCAGAAGTCATTGACCTCAATGCAGCTTCACCGGGATGGCGGTATGTCGGATCCATGGCTAGAGCGCGGCGACAACTCAACGGCACAATACTTGCCGACGGGAAAGTGTTGATCACAGGAGGCAGCAGCGGATCTGGATTTGATAACGCGTCTTCTCCTGTTTACTTGACGGAAATGTGGGACCCCGCAAGCGAACAATTCACCCCGATGGCGAGCTTCACGAAATATCGCGGCTATCACTCCACTGCTGTGTTGTTGCCGGATGGGCGTGTTCTTTCTGCCGGTGGAGACGTCGGCGGAGCGACTGCCGAGATTTTTTCGCCCCCTTATTTGTTCAAGGGAACGAGACCGACAATTTCAGGCGCTCCAAGCACGATCAACTATGGACAAACCTTTCCACTCACTACCCCCGACGCGGCTAATACTACGCAAGTGAACTTGATTCGTTTGAGTTCCGTTACCCATTCGTTCAACCAGGACCAGCGCATCAACCGGTTGAGCTTCAGCATTTCATCAGGCAGCCTCAACATCACTGCGCCAGCTAACGGGAACCTCGCCCCGCCCGGTCCTTATATGATTTTCATTCTGAACGGCAGTGGAGTGCCCTCCGTGGCACAGATTGTTCAATTGACCGCGGATCTGCCGCCCGTTGCAGCGGCTAATGCGACACCAACCAGCGGACCCGCCCCTCTGAGCGTCAGCTTCTCCAGCAGCGGGAGCCGAGATCCTGATGGAAGTATCGCCACATACTCGTGGGATTTTGGGGACGGACAGACCTCCACGCAATCGAATCCTACTCACACGTATATCTCAACCGGTACGTACGCTGCTAAGTTGAGCCTAACCGATAATTCAGGATCGACCGGGAGCGTCGCGCTATTCATTACAGCGACGGTGGTCAACCCTCCGCCGCCGATGGTCAGCGCTGCAAACCCGAGTAGTGGCACACGAGGGGCCACGGTGACTGCCGTTGTTACCGGTACGAATTTCCAGAGTGGGGCGACATGCGGCTTTGGTTCTGGCATCAACGCGAGGTGTACTTTTGATTCGCCCACACAATTGACGGGACATTTGTCTATCGATGCGGCTGCCCCAGTCGGGAATCACGATGTGACGGTGGTAAATCCCGACCTACACAGCGGCACCTTGCCAGGCGGTTTCTTGGTGAATCCTCTTCCCGCGCCGACTTCGGTCACCCCCAATAGCGGTTCTCAAGGACAACTCATTACCGTCGTCATCAAGGGCAATAATTTTCAGAATCAGTCTGCGTGTAGTTTTGGCGCGGGCACTATCGTGAATTCGTGTGTTCTCAATTCACCAACGCAACTCACGGCTGCTGTCTCGATTGGCTCGACGGCAGTCGTCGGACCACGAGATGTCACCGTCACAAGCCCTGATGGTCAGGGCGGCGCACTGATCGGTGGCTTTTCCGTGACTTCAACGGCAACCATTCTCCTCGTTCAGAAAGCTACATTCAGTCTGCAGCCTACTTCCGGGGGAACGGTCACCCTTACGCTGCCCCAGGCCACCGCTGCCGGACACACCTTGATCGTGGGAATGAGCTTCTGGCCACTGGATATCAGCAGTGTGACCGACGGTTCCGGAGACGCGTTTACGCGCGGACTGACCACTTCGATCTACCACAATGTCGCTGGCAGCGCCACGTACAGCAACTTCTATTACGCCAAGTCGACTGCCGGGGGAACCACCGCACTGAGTTTGAACTTCAGCGGCGGCAGCACTTATTTGTTGGTAGCCGTGGCTGAGGTGGCGGGACTCGATCCCACCGCGCCTCTCGATCAATCCGGCTTCCACGAATCACTCACGGCCACCGCCACATGGTCGTCAGCCGCAGTCACCACCACGGCAGCAAACGAATACCTGTTCTCTTGGGCTGCCTCGGAAGCCTCGAATGCAACGTGCGCGAGTCCTGCGACTGGATGGGTGATTGAGAGTCAGACCAATCCGGCTACGGTGTGTCTGCTGGACCGCATCGTCTCGGCCACCGGATCGTATCAGGCATCCGTGACTGACAGCGCGGCACAAAATTATGCGATGGAGATCGTCACCTTCAAGGGCGGGTCATCGCCGCCGCCACCCCCGCCCTCCGCGAGTTCTGTCAATCCGAACTCCGGAGCTCAAGGGCAGAGCCTCCCGAGCGTAGTGATCACCGGCGGCAGCTTCCAGAGCGGGGCAACTTGCAGCTTTGGTGCGGGTATCGCGGTGAACTCCTGCGCGCTCAACTCCCCCACACAACTCACCGCCAGCATCACCATCAGCTCCACAGCTACGCTCGGCACACGCCACGTCACCGTCACCAATCCCGACAGCCAAACCGGCACATTGCCGAACGGCTTCACGGTGACCACGGCTGGCCCGCCTCCACCGCCCACGGTGAGCTCTGTCAATCCCAATTCTGGCGCTCAGGGGCGCAGTTTGCCGAGCGTCATCATCACCGGCAGCAACTTCCAGAGCGGGGCAACTTGCAGCTTTGGTGCGGGTATCACGGTGAGCTCCTGCGCGTTTAACTCCCCCACACAACTCACCGCCAGCATCACCATCAACTCCACAGCTACGCTAGGCACACGCAACGTCACCGTCACTAATCCCGACAGCCACAGCAACACTCTGCCCAATGGTTTCTCCGTGACCGCTCCCTCCGCCATTTCTTTGATCCAGAAAGCCACCTTCAGCCGTGAGCCTACTTCCGGCGGAACGGTCACACTTACCCTGCCCCAAGCGACCGGTGCAGGGCATGCGATTATTGTTGGCCTGAGCTTCTGGCCGCTCGATATCAGCAGTGTGACCGACGGTTCCGGAGATACGTTCACGCGCGGCCTGGCAACTTCGATCTACCACAACGTCTCCGGCAGCGCCACGTACACCAACTTCTATTACGCCAAGTCCACCGCCGGGGGAACTACCGCGCTGACTCTAAACTTCAGTGGCGGCAGCACCTATCTATTGGTCGCCGTGGCTGAGGTGGCGGGACTCGATCCGTCCGCGCCGCTCGATCAATCCGGCTTCCACGAATCACTCACGGCGACCATCGCGTGGTCGTCTGCTGCAGTCACGACCACAGCAGCAAACGAATATCTGTTCTCCTGGGCTGCCACGGAAGCTTCTAATCCAACGTGCGCGAGTCCTGCGACTGGCTGGATAATTCAGAGTCAAACCAATGATTCGACTGGCGCGACGGTTTGCTTGCTCGACCGCATCGTCTCGGCCACCGGATCGTATCAGGCATCTGTTACAGCCAGCAGCGCAAGGGATTACGTGATGGAGCTTGCCACTTTCAAAGGCAATTGATCGGCTCCAGGGCCGCCACCACCTTAGCGGATGGAATGGACCATGCTTAGACTGAAATCCAAGTCTGTGCCGGTCCAGAAAAATAGCGGGAAGACCGATCGTCTTCAACGAACGTCCAAACCTGCATCGCTTATCACCGCGCAAATTACTCGCTCTTCAAACACTTCACTGCTCCTCGCTATCCGATCTGCGCTCTGCGTGAAATCTAGTCTCGCTACGTTTGCGCGGAAGTCCGCAAGTGCGCCAAAAACGCCCGGTGCAGCCGCGTAAGAGATCGTCCCCGCAACACCACAGCGCCCACCGTCCGCGCCGCCTCTGCATCCTCGATTCGAACAAAGCGGCAGCCTGATTTCTTCTCCACCGCCATGGCCGGCACAATGGAAACTCCCATCCCCGCGCCAACCATGCTTAATATGCTGCTGAACTGGCCGCTCTCAAAAATTATCTGCGGATGAAGCCGCGCCCGGTCGCAAGCCGCCACAGCCGTGTCACGAAAACAGTGCCCATCGCGTAACAAAAGAAACGGCTCCGCACGAAGTTCCTTCAGCGAGAGCGAAGACCGCTTGCCGTACTTATGTTGCTTGGGTAGCGCCGCAAACAAGTGCTCCGTCAGCAGTGGAAACGCCTCGAACTCGTGCCCACGAATCGGCAGCGCCAAAATCGCGACGTCCACAACGCTCGCGCGCAGCCGATCGAGCAATACCGGCGTGATCTCCTCCACCACGGTCACCTGCGCTTCGGGAAACCGTCGTGACAAAAAAGTCAGTTGCGCCGGCAAAAAGTAAGGCGCAATTGTCGGAATTACGCCGACGCAAATCGCGCCGCCCACAGAATCCTTCCGCTCCACTACGTCTCCGCGCGCTGCCTCCAACTCCCGCAACACCGCTCGCGCTCGCGGCAAAAACGTCTTCCCCACCTCTGTCAGCCGTACCGAGCGTCCGAGCCGGTCAAACAGCCGCGCCCCAAGTTCATCCTCCAATTTAAGAATCTGCTGCGAAAGGGACGGCTGCGAAACGTGCGACTGCTCCGCCGCCCGGCTGAATGATCCGCTGTCCGCCACCGCGCAAAAATACCGAAGTTGATGCAGTTCCACCGCTTCTCCTATAGGCAATGCCTATCTTCTTTATCCAATCTATATATTGGCAGTATAGCTCGCCGCGGCCCACACTGTTACGTGCAGCACCTGAGGAGGACGAATGGCCGAAGAAAAGAAAAACATCATGACCACGGACGCAGGCCGTCCGGTAGGTGACAATCAGAACTCGCTCACCGTGGGCCCGCGTGGCCCGGTGGTCTTCGAAGATTTCCTGCTCTTCGAAAAAATGGCCCATTTCAATCGCGAGCGCATTCCCGAGCGCGTAGTCCACGCAAAAGGCTCCGGCGCCCACGGCTATTTTGTCTGCACCAACCCCGACATGTCCAAGTACACCACCGCCAAGCTTTTCAACTCTGTCGGCAAGAAAACGCCCACCTTCATCCGCTTCTCCACAGTCGGCGGCGAAAAAGGTTCCGCCGACACCGAGCGTGACCCCCGCGGCTTCGCCCTTAAGTTCTACACCGAGGAAGGCAACTGGGATATGACCGGTAACAACACGCCCGTCTTCTTCATCCGCGATCCGCTAAAATTCGGCGATTTCATCCACACCCAAAAGCGCGACCCCGAAACCAATCTGAAGTCCCCCACGATGATGTGGGACTTCTGGTCCCTCTCCCCCGAATCCCTCCATCAAGTCACCATTCTCTTCTCCGACCGCGGCACTCCGAACGGTTATCGCCACATGGACGGTTTCAGCAGCCACACCTACAGCCTCATCAACGACAAAAATGAACTCTTCTATGTGAAGTGGCATTTCAAAACCAACCAGGGCATCAAAAATTTCACGCGCGAATCCGCCGACGAAATGCGCGGCCAGGATCCCGACTACGCCCAGCGCGATCTATTCAACGCCATCAAAGAAGGCACCTTCCCAAAGTGGCGCGTCTCCGTCCAAATCATGCCGGAGAAGCAAGCCGAAACTTACCACATCAATCCATTCGACCTGACCAAGGTCTGGCCGCACAAAGATTATCCGCTCATCGAAGTCGGCGAACTCGTTCTCGACCGCAATCCCGAAAATTATTTTGCCGAAGTCGAGCAAGCCGCGTTCGAACCGCGCAACGTCGTCCCCGGCATGGGCTTCTCGCCAGACAAAATGCTGCAAGCCCGCCTAATCTCCTATCCCGACGCGCACCGCTATCGCCTCGGCGTCAATTACGACGGTCTTCCCATCAACAAGCCGCAGTGCCCCGTGCACACCTACAACCGCGATGGCGCCATGCGCTTCGACGGCAATCACGGCGCGCAACCCAATTACGAACCTAACAGCTTCGGCGGCCCGAAAGAAAATCCGCAATATCGCGAGCGCCCCAAAGAAGTCGCCGGCACCGTCGACCGCCACAATCATCGACTCGACAGCGATTACTACACGCAACCCGGCAATCTCTTCCGCCTGATGGCCACCGACGCCAAACAGCGTCTGATCGGCAACATCGTCGCCAGCATGAGCAGCGTCCCGCGCCGCATCCAGGAGCTGCAAATCCAGCACTTCTACAAGGCCGATCCCGCCTACGGCACCGGCGTAGCCAAAGGCCTAGGCCTGCAAATCGACCAAATCGTCGCGCAGAAAAAGCAAGAAGCCGCGGTCACTGCCGCCGATTAACCGGTAGCACAGGCAATCATTCCTGTGCGGCGTCCAAGCGACGTTGATCGTAGGGGCGCAGCAATCCTGCGCCCCTTCCCGGCAAGATGTATCCTTCTGTAACCGCTTTCTCCGCGCTTGTCTCCCTTTCTTTCGCTTTTCTCTTTCGCGCCGTACTCGTTCCATCGACTAGCAGTCATCTCTGATTTCTGTAAAATGAAGCCCCTATGCCCAAACTCACCTTCCTCGGCGCCGCCGGAACCGTCACCGGATCCAAATATCTAATCGAAGCCGCTAACAAACGCCTCCTACTCGATTGCGGCATCTTCCAAGGCTCCTCGGAGCTGAGCGACCGCAATTACAAGCCTCTTCCCGTTGACCCAAAAACCTTCGATTACGCCGTCCTTACTCATGCCCATCTCGATCACACCGGTTTACTCCCACGCCTGGTAAAAGACGGCTACCGCGGCCTCATCTTCGCCAACCCCGCGACCATCGAGCTCACCACGCTTCTCCTAAAAGACTCCGCTCATCTGCAAGAAGAAGACGCACAGCGCGCCCAGGAGAAAGGTTCCAGCCACCATGCGAACCCGCAACCTCTGTACACCGCGCAGGACGTCGATCCCGTTCTACGCAACCTAAAACCCATGCCGCGCACTGGAGGCTTCGATATCAGCCCCGAATTCCACGTTGATTCCTACGACGCCGGCCACATTCTCGGCTCCTCCAGTCTTGTGCTCACGATTACCGAAAATGGAAAGAAAACCGTGGTCGTCTTCTCTGGTGATATCGGCCGTTACGACCAACCCATTCTCAACGATCCAACCACGCCGCTCGTAAGCGCCGACGTCCTCCTTTGCGAATCCACGTACGGCGACCGCGACCACGAAGCGGGCGATCCCGCCGAACTGCTCGCCGCCATTGTGAATCGCGTAGCAAAGCGCGGCGGCGTCATCGTCATCCCCGCGTTTGCCATCGGCCGCACGCAAACTTTCATGTATTACCTGCGCCAACTTGAGGACCAGCAGCGCATCCCCCGCCTCCCCGTCTACGTCGACAGCCCCATGGCCCTCAGCGCGACGGATTTGTACTTAAAATACCGCGAAGATCACGACCTGGAATTCAATCGCGAAGACGACAACGGCAAAGGCGACCCGCTCGATGTTCATCAATTTCATCTCACCCGCACCGCCGACGAATCCAAGCAAATCAATAATGTGAAGACGCCCTGCATCATCATCTCCGCCAGCGGCATGGTCACCGGCGGCCGCGTCATGCACCACCTCGTTCAGCGTCTGCCTGACCCGCGCAACGCCGTCATCCTCGCCGGCTTTCAAGCGCAAGGCACACGCGGCCGCGCCCTACAGGAAGGCGCGAAAACGCTGCGCCTCTTCGGTCAAGAAGTTCCCGTCAACGCAGAAATTGTCGAGCTCGACCAATTCTCCGCCCACGCCGGCAAAGGCGAACTCCTCCGCTGGCTAACCGGCCTCCCCGCCCCGCCAAAACAAACCTACCTGGTCCATGGCGAACCCTCCGCCGCCCAATCCTTGCAAGCCTCGATCCGCGAAAAGTTCAAATGGAACGTCTCAGTAGCCCGCTATCTCGATACGGTCGATCTGCCTAGCCCGCTGTAGCACCGAGCTCGCGTTTACAGCCCCCATTTACGGCCTCTAGGGACCGCTCGCAAGTTGTAGGGGCGTGCTTTAGCGCGTCCCAGCGAGCAACGCGAGGCTTTGCTAACGTCCGTCGTAGCGACGACCCGACCAACAAAACGTCGCAGTAACAACAATCCGCCCAGTCGAGTCAAAATACCGACGCTAACCACCCCAAAAATCTTTGCCTTCCCAGGAAACTAATTCCACCCTCACCTCGTCTATACGAGCAAGACCACTCGCGGGGTAGGGGGCTAACCACCACAGGGCAACCGACCGTCAGTTCCCTACCCCAAATCAATTCCCTGTGTTTTCAATACCTTAAAGTGCGATACGCGCTGGAAGTGCTGCGTTTTTTGGCATATTAGGCAAATTTTGCCCTAATTTTTGGTTTCATTTTCCTAATTTTCATGGAAGCGAAGGAAATCAACGCTCATAGTCAGCAACGTCATTCATGCGCTGAATCAGTCCGGGCGCATCTTTCCGCCACTCAGTAACTTCTTTTTGATGCCCGTTGGTTTGTATTCGCAGCCGTTGAAATCGTGCGTTTCCTTCGGAGCCTGTTATAATCCTTTCGCTTTTCCCCCGTGCCGCAGAGGGAAAGCGTCAAAGCGAATTAAAGGAGCTTTCGCATGGACATTGGGCGTCGGATAACTTCTCTCCGGGAGGAGAAAGAGCTTTCTCAGGGAGATATTGAAAAACGGACAGGCTTGCTTCGTTGCTACATTTCGCGCGTGGAAAACGGTCATACGGTGCCAGCCATCGAAACGTTGGAGAAAATAGCGCGTGCGCTCGAGATGCCGCTTTATCAATTGATGTATGACGGCCAGGACCCGCCAGCCGTACCGAAGAATGGTAATAGAAATCGCGCCGAATGGGGCAACGTTGGGAAGGACGCCCGTTTCCTGAACAAGCTGTGCCGATTTCTAGCGGAGATGAATGACGGTGACAGACAGCTACTTCTATCTTTCGCCGAGAACGTAACCAAGAGACAGCGGCGAGCCGCGGCTAAAAATTAGGAGCCGTTACCCCCGAGCCTCCGCGCCTTGCCCGGAATTACTTGCCGACTCTCTGTCGCGCCCGGAAAAACTATACCCGTCGCATCAATAACTTCCGAACTCTTCCCCATGACACGCGGGTTATGGTTCCCATCGGTGCTAAATCGCTTCCCGTGACACCCGCCGTCCGCCCTCTGTACATACAGCATTGAGCATACCTGGGAGTGGCTACGTACCGCTTTCGGCATGACAGTCTCTGCCTGTGAATGCAATCTGCTTCCGCGAACTAGAATTGGAAGATATGTCTTCACAGGCCCGCATCACTTCCGATAGAGCCGTGCTGGCGGGAATGCTTGTCACGGCAGCCGTCTACTGCCGCGACCTGCAATACGACTTCATCCTCGACGATCTGCCATTGATTCTGATGAACGAAACCATAACTTCCTGGAAAAACTGGGCAACACTGTTCGTGTCGCAGATTGTTCCTCCGCAAGGCATGGATATCGTGGCCGTGCACTACCGTCCCATTTACATGTTGTGGTTAATGGCCAATTACCAGTTGTTTGGAATGGTGCTGCCCTGGTGGCATCTTACATCGCTGCTGTTACATCTTCTTGTGATCCTTCTAGTGTACAAAGTGGGCGTGAAGGTCTTGAAAGAGCCATGGACGGCGGCACTGGCGGCCCTACTTTTTGCGTTCCATCCCATTCACGTGGAATCGGTGAGTTACGTTTCCGCATCGACCGACTTGTTAGTGACGGTGTTCATGCTCGTGGCGTTCCTGGCCTATTCCCGGTTCCGGGAGCAAGGCGCCCCCCTCTGGTATTTAGCGGCGTCCGTGCTTGCTGCCGCGTTGGCGATGCTGTCGAAGGAGACAGCGGCCATGCTTCCGCTTGCGCTGGTTGCGTACGACGTACTGCGTGAACGTCCACCGGGCCCGCAGCGCTGGGGGAAACGATTGGTTTGGACCCTTCCGTTTTTCGGCGTGGTAGTGGCCTATGCGGCGGTGCGGACGCTGCTATTCGGCGGAAATCTTGGGCCAGGACCGGGCGCCAACCGCCTAAGTGCTCTGTGGGACGCTCCTCTTGTCCTTCTCGTGTACCTCCGCAATCTCCTGTGGCCAACCCGATTGAGCTTTTTTTATCCAGTCGACTGGAGTTCACAGTGGACGTTCGGCAAAAGCCTCGCGGCGGCCCTTGTCCTAGTCGCGACAGCATTTCTCTGGAAGCGTTACAAAGAACGCCCGGGCATGCGATTGCAGCTATTGTGGACGGGAATTCTGTTCTTCATCCCGGTGGCCTGCGTATTTGCACTGCGAAAAGAAGACTGGGTGCATGACCGCCATATGTATGCGGTCTCGGTTCCGTTTTGTCTCATGACTGCTGTGGTTTTAACCGACCTCAAACTTCCGCGAAAAGCTTCCATCTTTGCAGGTTCGTTGCTGGCGGCAACGCTCGCACTTTTGACCGCGATTCAAGTGCCCAGATTCAAGGATGAATTATCGGTTTATGAAAGCGCATTGAAAGTGGCACCGCGCAACATACTGTTACGCAGATACTATGCTGCGGCGCTGTGGAATCGAATCCCGCAGGTCCGCGAACCTTCAGTTCGTCGCGAGGAGGCCCTCAGAGAGTTCCTCCTCAATACAGAGCTCTTGCCGGAATCAGCGCTTGACCATGAGAACTACGCCACTGCACTGGCCCAGGCTGGTCGCGACGAACAGGCCGCCACCCAACACAAAAGGGCCCTGCAGGTGGACTCCGGCGGACCAACGCATCTTCGTGCAACCATCTTGTATCGCCTTGCCGGCCTCGACCTGAAGCACTCCAAATTGGAAGAGGCTGAGAGCTGCTTGCGTGAGGCGTTAGCGATTGACCCGAAGGCTATGAGCTATCACGCGCTGCTCGCTCAAGTGCTAAAGCAGCAAGGACACGGACAGGAGGCTGACAAGGAAATGAAGCTAGAGGCCAGCGTAAAAGAACAATTCATTCGCCAGCATTCTGCACCCAGGGGTCGTAGATAAATAAGTCAAACGATGGTCATTCCATGTCGGCGGGTGCATACCCTTTTGGCACATTCTGCTCTCCTACCCTTTCTTCCGGTTCCCCGCCCGCAACCCATTCAATTCACAGGCCTTATTTCTCACTTGACAAATAGTTACGGATGCGGTAATATATTGGTCAAGGTTCTGCTGAACGTGTCCCCGTTCCCTCCCTCCTTTCCCCCACAACCCCGTGTGTATCCACGCGCCTCCACATGTTCCGCGCTGGACCATGTGCTATCTCCAACAAACCTCATCGGTCCCCAGCCAATCGCGGCCGTAACTCTCAGCCCTTCAATCTCTTGCCGCCTCTTGAACTCTCTTGCCTCTCTTTTTGCAATTCCTGTCCTTTGTTTTCAACAGCTTGCAGCCTCTTTTCACAAAATACCGGGGGTGGGGGTACCCCACAGCAGGCTTCTTCTACTCTCCGGATCTTCAGTCCTGCAGACGCTATTTTATCTGCCCTTCGTTTTCAATAACCTTACAAATCCCTTTTTCCGCAAGTCCCGTGTTTCCACATCCATACAAAACCCTAGGGGTGTCACCCGTCCAGCGTTCCCGAGTTTCAGACGTTCAGCGCTATAATCCACGACCCAACTTCACGCACAGGAGCTTCTCGAATGAGAGCTTGTATTCTTGCACTGGCCTCGTCGCTAGTCATAGCTGCAACACTGCAAGTCGCCGCGGCACAAAGTCTGGCGCTCGACGCCAAGCTCGACCAGGAGCTTCCTTCCCTGGTCTCCACCTACAAAGCCCTCCACGCCGCTCCGGAGCTTTCGCATCACGAGGACAAGACCGCGGCGCTGCTTGCGAACGATCTCCGCGGCTTTGGCTACGACGTTACTGAGCACGTCGGAAAATATCCCAAACCGGAATGGCAGGGCCACGGCATCGTCGCCGTAATGAAAAATGGCGCCGGCCCCACGGTGCTCGTGCGCGCTGATATGGACGCGCTTCCGGTCGAGGAGCAAACCGGACTGCCGTACGCCAGCCACGTTCACACCAAGAACGATGCCGGCGTCGACGTCGGCGTCATGCACGCATGCGGACACGATATCCACGTCACGTCGCTGATCGGGACAGCGAAGCTGCTCGCCGCAATGAAAGATCAGTGGCACGGAACGCTCGTCCTAATCGGTCAGCCGTCGGAAGAAACCATCGACGGTGCGCGCTCCATGCTCGCCGATGGTTTGTATTCGCGCATCCCCAAGCCCGACTACGCTCTCGCCCTGCATGACAGCTCCGAACTCGAGACAGGAAAAATTGCCTACACGCCCGGTTACGCGCTCGCCAGCTCTACTTCCGTCGATGTTACCATTCGCGGACGCGGCGCCCACGGCTCGCGCCCGGAAGTAAGCAAAGATCCCATCGTGCTCGCTGCGGAATTCATCATGGCCATTCAAACCATCGTCAGTCGCGAAAATTCACCGTTTGATCCCGCCGTCGTAACCGTCGGCTCCATCCACGGCGGCACGAAATACAACATCATTCCCGACGACGTGCATCTACAGCTCACCATCCGCACCTACAAA